>OMXQ01000035.1 GCA_900315065.1 uncultured Erysipelotrichaceae bacterium
ATACGCTTACCTCGCTTACATATGAGAGTATAGCTGAAGGTCAGAGAAGGGCTGTACGTTCCAAGGTACAACGCCAACACTTAGCTAGAAAAGAGCGAAGATATTTTTTCATTTTCATCATATGAAACAGGCGGAATGGGAAATAATGCGTCTTGCCGGCATTGAAGTAAATATCATACTATTAAAACAGGAATTCAAATGGGAAGAGAGGAGAATCCTATGTCCAAGCACTTATCACCTGAAATCCGGGTTCCGATTGAAGCGGACAACCCATCGATCCTTCGTCTTGAAGATCTTTGCGTCAAGTGCGGCAGATGCCGTGATATCTGTCGTGATTATGTATCTGTGGCAGGGTATTACGATCTTGCAAAGACCAATGATAAAGCTCTCTGCATTCATTGCGGCCAATGCGCCAATGTCTGTCCGGTTGGTTCTATTACCGAAAAGAAGGAATACCAGTCCATTCAGGAGGCAATGAAAGATCCTGACAAAGTTGTCATCATCAGTACGTCCCCATCTGTAAGAGTTGGACTGGGTGAAGCTTTCGGTATGCCTAGAGGCAGCTTTGTCCAGGGGAAGATGATTGCCATGTTGAGAAAGCTCGGCTTTGATTATGTCCTTGATACCAACTTTGCGGCAGATCTTACGATCATGGAAGAAGCTGCCGAACTGATTGAAAGAATCACAAAACACACAGCACCATTGCCGCAATTTACTTCCTGCTGTCCGGCCTGGGTAAAGTTTGCGGAAACCTGGTATCCGGAATTGTTACCAAACATTTCCTCTGTCAAGAGCCCGATCGGCATGCAGGGACCAACCATCAAAACTTACTTTGCAAAGAAGATGGGCATTGATCCTGCAAAGATCGTCAATGTTGCATTAACTCCTTGTACGGCCAAGAAATATGAAATCCGCAGAGACGAAATGAGCGATGCTTCAAAGTATCTCGGCATTCCGGGCATGCGTGATATGGACTATGTCATTACTACAAGAGAAGCAGCCCAATGGGCGCAGGAAGAGGGTATTGACTTCCTGTCTCTCGAAGATTCTGACTATGATCCGTTAATGGGTGAAGGCTCAGGTGCAGGCGTCATCTTCGGCAACACAGGCGGTGTTATGGAAGCTGCAATCCGCACAGCATACAAAGACATTACCGGCCAAAATGCTCCGGATTCTTTATTGGATCTTGAACCTGTCCGCGGCATGGATGGTATGCGTGATGCAACCGTGAAGATCAATGATCTGGATGTGCATGTGGCTGTGATCTACGGCACTGCCAATGTCAGAAAACTCCTTGATACACCAGACTGGAAAGACAAATACCAGTTCATTGAAGTCATGACCTGCCCGGGCGGCTGTATCGGCGGCGGCGGTCAGCCTTTGAAGAAGGACGAAGAAGGCGATAATCCGATTCGGGCAAGAATTGACAGCCTTTATAAAAGAGATGCCTCTCTGCCAGGATCCAGCCGTACCAGTGACCAGAACCGTGAAATTATACAGCTTTACAAGGAATTCTACGGTAAGCCTCTCAGTGAATCAGCCAGGAAGATGCTGCACACTGGTTATGAAGACAAGAGTGCTTCCATTGGAGAACCGGTAGAAAAGTATCAGTCGTACAGGAAAGCAGCAAACCCGGGCTTTACAACCAATGGTCAGCCGGTCACAAATACCCCGGCACCTTCAGGCAAAGTAAAGAAATGGGTATGTGATATCTGCGGTTATGTTTATGAAGGAGAAGAACCTCCGGCAGAATGTCCGTTATGCCATATGGATGCTTCTCATTTCCATGAAGTAAAAGAAGAACCAGAAGAAAAACCGATTAAGAAATGGAAGTGTGATATCTGCGGCTATGTCTATGAAGGCACAGAACCTCCTGCAGAGTGTCCGATCTGTCATAAAGACGCATCTCACTTTGTTGAAGTGAAGGATAAACCAGCGGAAGAGAAGCCGGTAAAGAAGTGGAAGTGCGTTGTCTGCGGCTACATCTATGAAGGCACAGAACCGCCTGCAGAGTGTCCGATCTGTCATAAAGACGCATCTTATTTCGTAGAAGTAAAAGATGAGCCAGCAGAAGAAAAGCCGATTAAGAAGTGGAAGTGTGATATCTGCGGTTATGTTTATGAAGGAACAGAACCGCCGGCAGTCTGCCCGTTATGTCATATGGATGCTTCTCATTTCCATGAAGTAGATTAATCATTAATTCATTTTCTGAATTACAATACAAAAGAAGGGCGCAGATCAATGGAACTGCGTCCTTTCATGTTTCTGATTTTTCTGTCGTATCTGCATTATCTCTGCTGGAGGGCATGAGATTTTGCCAGAAGGTCCTGTGCTGTTTTTCTTGGGTCTTCCGCACACTGAAGAGCTCTGACAACTGCGATGCCGTTGATTGGAGCACCTTTGAGAACATCCAGATTGTCACCATTCAGACCGCCGATCGCAAGAACCGGAATATGAACGTGATGGATGATGTCAGTCAGGGTATCAACGGAAGTCAGTACAGTCTTGACCTTTGTTTTGGTCGGATAGATCGCACCGACGCCAAGGTAATCAGCTCCCTGGTTTTCTTCATCAAGAGCCCATTCCACTGTCTTGGCAGTTGCCCCGATGATAAAGTCATTGCCGGCAATTTCTCTGATTCTCTTTACCGGCAGGTCTTCCGCACCGACATGAACGCCGGCTGCCCCGATGGCTAGAGCAATATCGAGTCTGTCATCAATGATTAAAGGCAGATTGTATTTATCTGTGATCGCTTTGACTTTAAGGCCCAGGTTGTAGTATTCACGGGATGTCTTGTCCTTTTCACGCAGCTGGACGATAGTAGCACCGCCTGCACATGCTTCTTCAATCTGGTGCAGGAATCCGGCTTCATCCTGGTAGCGGGAGTCGGTAACAAAATACAGGGAAATGTCAAAGTTTTTCATAATGTGATCTCCAATTCTTCAATTTTCTGATATTTTTCAAATTCTTCATCACTGAGGGAGGCAAGGGCATTCATCAGGGCAACATGGAAGCTTCCCGGCAGTTTTGCGTTTTCGGCAGCTTTTTCACCAGCGGCGCCATAGAAGGCAGCCGCATGTACCGTTGCTTCAAGAGGCGGTTCAATTGCCAGGAAAGCTGCCGTGACAACATTCATCATACAGCCGGTGCCGGTCAGTCTTCCCATCAGGGAACACCCGTTATGAATCGCAAATGCTCTGTTTCCATCGGTCACAATATCGGTTTTACCGGAGATCAGGGCGATGACTTTGTTTTGTCTCACGTAAGCACATAGAGGCGGCAGAATATCATCTAAGCTTCTCTTCTGGTCTGCTGCACTGACATCCACGCCGCGTACGTGATTTTCCTGTCCCAGGAAAACCATCCATTCAGAGAGGTTTCCTTTGAGTACTGTCGGTTTGTTTTTCTGCAATAATTCATGAATGAATTTCTGACGCAGAGTGCTGCAACCGACACCGACCATATCCAGGATGGAAGGAATGTTTTTCAGGTTTGCTTCAGAGAGAGAAAGCGGAATGGCTTCCATTCTTGCATCTGTGATATTGCCGATATTCAGAGCCAGTGCATCTGCACCGGCAGTGATCTCAGCAGCTTCTGCAGGATGTTCAGCCATAATCGGCTGGGCACCTAAGCAAAGAATAGCGTTGGCACAGTCATTGATGGAAATCGGGTTGGTAATGCAGTGGATCAGCTTTGAATTTTCTTCAAAAGCTTTCCGGGATGTGAAGTGCAGCATTTCTTTCATAAATCTCCTCAATTGCTTTCTGCTGTTCTGCTGGATGTACGGTTCTTTGCATAATAGTATACTGCAAATGAAAGGAAGCATACCAATACGATAATCGGAACGAATCTGCAGACTGTGTCATTCATCTTGAAGAAATTCTTCAGCGCAACCTTGGAAGCAAGCCATGCCAGCATGCCGCAGGCAGCGATTGCGATTGCTTCATTTTCTGCACTTGCCGGTGTGTCATAGACAGCAGATTGCAGAGCTGTCTGCATTCTCTTAAGTGCACCGAGCTTGGCAAGTCTCTTGAGAAGCAGAAATGCCAGCGAACCGCCGATCAGGGTACCGCAGATGAAGGAAGGTACATAGAAGAAGAGGGACATCTGTCCTTTGCCCCAGAAAAGGGTCATGACTGGCGCAGAGACGGTTCCGCCGATAAAGCCGGTACCGATGATTTCACCAAGAACGGCATAGATCAGCTTGCCGCCGGATTTCTGATACATCCAGCCGGAAAGGAAAGCACCAAATACAGCACCAGTCAGAGCCAGCGGCGGAATGCCCATGGTCATCATCCGGATGATACCGATCAGGGTTGCACAAAGCAGGGAATACCACGGACCCATCAGAACAGAACAGGTGATATTGATCAGATGAGCCATCGGACACATGCCTTCTACTCTTAATAGAGGGGAGATCAATACGCCTAAGGCAATTAACATTGCCAGGGTTGTGAGTCGTAATACGGAAGCGTTCTTTTTCATTTTGTTCTATCTCCTTTGTATGAAATACACCGGTCAGAATGAAAAGGCCGGCTGAAAAAGAAATACACAAAGTGACTGTGTATTCTTATACCGGCGCCTGCTGTTATTGAGACAGTTAGTGATGAACACTTTTGTATTGCGGTTTCAGGTGGTGCCCCCGGGCAGCCGCATGTAAAAAAGCAGCCTGCCCCGCAAGGACAGACTGCTGTAATTTCTTACTTCGCTCCCTACGTTGGCATGATCCAAATCAGGTATAAGGGTTCAGAGTATTTCTGTCTCAGCCGTTTCCGGCACCCCTGCTGCTGTTTTTTACAATGAGATAGTAGCACCGTAACACCTGCGGCGCAAGTTCAATTACTGATGCAGATCTTCGTTGGTGATCAGAACTGCACTGGTTCCATGGGGATTCAGGGAATAACCGCCGATCTGCTGGTTCTTTAATACAAATGCATTGAGTGCCTGCAGATGTACTGGCTTCCCGTTTCTTTCGGTTACCGCATGCAGAGCTTCTTTGTCTGTAAAAACATGCACGTAGAACTTCCCGTCCGGGCCATTGAAACCGGAGGGAACATCCACATTGGGATTGATCGGAGAAGGAATGGCATCAATATAAATTTCGGCATTGGTTTTAATCATAGATGCAAAGCCCTTTACCAGCTTGTCCGTGTTTGTCTGATCAGGATTTGCTGTATAAGCTTCCAGAGCTTTCTTCAATTCTTCCAAAGTCATAACTCAGCCTCTTTCCAAAACAGTAATGGATTCTACGTGAGGGGTATGCGGGAAGAGATCAAAAGGAATAACAGAAACGACATGATAGGAATGCTTGAGATCCTTCAGATTTCTGCCTAAGGTTGCCGGGTTGCAGGAAATATAGATGATCTTCTTCGGGGCAGCTTTTTCAATTGCCTGAATCATTGCTTCATCCATGCCGGAGCGCGGCGGATCAACTAACAGGCAGTCAACCTGTTCAAAAGAAGAAATCTTATTGAGGCCTTCCGCTGCATCCATACAGAGAAAGTCGGTGTTTTCAATGCCGTTTTCCTGGGCATTGAGCTGAGCGTTCTTAATTGCTTCCGGTACGTTTTCAATGCCGTAGACATGAGCTGCTTTGTGGGATGCCATCAAAGACATGGCACCAACGCCGCAATACGCTTCGACAAGGGTATTGCATTCATCAATTTTGGACACTGCCATTTCATACATCTTTTGGGCTGCTCTGACATTGAGCTGGAAGAAGGAACGCGGAGACAGGTGCAGGGTGATCTCACCAAGCTTTACCGGCTGGGTGTCTTCACCTGCCAGCTTATGGACTTCAGAACCGAAGATCTGAATCGTTTTTTTATCCGTGTTGACGGATTGGAAAAGGGCAGACATGCCTTTGATGCTCATGATGTCTTCAATCAGTTCCTTGTGGACCTTGTCCTTGCCGGTAATCAGAGTTGTCTGGATATTGCCGTCAATGGCCCGGATGACAAGATAACGCAGGCCCTTTTCTTCCTTCGGATTATATGCATGCAGGTCAGAGTGATCAATGAAGTGAAGAATCTGTTTCCTGGCCCGTTCCAGATCCGGATCCTGAATCAGTGAATATTTTATCGGGTGCCAGTGATTGGTGCCGGGAACATACATGCCGGTCATGATGCGGCCGTGGGATTCCTGCACCGGCAGCTTGCATTGGCTGCGGTAGCCGAGCGTGATTTCAGAACCATGCATGTCTCTGACAAAGGAACTTCTGACTTTTGCATATTTCCATAAAGCTTCTTCGAGCAGCTGTTTCTTGTGGGCAAGCTGGTTCGGATACTTCATGGCAAACAGGGGAGCCCCTTCTTCAATCATATAGGGATAGTCAGTGCGGACTCTTTCCTTGGACCACCAGGTGATTTTCTTTACCTGGCCTTTCATGTATGTATCGTGTTTTTCCGTGATTTCGACTTCTGCTTCTTCATGCGGATAGACGCCTTCGACGAAGACAGGTTTCTGATCAATGTAGGCAATGCCTTCGCCATTGATGCCCATTTTTACAAATTTCAGTTTCATATTTTATTCATTACCATAGTGCTGCCAGGTTTTTGCCTGCAGCAAATTCATTGAGAGAATACAGGATGTAGACATCTGTATCGTCATCGACCAGATCAGAAGCTGCCTGCCGGTAGGAACGCAGGTCAACAAGCTGGATTTCGCTGTATTCCTGTGCAAGATAAGGCACAAGAATGTGTGCATAGGAGTCTTTGATGATCAGGGCTTTTTTTCCGTTGTCGACGGAAGTCGTGATTTTCTCATATGCGTGGTTGCCGTCTAAATAATAGGTGTATTTATCTTTGATTTCCAGGTTTTTATCTACGTAGAGACTATGGAGCACGGTGCCGTCCTCCAGTTCCAAAGTTACCTGGTTGTCGTTTTCAGGAACGATTTTGTATAAAGGATCACCGGAAAGATCAAAGCAGCCGCTTTTTGAATAGAGGGTGCCTTTGAAGTCATCGCTGACTTTTTCATAGGAGAACTTTTCCGGCTCTTTATCAAGAACGTCTTCGCAGATTTTCTCATAGCCGAGATATGCGCCTTTTTCATTCCAGTGATGATCTGTACGGAAGTAGAGATTTTCTTCTGCTGTCATATCATCGCTGAGATCCAGAAAATTGACATCCGGCATTTTGGCTTTGATGGATTCAATGATCTTTTTCTCATTGAGGTTGTAAGCACCTGCAGGCAGGTTTTCGCTGTCGCCCCAGGCAGCAGAAGGAACGATCATGACATTGACTTTCTGCTTCAGTTCATCATTGAATTCATTGACATAGGAAATGTTATTGTTGAGGTTGTCCTGATCCAGATTGGTAAAAGACTGAATCAGCTGCTTGTTTTTACACAGATAGATGCCGTTGTTTTCAATGGCACCGACGTCTCTTCTCATATCTGCCTTGGTACGGATCCATTGGTCGCGGCGGATAAAGTGATCCGAAAACCAGCTTTCAAACTGCTCATCGAAATTGCCGGAAAAAACATTGGATGGTGCAAGAGAAGGAAAAGGTGCCAGATATCTGTTCTCATTGGCAGAAAAATCTGTCTTTGGTGCAAGTACGTTGAAGATTGTCAGACACCCCGTCAGCATGGCGGCAGTGGCAATCGTTAATTTTTTCAAAGTTGTATCATTCTTCATAGACATATCAGAACCGGAAGTACAGGAAAGGATTATAAGTTGCGTCCACGATAAAGGCAGTGCAGAGAATCAAAGTAAATGCAGCTGCAAGCGGGGCAAGATATGTTCCTTTGCCATTGGTTTTCTGCTGGATCCATCCCCAGGCATTCTTCAATACCGGTGTAGAAGCCAGAATACAGACAATCAGTAAAACGAAGTGGTCTCTGAGAATAAACAAAGCTGATGCAGAAACCGGTTTTGCCCAGATCATTCCAAGCAGATAGCGGAAGGCTGCACCGATATTTTCATCCGCAAAGAAAACCCAGGCAATTAAAACAATGACCATGGTATAGAGGTGTCTTGTCCAGACCGGCCATTTTTCCATTTTCTTTAATAAGAAGCACTTTTCAAGAATCAGAACGATGCCGTAGAACACACCCCATAAGACGAAGTTCCAGGCAGCGCCATGCCAGAAGCCTGTCAAAAGCCAGACAATCATGATGTTGACCAGCTGTCTCTTCAATCCCTTCCGGTTTCCTCCTAATGGAATATAGACATAGTCACGGAACCAGGAAGAAAGGGAAATATGCCAGCGTCTCCAGAAATCCGTAATGCTGGAGGCAATATAGGGATAATTGAAGTTTTCGCAAAACTCAAAGCCGAAAATTCTGCCTAGTCCTATAGCCATATCGGAATAACCGGAAAAATCAAAATAGATCTGGAAGGCATAGAAAGCAATGCCGAGCCAGGCGGTTAACAAAGAGGACTGTTCTGCGGAGAGTCCTTTCGCAAATTCCCATACCTGACCAGCGCTGTTAGCTAAGAGTACTTTCTTGGCCAGGCCGATGATGAATCTCTGAATGCCGCTGTAAATCTGATTGATATTTTCGTGTCTTTCTTCCAGCTGACGGGCAATATCACGGTAGCGGACAATCGGGCCGGCAATCAATTGCGGAAACATAGAGACATAAGCACCGAAGTTGACAAGTTTCTTCTGCGGATCCGTATCGAAGCGGTAGAGATCGATCGGATAGGACATGGTCTGGAAAGTATAGAAGGAAATGCCGATCGGCAAGCCGAGATGCAATGGATGGATAAAGCGGATCCCGATCATATTGAGATTTGCCGCAAAGAAATCGAAGTATTTGAAGAAACCAAGCAGGGCAAGATTGGCAATGATATCAATAATCAGAAACATCTTTGCCTTTTTTCTGTCAGTGCTTCTGTATTTTGCGACCAAAGCTCCGAAGATGTAGTTGAAGAGGATGGAAAAGATCATCAATAAGACATAGACAGGTTCTCCCCAGCCGTAGAAGAAGAGAGAAACTGCCAGCAATACCATATTTCTGTATCTGAGGGGCACTGTGAAATAAATCAGAAGCGTCAGCGGCAGATACGCATATAAAAAAGTAAGACTGCTGAAAACCATAAAACTCCTTTCTGCAGAACCAAAGTATTATAGCATTTATTTAATAGGACTGAGGGATGAATGTAACTTCTTACATTTAGACAGTGTCTTGTTTCATGGTGACATGAATCGTGAATGTAAAATCCGTATAAAAATCAGTAAATGAAATTGCAAACCAGTCCGTTCCAATTTATCATAATTAACAGAGGCGTATAGAAAAACGCTGAGGAGGAAAGAAATGAAAAAGTTATTTTCAACTCTTCTGGCTGGAGTAATGGCTGCTTCTTTAGTTGGCTGCTCCAGTTCAGGTTCAGCTTCCAAAACCGCAGGCTCAGCGGCTGGAAGTGCTGATTCAAAGTCTGAAATGAAGGTTGCTATGATCACCGACTATGGTGATATCACAGACCAGTCCTTCAACCAGACAACACATGATACTGCCAAGAAGTGGTGCGAAGCTAACGGTGTTGACTTCACTTACAAGAAGCCGGCAACAAATGCTGACCAGGATCGTGAAACATCCATGGAAGAAGCAATTGAAGAAGGATATAATGTCATCCTGATGCCTGGTTTCGCATTCGCTAAGCCGATCGCTGATGTTGCTCCTGAACACACAGATGTCAAGTTCGTTGCACTTGATGTTTCCCAGTACGATCTGGATAAAGCTGCCGGCGGAAAGTTCGATGGACCGAACGTCTTCTCCGCAGTTTACCAGGAAGAATTAGCTGGTTACATGGCTGGTTATGCAGCTGTCAAGCTCGGCTACAAGAAGCTCGGGTATCTTGGCGGCATGGCTGTTCCGGCTGTTCAGCGTTATGGTTACGGCTATGCACAGGGTGCTGATGCTGCTGCCAAGGAAATGAATCTCTCTGATGTAACAATGAGCTATGTATACGGCGGTGCCTTCAATGGTTCTCCGGATATCACAGCCAAGATGGACACATGGATTTCTGCTGGTACAGAACTGATCTTCGCTGCCGGCGGTTCTATCTATACTTCTGCTGCTGAAGCTGAAAAGAACGCAGGCAAGGGCAAGATCATCGGTGTCGATGTTGACCAGGCTGCTATCATTGATGGTGCTTACGGCAAGGGTCTGACAGTTACTTCTGCTATGAAGGGTCTGGCTCCTACAGTTGAACTGCTTCTGAACGCAATCAAGGACGGCAAGTGGTCTGACTATGCAGGCAAGATTGAGAACCTTGGTATCGTTGATGGTGATGATCCTTCCAAGAACTTCGTACAGCTGCCTGATTCCACACAGTGGGCTGACGGCAAGTTCACAAAGGACGACTACAAGAAGCTCGTCAAGGGTATGTCTGATGGTTCCGTCAAGGTTGACTCTGATGTCTCCAAGGAACCAAAGGATTGGACGTTCGACGCTCTGAAGCTGACTGACGAAGGCTCCATGGGCTGATCTTCTGATCATTTGAGAATGACTTGAAAACCGGCAGGTGTAAATGCATCTGCTGGTTTTTTTCATAAGCGGAAGCACAAGGGCAATGCTTGTGAATTTATGTTCGCGTGCAGGGTGTTTTCACTTATAATTAATTTAGGTTTATTTAAAGTTAATAGAGGAGGAATATCATGGCGGAAGAAGTGAAATCTTCTCAAGAGCCTTATGCGATTGAGATGCTTCATATTACGAAGCGCTTCCCAGGAATCATCGCCAACGACGATATCAGCCTGCAGCTGAAACATGGTGAAATCCATGCGCTGCTGGGTGAAAACGGCGCCGGCAAATCTACCCTGATGTCTGTCTTGTTCGGCTTGTATCAGCCGGAAGAAGGGGAAATCAAGAAAGACGGCAAGGTAGTACAGATCAAGGATCCTAACGATGCAAACGATCTTGGCATCGGCATGGTCCACCAGCACTTCAAGCTGGTCCAGTGCTTTACGGTTCTTGATAACATCATTCTCGGCGTCGAAGATACCAGAAACGGCGTCCTGCAGAAGGAAGAAGCCAGAAAGAAGGTTGTGGCTCTTTCCGAAAAATACGGACTGAAGGTTGATCCGGATGCTCTGATTTCTGATATCACCGTCGGCATGCAGCAGAGAACAGAAATTCTGAAGATGCTGTATCGCGACAACGATATTCTGATCTTCGATGAACCGACAGCAGTCCTGACACCGCAGGAAATTGAAGAACTGATGCAGATCATGAAGAATCTTGCCAGGGAAGGCAAGTCCATTCTGTTTATTTCTCATAAGCTGAATGAAATCATGGATGTCGCTGACAGAGTTTCAGTTCTCAGAAAGGGCAAGTACATCGGTACTGTCAATGTCGCTGATACCAATGAAAAAGAGCTGTCCAGAATGATGGTCGGCCGTCCGGTTCAGCTGGTTGTCGATAAGGAACCGGCAAAGCCGGGCGATACCATTCTCAAAGTAGATCATCTGACGGTTGCCTCCAGGGCCCATGCCAAAGATGCAGTCAGAAATGTTTCCTTTGAAGTTCATGCCGGTGAGATTGTCTGTATTGCCGGTATTGACGGCAATGGCCAGACAGAACTGATCTATGGACTGACTGGACTTGAGCAGCCGAAGGAAGGAACCATTACCCTGAATGGCAAGGATGTCACCCATGAATCCATCCGCCAGCGTTCGGTTGACGGCATGTCCCATATTCCTGAGGACAGACAGAAACACGGCCTGGTTCTGGATTATCCGCTGGATTACAACATTGTTCTGCAGAGATACTGGCAGCCTGAATTTACCAGCAAGTCCGGTTTCCTGAAGAAAAAGGATATCCGTGCTTATTCTGACAAGCTGATCAAGCAGTTTGATGTCAGATCCGGCCAGGGTTCTGCCACAACGGCAAGATCCATGTCCGGCGGCAACCAGCAGAAAGCAATTGTTGCCCGTGAGCTTGACAAAGATCATTCCCTGCTGATTGCAGTCCAGCCGACCAGAGGTCTTGATGTCGGTGCAATTGAGTATATTCATAAGCAGATCGTTGCCGATCGTGACAAGGGCAGAGCTGTGCTTCTGGTTTCACTGGAACTGGAAGAAGTTATGTCTTTGTCCGACAGAATTCTTGTTATGCATGATGGTGAAATCGTCGGTGAACTGGATCCGAAGAAGACAACTGCTGAAGAACTTGGTCTTTACATGGCCGGGGTAAAACGTGATACAGAAAAGGAGGCTGAGTAATGAAAAACGAAAAGAAAGGATTGCTTGCCAATCCGGGTGCTCAATCCGTCATCTCGTCTCTGATCTGCGTAGCATTGGGTCTGTTAGTAGGTTTCATTGTTCTGCTCTGCATTTCACCAACTGGAGCCGGCAAAGCAATTTCAACCATTCTGCTGAACTTCCTGAGCCGTGGTTCCCATGTTGCAAGAGCCAAGGCACTCGGCAATACGCTTGCCAAGACTGCACCGCTGCTGATGTGTGCATTGTCTGTCTGCTTCTGCTACAAGGTCGGCCTCTTCAATATCGGGGTTGCCGGTCAGTATGAAGCAGGTGCCGGTATTGCCTTGATGGCAGCTCTTGCCTGGGGCATGCCTTGGTATGTATGTCTTATTCTCGCTGCAATTGCCGGTGCAGTTCTCGGTGCCGTTTCCGGTATTCTCAAAGCTTACCGCAATGTCAACGAAGTTATTTCCGGTATCATGCTTAACTGGATTACCTTGTATACCGTCAACCAGGTTCTTTCGGGTACACCGAAGGATCCGACTTCTCCTTATACAAAGGATCTGGTCATGGCTTCGCCTGGTGCCAAGCTTCCGACGCTTGGTCTTGAAAAGCTGTTTGCCAACAACCAGACAGTTACCATTGCAATTCCGTTATCCATCCTCTTTGCGATTCTGGTCTGGGTCGTGCTGACCAAGACAAAGTTCGGCTATGAATTAGTCGCAACTGGTTTCAACAAGGATGCCGCAAAATATGCCGGCATGAAGGAAAACCGCAATATCATTGTCACCTTGGCAATCGGCGGTGCTTTGGCAGGAATCGGTGCTGCCTTCCTCTTCCTGTCCGGTTATCAGAAGTGGGAAGTAACACAGGCTTCTGTTCCGGCTATGGGCTTCAACGGTATCGCTGCAACTTTCCTTGGTGCTCTGCATCCGCTTGGAACCATCTTCGCTTCTTTCTTCATTCAGTCTATTACCGACGGCGGCGCTATGGTCGACCGTATGGTTTATCCTTCTCAGGTATCTGATCTGATTTCCGCAATTATCATCTATCTCTGCGGCTTCTCCTTATTCTTCAAGTACGCTATGGCAAAGCACGCTGCTTCCAAGGCGGAAAAGAATAACGCAAATGCCGAAGAGACGAATAAAGAAGGAGGAGAGAACTGATGTCGCTGTTAATTCAATATACATTGCTGTTCGCTGCTGTTCTTTCATTAGTAGCTCTCGGCGGCTGCTTCTCTGAACATTCCGGTGTCATCAACCTGGGTCTTGAAGGTATTATGATTGTCGGTGCCTTAGGCGGTGCCGTTGCCATGGCTCTGATTCCGACAACTGTTCCGGCCGGCGTCATGGTCATCAGTGTTTCCCTGATTGCGATTGCGGCTGGTGTTCTGTATTCTGTATTGCTTGGTTTTGCAAGCATCAACTTCAAGGCTGACCAGACATTGATCGGTACTGCCATGAACATGCTGGCAACTGCTGCCGCTACCATTATTGCCCGTACCATCAACGCATCCCGCGATGCCGGCAATGTATCCAATACATTGGCTTATATCGATGCCAACTCTGCATTCACTGTCAATATCGGCAGTTTCCGTTTCAACTGGTTTATGTTGATGGCATTGGCTGCTCTTCTGATTTCCCACTTTGTTCTGTATAAGACAAAATTCGGTCTTCGCCTGAGAGCCTGTGGTGAAAATCCTTCCGCTGCTGACTCTGTCGGTATTAATGTCACAAAGATGAGATGGGCCGGCGTTCTGATTTCCGGCGTGCTCGGCGGACTGGGCGGCATTGTCTATATTACCTGCGGCGTTTCCCAGTGGGACTTCTCCGTCGGCGTCAATGGTTTCGGCTTCCTGGCTCTGGCTGTTATGATCTTCGGTCAGTGGAAACCAGGTCATATTGGTCTGGCTGCTCTGCTGTTCGGTTTCTTCCGTGCCTTATCCAATGTTTATTCCGGCTTCGGCTGGCTGGCTGCGATCAATATTCCTTCCGCAGTCTACAACATGATGCCGTATATCATTTCTCTGATCGTTCTTGCCTTCACTTCCAAGAATTCTGCAGCTCCTAAGTCTGAAGGTATTCCTTACGATAAGGGCAAGAGATAATCTCAGGCTTGAAAGACGTTCTTCGGGACGTCTTTTTTTCATGGTCTCTTTCTGTTAAACTAGGATATCGGTAAAGAGGTATATTTATGAAACAAATCAGAAATTTTCCTGCTTTTACAGTTACTGCCAAACAGGAAAGAAATATTAAGAATGGTCATCCGTGGATTTATGAAGATGAAATCATTGATGCAGAAGAAGCAGAAAACGGGGCAATTGTTGATGTCTTCGGCCAGAAACACAATTATCTCGGCTCTGGTTTTTTGTCATTGAATTCCAGGATCAGAATCCGCTTATTGGGCAATAATGCAAATGAGAAGTATGACGATGCCTTCTTCCAGAGAAAAGTTGCATATGCTGTTCAGTACAGACTGACGGTGATGGGGGAAGAAGACTTCTCTGCCTGCAGGCTGGTTCATGGCGAAAGCGACGGCTTGCCGGGATTGACCGTAGACCGCTACAGCAATCTGCTGGTTTCTCAGGTTGAATCCTATGGAACCGAAATGCACAAGGAAGTCATCTATCAGGCTTTGACTGATGAACTTGCAAAGCTGGGCGTAAAGATTGAAGGCATCTATGAAAGAAACGAAGGGGAATTAAGAAAGAAGGAAGGCCTGCCGCAATATAAAGGCTGGTATGGTGAACATCCGGCTTCCCCAATTACTGAAATCACAGAAAACGGGATCAGATATGAAGTTGACGTGGAAAACGGCCAGAAGACAGGCTTCTTCCTGGATCAGAAATACAACCGGCTTGCCATCAGAAAGATTGCAAAAGGGAAGAAAGTACTGGATTGCTGCACGCATACAGGTTCCTTTGCACTCAATGCTGCCAAAGGCGGAGCTGCCGAAGTAACCGCAATGGATATTTCTGAAACAGCTCTGGATATGGCAAGGCAGAATGCGGAAAGAAATGGTCTCCATATGAATTTCAGACAAGGAGATATCTTTGAAGTCCTGCCGGAATTGAAAAAAGAAAGGGCAGATTTTGATTTTATTATTCTTGATCCGCCTGCTTTTACCAAGAGCAGAAAGACATTCCATAATGCCCGCAAAGGGTATCGTGAAATCAACAGGGAAGCTATGCAGCTGCTTCCGCGAGGCGGTTATCTTGCTTCTGCTTCCTGTTCTCATTTCATGCCGAAAGAGGAGTTTCTGAAGATGCTGATGGATGCCGCCGGGGATGCTGGTGTCTCTTTGCGTCTGATTGAGCAGAGAGGTGCTGCCCCGGATCATCCGGTTATGCCTTCGATTCCGGAAACCGAGTATCTCAAGTTCTTCCTTGTTCAGATTATATGAAAAAATGTAAATAGTCAGTTCGTAAAAAAACACCTGCCGGACCGGTACCCGTTTAGCTATCAGGTCAGAAAAATGCTAAAATAGATACGTGGAAGGTAGGTGTTTTATGTATAAAGTTAACGACGTCGTCATCTATCATCGTGATGTCTGCAAGATTATCGGCAAGCATCGCAGCAGTTTTACAGGTGAAATGTGCTACATCCTCGTTCCTTATTTTGACCGGGATGGTGCCGTCAGAATTCAGGTGCCTGTTTCCAACAAAGCCGGCCATCTTCGGGATCTGATTTCTCCTGAAGATGTGGAAGCTCTGATTAAAGAAACACCTGATATCGCCGCAATTGAATCCAGACCGGCCAATATGAAATCCCAATATACTGCCTTGATGAAGAGTGATGATATCTCGGACCTGATCCGGATTATCAAAACTTCCTATTCCCGCAACAAAGTGCGTCTGGAAAATCATAAGAAGCCTTCATCTATCGATGATGAATATCTGCAAAGAGCAGAGCAGTATCTGTTTGAGGAATTGAGCGTTGTGCTTGGCAAGAATTATAACGAGACCAAAGCTTTCTTCGAAGGGGAAGTTGCCAAGGCTGCGCAGGGAAATTGAAAACAGGAGAGATCCTGTTTTTTTCGTACCCTACTTGTTTCTCGGTAGTCATCGTTGACTAACTATTCATGCCTGTGATTAAATCATGGAAATGAGGGAGTAGTCGGCTCCATAGAGCAGCAGATCAACATACTGGCACCTGCCTGGTCTGCTTTAATTGATGAGACTCATGTATGATTTTTTCAGTCATGCATGGATCTGAAATGATATTCAATCCGGACATGGCTGACCGGATTTTTTTTCAAGGAGAGAAGTATGAACTGGAATCTGATGTTTTTTGTGAATAGTATTGCTTTGGGCGTGGGCCTGGCCATGGATGCTTTCTCTGTGTCTTTAGCCAATGGATTGAATGAGCCTCATATGAACAGAAGCAGAGTATTGAAAGTTGCCGGTGTCTTTGGTTTCTTCCAGTGGGCAATGCCGATGCTTGGCTGGCTGGGCGTTCATACGATCATTCAGTATTTTACTGTTTTTGAAAAGGCAGTGCCGTGGATTGCCCTGCTTCTGCTGTTATATATCGGCGGCGGCATGTTAAAGGAAGGCTTCTCAAAGAAAGAAGAGGAAGCAGCCGTCAGGGAAGCAGGGAAAGGCAAGTTGTTTGTCCAGGGGGTTGCTACTTCCATTGATGCTTTGTCGGTCGGCTTTACGATTGCCGGCTATGATCTTCTGCAGGCTTTTACTGCTTCTCTGATCATCGGCATTGTTACCTGGGGCATCTGTATTGCAGGTCTTCAGATCGGTAAGAAATTCGGCATCAGACTGGCTGACAAGGCAACGATTCTGGGCGGTGTCATCCTGATCGGGATCGGACTTGAAATCTTTATTACCGGTATTTTCTGATTCTGAATGAGGAACTGTCTTGCGGGCAGTTCTTTTTCAATGCTAGTATGAATACGTGAGGTACAAATATCATGTATAAGTTAATTGTCTGCGATCTTGATGAAACATTGATTTCCCGTGACCGCACTATTTCCAAAGCTAATGTTGAAGCAATCAGACGTGCAACCGAAGCAGGCGTAAAATTTGTTCCGGCAACCGGCAGAGGCTATAATTCCGTTCATTCGACAACCAGAGAGCTGGGGCTTTACGAAAAAGAAGGCCAGTATGTTATTTCCTATAACGGCGGCGCGATTACCGAAAACAAGGGAGAAAAGCTTCTTTACTTCCAGGGCATTACTTTTGAAGAAGCGGAAGCTTTGTATAAAAAAGGCCTGACGTATGATCATCTGTGTCTGCATGTCTATACGCCGGATCAGGTATGGGTCAGAAATTTCTATCCGGAAGAAAAGGAATACCTAGCCAGCCGTCAGCCATGTACGGAGATTTTCTCTGATGATATCGATTTCCTCAAAGGCAAAGATATCGTCAAAGCAATTTACATGAATACGGATTTCAATTACCTGAAAAAGATCGAAAGTGAAATCACGGATCTGACAAAGAATCTGGATGTTTCTTTCTCTTCCAACCGCTACATGGAATTCAACCGGAAGGGTGTCAGTAAAGGAAGCGGCCTGCAGAGACTCTGTGACATTCTCAGAATTGATATCAAAGATACAATTGCGATCGGTGATAACTTCAATGACCTTTCCATGATCAAAGCTGCGGGTCTTGGCGTCGGAGTTGCCAATACCATTGAACCGATGAAAGAACTTTGCGATGTCATAACGGAAGCAGATTGCGATCATAGTGCAGTTGCGGAAGTCATCAATAAATATATCTTCGGTGAATGATCACTTCAGAAAATATTAATCAGAAATATGAAAAAGGAATCTTCGGATTCCTTTTTGCGTGGATCAGATCCGGATGGAGGCCCAGTCAGAATGATGAAAACGATACCTCAGCAGAATAAATCTGGAAAACTGGTCAGAGAAGACGCCTGCCCAGATGCCGGCCAGGCCGAGATTCAGACCATTGGTAAGAACAAAAGTAACAATGGTACGAATCAATGCGACTGAAATCAAAGCGGTAATCAGACAGAACTTTACATCACCCGCTCCTCTTAAACAGCCTGCATATATGATCTGGGAAATCTGGAAAAGAACAATAATCATCGTAAATCTTGAAATCAGAAGACCCATTTCAATGACAGACTCGTCTGTAAAGAAGAGGGAATAAATCTCGCGTGAGAAGAACAATAATACCAATGCAAGAATAATGGAAAGAATCAGACCGATCTTCTGGCAGAGATTGCCATAGGCTCTTGCCTTGTCTTTCTGCTCTTCACCTAAGGATCTTCCGATCAAAGCAACTGCTGCCATCTGCATGCCGTCGCCGAACGAAAAGCCTAAAGACAGGATGTTCATGCCGACGTTATGAGCAGCGAAGGCTTCTGTACCAAGCCGTGCTGCAATCAATGCAGTTGTCACAAAGCCTACCCGCATGGCCAGGTTTTCCATTAACAAAGCTGAACCAAGATTGTAGATGGACTTCAGAGCAGTCATAGTTGCTTTGACTTTATCCTGAATCATGAAGCGGATCTGCACGTAGCTGGTCTTCCTGAACAAAGACATCAAAGACATGACAAAGGCGACTACAGTTCCAAGTACTGTTGCAAAAGCTGCACCGAACATGCCCCATTTCGGAAAGCCGCAGTTGCCGCCGATCAGAAAATAATTGAAGACAATATTGACGATAGAAGAAACAACATTGGTTGTCATTGCAATGGATGTATTGCCGGCACCGCGCTGGGCTGCGTTAATGCACATGCATAGAACATTGAAAATCATGCCGCCCTGAATGACTTTGAAGTAAGTCATTGCCAGATCATGAGTTTCTTCCGTAGAACCGCAGATCTTCAATACCGGTTCTGCCAGGGCCAGTGAAAGAATGGTCAGAATTATTGTTGCAATGACAGAGAATATCAATGCTGTCAGCAATACTTCATTGGCACCGTGTTTGTCTTTCTGGCCTCTTCTTCTTGCAACAAGTGCAGAAAGAGCCGTATTGACTGCGAAGAAAACAGATAAAGTGATGAACTTCGGCTGGACGGTAAGACCGACTGCCGCAACGGCAGCAGGTCCCATCGAAGATACCATCATGGTATCAATCATACCGGCAAGGGAAATGAAGAAAGATTCCAGTACTGCCGGCCAGGCAATCCGGATCGTTTCTCTGATCATTGCCTTTTTATCATAAGTTATTGTATTCGTCATGGTTCTATAGTACTGCTGAAAAGGAATGAGAAAAAGTCATTTCCAGAAATGGAAAAACAGCACCTGCAGATTCAGTTCTCCGCAGATGCTGCTATGAATTCAGAATTCTATTTTGTAATCCAGTCTTGAGGCAGATTCTTAAAGGTAATCAGTTCGATATTATGGTCTCTGACCCAGTTCTTTACTACTTCAGAAGTGACTGCTTCAAGATCCTTTGCACGGCAGGTATTGAAGCTGGAAAGTCTGAAGATTTCAGCATCGCACCAGCCGCAGTGGCAGACCAGATAGCCGTAAGGCTTGCCAGATGCCAGCATCTTTCCTTTGTCTTCGGTAAGATAGGAAATCATATCTTCTTTCAGCTGAGCTTCCGGACCGCCGCCGAACTGGTACCAGCCCATACCCGCCTGGGCAACTTCCGGACGCTGCATCAGATTTGTAGAAGTAATGCAGCCGTATTTGTCAGCTAATTCCTGGGTTACTTCTGCAGTTGTTTCTGTACCATAAGCATGGTTATGTATATAATCCGGCTTGTGTCCGGTGATTTCAATGTACTTCTGGATCTGGGCATCAAATTCAGCGTAGAGCTGATCTTTTACAGCAGCCAGGTGGTTGTGATTGTTTTCATCTGTATCCATTGCACGATTTTCTCTGGAACCAAAGAACATACCGTCTTCATGAGTCAGAGCCGGGACTTTATCATGGCCAAGCAGGGAAGGACCGGTAGATGCATTCAGGTCAATGCCGAGTGCAATCTGTTCTTCAAATGGTTTGATCAAAGGATAGATTTCCTCTGCCCAAGGCATGTTTGTAAAATATCCTGTGTTGCGGATAATACCGTTTCTGATCGCTTCGACGGCACCGGCAGCGCATGCTTTTGTAATGCCATAATCATCAGACTGAGCAATTAATTTCATGTTTTCCTCCGATTGAATTACTTATTGGTTTCTTTAGCTTCGAGAGTTTCTTCTTCTTCCTTGAGAATCTGTGCATCATATGCCTTGACAAACGGAACGTAGACAAGGACATCGACGACGAACATCAGGCAGCCCCAGATTAATCCTCTTATACCAAATGATACAATATTTCCGACAAAGAATGGAACAAAACCACCTGCACTTGCGCCGGTTGCGTATCCAAGCAGACCAAGCTTCTGCAGAATCCAGGTCAGCCATACAGAGATTGTCGGAGTGACAATGACCCAAGGAACAAAGAAGATCGGGTTCATGATCATCGGCATACCGAAATAGGTAGGCTCATCAACACCGAATAAGGAAGGAAGGGCACCCAGTTTGAGGACGGAACGATTTTGCTTGGACTTGCATAAGATCAGACCTGCAACAATCAGCGGCAGAGAACCGGAACCGTAACTCAGATTAGTACCTGTAATCATATGCGGCAGAGGTGCTCCAGCCTGGAATGCGGCAAGGTTTTCCATCTGCAGCTGCGTGAACAGAAGCATCATGACCGGACCAACAGTAACGCCGCCGTGGATGCCGAAGAACCACATGAGATACAGGACCAGCATAAGAATCCATTCGCCGAATACATTCGCACTCAGAGCGCCGAGCGGTGCAGAAACGATGGAATAAATAGCCTGTTGAAGGGAACCAACCGGAGTAGCTGCAAAGATGACGCTGACGATACCGAAAACAATAACGGAAATAGCGCCAGGAATCAAAGCAGTGAACTGAACAGCAACCATCGGAGGAACCTGTTCCGGCAGCTTGATGGAAAGATTGTGATCTTCACAAAGCTTGAAGATGAAACCGGTCAGGAAGGCAACAATCAATGCTGTAAACATACCGGAAGCACCCAGCCACTGGGTGGACAGGGTAGCTGCAGAATAAGCATCTGCAGGTGCTGTAAACGGCGTGACTATCAGGAAGTTGGCCAGGGAGAACAGGCCTATGCCCAGACCGCCGCTCTTCTTTACGCCGTATGTATTGGCAAATTCATAAGCGACCAGGAAAGCGACATATATGCCCAGCATACCGATTGTAAACTGATAGACTGCACTAAGCATATTGTAGATCGGTGTAGACTGAATCCATGCCTGATAAGCAGGAATGCTGAGTCCTTTGAACAGGGAAGCGAAGCCGCCGATCATGGTAATCGGCATCATGCGCATAAATGCGTGCTGAATGGTCTGCAGGAATTTGTTCTGTGCCATTTTACTGGAAAATAAAACCAGTTTATCAGTGAATTTACTCATCTGAATTTCTCCTTTAATAATTTGTGCAGTTCACTTCATCATTGATCGGATGTGAATGACTGCTGTAATGAAAGCGCTTCAACTTACAGGAACAATATAGCCTGTAATGAATGATGAGTCAACATATAAATTT
Source organism: uncultured Erysipelotrichaceae bacterium (assembly GCA_900315065.1). GTDB lineage: Bacteria > Bacillota_I > Bacilli_A > Erysipelotrichales > Erysipelotrichaceae > Bulleidia. The sequence continues at coordinate 21,662 of OMXQ01000035.1, forward strand.
AAAAATAAATTATGAGTCGAATCATGATTCATAAGAAAACTTCTGCTATAATGAAAACAGTTGAACAGAGGAAGTAATTATGGGTGCTCTTGAAATCATGGAAAAGTCGGTTCCGGACTTTACAAAAAACGAAATATTTATTTATGAATCCTGCAAGAAATTCCAGCAGATGTTTGCCTACGGCAGTATTAAGGAAATCACGGAATCAAGCGATATTTCGCAGGCAGCTCTGACAAGATTTGCCAAGAAACTGGGATATAAAGGCTTTATTGAATTCCAGTTTGCACTGAAACAGGATCTGGAAAAAGAACCTGAGGATACTGACCAGGAACTTGTTTCAGATTATTACGGCAGATATATGCATCAGGCCGAAAAAGAACTGGGAAAATATGATCTGCATAAACTTGCCCAAAGGATTTTAACTTCTCAGAATATCGTACTTACCGGTTTTTCGCTTTCGCATATGCCGGCAGAGTATCTTTTTACAACCATGAATATTCTCAAAAAGCCCTCTCAATGCACAACCATTGAATATATGCCGACGGGACTTGGCAGCAAAGATCTGCTCATGATCTATTCAGTCGCTTCCGGGACAATTTATATTCAGTACCTGAAAAGATTATATCAATGTAAAGAAAGACCCTATATTGTGCTTGTCACCATGCATCGGCAGCATCCGCTTGCCGGATATGCAGATGAAATCATCGTACTTCCGGATTCCAGTACAAAAGCAGGAAGAAAATCTGTATTAACAGAATCATTGGGGTTTTTCCTTTTTGATGACCTGCTGAGCAGGGAGCTTTTTCTTCAGGAGTCAGATAAGCGTGTTTAATAAAACGAATAAGTGCAATCACCATATAATAAAAACAAGATCATTACTGCACAGCAAAGACCTTGTTTTATTTTGAAATTCAAGAAACTGGATTATACATGCAGGTACGGGAAGACATTATTGAAAGTATCATGGATGACAAGATCTGCCGCATCATCATAAGGAGTCTCATCACGATTGATCAATACTAAGTGCTTTCCGCCGAAATAACGTAACATGCCGGCAGCCGGATAAACAACTAAGGATGTACCGCAGACAATCAGGACATCAGCTGACTGGATGGCAGCGATTGCTCCGCGGACAACTGCATCAGACAAGCCTTCTTCATAAAGAACAACATCCGGTTTGATGATGCCGCCGCAATGATCACAATGCGGAACGCTTTCAGAGCTTTTGATATATTCTGCATTGAAGAACTTGCCGCATTCTTCACAATAGTTTCTCAGAATAGAACCATGCAGTTCATAGACCTTTCTGGATCCGGCTTTCTGATGCAGGCCGTCAATATTCTGCGTAACGACACCCAATGATTTATGGGCTTTTTCCAAAGCTGCCATATATTCATGCGTAGCATTTGGTCTGGCATCGAGGTTAAGCATTCTGTCTTTGTAGAATTTGAAAAATTCCTCCGGATTTTCCCGGTAGAAAGTATGAGAGATAATCTCTTCCGGCGGATATTTGTACTTCTGATGATAAAGACCGTCCTGGGAACGGAAATCAGGAATACCGGAATCCGTAGAAACACCGGCACCGGTAAAGAAGACGACATGATGTGCTTCGTCAATGATTTTCTGAAGTTCAGGTACTTTTTCATTCATCATAAAACAGCACTTCCTTTCTTTGATATGATCTGAACAGGTAATTTCTATTTATTATTATAAGTCTGAATCACAGCAGAAGCGATATGGATCAGATCCTCTTTCAGGGAAAGCGGGGCAATGACTTCCGCCCGGTCATAGAACTGCAGAAACCAGGATTTGAGGGTAGGAGTGACGGCAGTGCGGATGGAGGCAGTAAAGCTCTGTGCATCAGAATCAGAGATCAGAATGTCAGTTGAAAAAGTATCAAAGACAATCGATGACATATCCAGCCTGAACTTTGCAGTGACTGTCTGGGCATCCCCGTGATACATCTTGAAACTGGTCCGCATATGAGAATCGAGATCAAATACGACCTGTTTCATTAATTTCTCCCGGGTGATTTTTACCTGATCCATCTTGTCGATTCTGTAGTTGGCAAAGTTTTCATGCTTGTCAGAATAGAAAACGACATAATATCTTCCTTCCTGAGAAACAAGGGCAAAAGGAACCAGCTTGTAAGGCTTTCCCTCATGCCGGTATTTCCGCTTCCTGGCAATATCGAGATCATAGTAAAGAAATTCAACGTAGCTGTGATCATGCACAGCTTTGAGGAAGAGGGTGAGAATACGAAGTACTTCCGTGTTTTCGCTTTTGTTTTCCTGCGGGAAAGGAGGCAGGGATTCTGCCTGCTTTTCAGACAGCAGAGAAGCAACTTTTCCAATCAGAATGCTGCTTGTCTTGCGGTCCAGCGCGGCATTTTCGTTGATTGCGTTGATTAATATGAAAGCTTCGGAAGCAGAAAAGTGGTGATCAATCACGTAGCCCTGCTTTTCATGAAAGCGGATCTGATGAATGCCGATGCCGGCATTTTTCATTTCTTCCATATTTCTTGAAATGGTTCTCCGGTCCAGTTTTTTCCCGTTTTCCAGGCAGTATTCCTGAATTTCCTTCATTGATACTGGTGCTTCGGGACCTGAGTATTTCTGCAGAGCCTGCAGAATCAGGATGACTGCTGATTTCTGATCTGAATACATAAATTTTTCTTCATTTCTTTCGCTATGTTCGAGCTAAGTGTTGGTCCCGGTATCTGAATTAGTCTCCGCAAATATGCCATAGTGGTATTCCTCGTAGGCCGTGCGGAGATCTATCG
>OMXQ01000034.1 GCA_900315065.1 uncultured Erysipelotrichaceae bacterium
AGCCTCCTTCACAAGACCACAATCACTGATAGAACAATTCCTTCGCCAGCAGCAACAGCCACTTCTACTGCCGCCTGAGAACATTCTACTTTATTGCAGTTCAAGTTGACCACCTCACAGTGGGATTCTTTCATGTGCGCTACTTTTTCTATATGCGCTACGTTTTATTCATACTTTTCTTTGATTATGAATTCTTTGTCTGTGACAACTGCCAGTCTGTTGCTGCAGAGAGTTTACAGGCATAATCAGACGAAGCCATGTGTTCGCTTCCAAGTGCTATAGAAGCTCCTTGCAGAACTGTACCGGCTTGCCATGTAGAAGATCTTCTGAGTTTCAATTCCTTCCAGATCTGATACGTCCCATTGGCTGGCCGGTACCGTAAATCCGGTTGGTATCACATTGTATTTTTCAGTGACTGTCCTGATCAGATCAGGCGCTGCGTACAGATATTCAGACTTTGAAGAATCGTTGTTATCATCGATGACTGTACTTTCATAATCTGATACAAGCACAATTGCTGCATTTTTTCTTTATTTCCTGCCTCCATTGATCAACGCTGCTTATTGTGCCTGTCTTGTGTGAGTGTAATTTGAATCATAAATGGAGATTTTCTGATTTCAATAACGATTGGCATTATTTTTTCCGCTTGTTCTTTTTATGAAGGCAAGCAGAATATTTCTTTCTTCTTCATCCAGTCTTTCCATAACTGCCTGCTCGTATGTTTCCTCCATCCCATAATAAGCTTCAGCAATGCCGCCTGCCATGCATGCAATCGTATCGCTGTCACCGCCAAGTGAGATAGATAGACGAATGACATCTTCGTAGTTCTTTCCTTCCAGAAAAGCAATGATTGCTTCCGGAACAGATCCCTGACAGGTTTCATCAAAAGTATAAGTTTTCTGAATCTCCTGCAGAGAACAATCAAGGTTGTACTGGAAGTGACTTTCTATAAAGTCTTTGATTTCTGTTTTGTCTTTTCCGTTTCTTGCCATAAAGATTGCCATGGCGATTGCCTGGGCACCCTTGATTCCTTCCGGGTGATTGTGGGTGACTTCTGCCGTGAGTTTTGCAAAGTGAAGAACCTCTTTTTCTGTATCATACAGCCAGCCTGCGGAAGAAACCCGCATGGCAGAGCCGTTGCCAAAGCTGTTATATGGCTCTGGGTTCTTCTCCTGCAGCCACCTGTAAAACATGCCTCCGTATCCTGCATCCGGGTGCTTTCTTCCCATTTTCTGCATCTGTTTGACAAGTGCTGTTCTGATCGTTTCATCATCCTGTCCGCTTGTTTCCATCAAAGCTTTGGCAACTGCCAGTGTCATATATGTGTCATCTGTTGGTTCTGAATCTTTTGTGAGAAGCCTGAAGTTGTAATTATGCGTGTTGTTGAATTCATAAACTGAGCCTGCGATATCTCCGAAAATTGCACCAATCATATTTGTATCCTCCTTTTCTTCAGCAAAAGTATACAATGGGGTTCCTTTCCATTGGTCAAGCGGCAGGCGACGTGAGTATTTTTTCCGGTTTCTTATTTTCCTGATTCTGATATACAATGTCTTAAAAGAAAGAAGTAATTGATATGAAGAAAATCGTATGGAATTCCCCGGTTGTTCTGTCCTTTGCCTTTATTTCTCTTGGTGTATTGCTTTCAGGCTATGCGACAAACGGGACCAGTACGCAGTTATTATTTACATGTTATCGCAGCAGATTCTCTGATCCATTGTTCTACGTGCGTCTGTTTACGCATGTTCTGGGACATGCAAATTTTGAACACTACCTCAGCAACATGATGATCTTCTTACTGATCGGCCCGATTCTGGAAGAAAAATATGGTTCAGAGAAGATATTGAAGATCATGATCATCACTGCACTTGTAACGGGAATTGTGCATGTCATCTTCTTCCCTGATACCGGCCTGCTCGGCGCTTCCGGCATCGTCTTTGCCTTCATCATTCTGGTCAGCTTTACCGGCAATGAAAAAGGAACCATTCCATTGACTTTCCTGTTAATTGCAGGTCTGTATGTCGGCGATCAGGTCATGTCCCTGTTTGCGGCAGATAATATTTCTCATCTGACCCATATTCTCGGCGGTGTGATCGGTGCCTTCTACGGCTTGAAGGGAAAATAATTGTATACATAAGAAAAGGCGGTAAATCACATGAAAACAAAGAATAAAAGCTATGCCCTGCTGCATTGCAATGTTCTGAGCGGGGAAAAAGACATGGAAGTACAGAAAAATCAGACCATTCTTGTCAAAGACGGCAGAATTGAATCCATTTCTGATACTGAGACTATTCCGGAAGGATATGTATGCATAGATATAAAAGATCATTATGTCATGCCGGGGCTGATTAACATGCATGTTCATCTTGCCGGCAACGGCAAACCGCAGAAAAAACAGAGGGACAATGCAAAACTCGTCAATGCCATCTTCTCCAATCCTGTTTCTGCTTATGCGGCTCATAAATTAGTAGAATCCTACGCAAAGATGGAACTCATGAGCGGGGTTACGACAATCCGTACGGTCGGTGGTCTGAAGGATCTTGATACAAGAGTCCGGGATGACATCAATGCCGGAAAGATCCTTGGGCCGAGAATTCTTGCGTCAAATCTAGGCATTTCAGTAGAAGGCGGCCATATGGCTGGTTCTGTTGCTTTGCCTGCCCATTCTGCCAAAGAAACAGTTGAGATGGTCGATGCACGCGACAAAGAAAACGTAGATCTCATCAAGCTGATGATTACCGGCGGGGTCATGGATGCCAAAGAAAAAGGTGTTCCGGGACAATTGAAGATGCCGGCAGAAATGGTAAAGGCGGCTTGTGAAGAAGCCCATCGCAAAGGCTATATTGTTGCGGCACATGTAGAATCACCGATTGGTGTCAGAGTGGCTTTGGAAAACGGGGTTGATTCCATTGAACACGGCGCAAAGCCGGATGAAGAAATCATTTCCCTCTTCAAAGAAAAACACGCTTTTCTGACAACTACCCTCTCACCTGCTTTGCCATATGCTTTGTTTGACAGATCCGTTTCCAATGCATCCGAAGTGGAACAATATAACGGCAACGTTGTATTTGAAGGCATCCGCGATTGTGCAAAAGCTGCAATCGCCAACAATATTCCGGTAGCTCTTGGCAATGATGTCGGCTGCCCGTGGATTTCCCAATATGACTTCTGGCGGGAACTTTGTTACTTCCATAAATATGTCGGTGTATCCAATGCCTTTGCCTTGTATTCTGCTACGCTGGGCAATGCAACGCTGGCCGGCATCGGCAAAGAAACAGGTTCTTTGGAACCAGGCAAGTCTGCAGACCTGATTGTCTGTGCACAGAATCCATTGGAAGATTTACGCGTGCTCAGAGTTGTAGAACATGTCATGATCCGCGGGCAATGGATTGAAAGACCTATGGTAAAGCGCAATCCTCTTCTGGATCAGTATCTGGATCCGTATTTATATTAATCTTTGAAAAAAGCCGCTTCATCGTTTGTGATGAAACGGCTTTGTCATTTAAAGACTCTTATGCCTTTTTTTGTGAATGAATGCACGTGCGATTCCGGCAATGATGACAACTGCGCCGGCTGTCATAAACAAAAATCCGGAAGGAATCAGGAAAAAGTTTTCGTGCAGAATGCCTTGTGCATCAATGTATTCAACTGAAGCAGCCTTGATGCCGAACAGCATTAACCCAATGCCCATCAATACACATCCAATCAGCGTAGAGATCAGGTTCATTCTGGTTCTGGTTGTTTCTTTTCCATCCTGTACAAGCTTTGCGGTCATGTTATTCATTTGTTTTCCTCCATAAATCAGTTCCTCCAGAGGAATATGGAAAGTCTGTGAAATTCTGAGAACCATTTCTATGTCCGGCAGGTTCTTGTTGTTTTCCCAATTGGATACTGCCTGCCTGGTTACATTGAGCTTTGCAGCAAATTGTTCCTGCGTGAGTTTTTCATTTTTTCTCAATTCTCTGATCTGGGTTCCAAAATCCATAACTCATATTCCTCCCGGGATCATTCTGCCTGATGCATGCTTCAGATGAAAGAAAGCATTGCTTGCATTGCCCTGTTTTTCTTCGCAAAATCTGCTTGCGTTCTTTATTTACCGGTATTTTCCATCTGATTTTACCAGACAAATACAGATTCATATGAGTATTAATAAAAGGACATCTGTGTCCTTTTATTATGTGAATTCAGTAATTGATCTGTATCTGCCCTATTCAGCAGTTTTCTTTTCTTCTGCCTGTTTTTTGCTGCGATCAGGAATACGGGCGTAGATTTCCGCAAACTTACGGATGCTATGGGCAAGATCTTCAGATAAGAAGTCTGGTTCCAGTCTCCATTCCCAATTGCCGGCGGATGAACCAGGTATATTCAATCGGGCTTCTTCGCCTTTGACAAGATAATCATAAAGAGGAACGATACACAGATCTGCCGTGGAGTGATAAGCTTCCCGGATCATATCCCATACAAAGCCGCCTTCATCTGTATTTTCAGAATGAATGTAGCTTCTTGCAAAATTGCGGGTGCCCTCATTCAATTCCAGGAACCATTCCTTGAGCGGGGCATTATCGTGATTGCCGGTATAGATGACACAATTCTGATTGAGTCTGTGCGGCATATAAATGCTGTTCCATGTCGTGAAGGCATATTCAAGAATCTTCATGGACATGATGCCTTCTTCTTCAATCAGGGCATTTCTGTCTTCATCAAAGGCACCTAAGTCTTCCGCAATCAGTTTCAGATTGCCGTCTTTGTCTTTGCCTTTGACAATATGGAATTCTTTGTCAAATCTGGTAAAGAAGTCTTTGCCAGGTCCCGGCATGACTTTGCCTTTTTCTGCTGTCTTTTCTCCATAGGGAACCCCATAGCAGGAAATAAAGCCCTGGAAGTGATCAAAACGGAGAACATCATAGAGATCAAAGTTTCTGGCTAATCTTTCCATCCACCAGTCGTAGTTTTTCTTTTTCAGATACTTCCAGTCATAAACAGGATTGCCCCATAACTGACCGGTTGGTGAGAAAGCATCCGGGGCAGTACCGGCAATATAAGCAGGCTTTCCTTCCTGATCAATGCCGAAGACTTCCGGCTCGCTCCACACATCCACGCTGTCTAATGCCGCAAAGAAAGGAACGTCACCGATAATGTCAACGTTGTGTTCATGTGCATATGCATGCAGGGCATTCCATTGTTCATCAAACTTATATTGAATGAAGCAGTAGAAGTAATATTCATCTTCATTCTGAGACTTTACCTGCTGCAGTGCCTTTTCATTGCGCAGCTTGTATTCTTCTTCCCAATCCATCCAGGCCTTGCCGCCATGGAGATTTTTCAGAATCATGAATAAAGCATAGTCATTCAGCCACTTTTCATTCTTTCTGATGTAGGCCTGGAAGGCATCCAGGTTTCCTTCTCTGAATCTGTTCCAGGCAATTCTGAGAGCTGCCTTTTTGCAATTGTACATTGCCCCATAGTCAACCTTGGTAACGTCAGAACCCCAGTCGAACTGATTGACTTCATCGTATGTTAACAAGCCTTCTTCCATCAGATCTTCGAGTGAAACAAAATATGGATTCCCGGCAAAAGAAGACAAAGACGCATACGGCGAATTGCCGAAGCCGGTTTCTCCCAAAGGCAGAATCTGCCACTTGGACTGTCCTGCTTTTTCCAGAAAATCTACAAATTCATATGCTTCGTGTGAAAAAGATCCGATGCCGTAAGACGACGGCAGGGAGAACACAGGCATTAAAATTCCGCTTTCCCGCATAAATTCCTCCAGTTTTCAATCAATATGATTTGTTGATCAATACATCTTTATGTGATTTATTGTACAATGAATTCATGCTATATGGAACTAAAATTGAAATCTGCGCAGGATCTTACGCAGACATCAGAACATTGGATAAATTCAACGAGATCGATCGTCTTGAACTGAACTCTCATCTCGAAGAAGACGGTCTGACTCCTTCCCGGGATTTCTACCTCTGGACCAGACAGCATACTGACAAGCAGATTCTCTGCATGGTAAGATGTGCCAACAAGTGGACTTATACAGAAGAAGAAAAAGAGGAAATGAGAAAGGATGCCCTCTTCTTTGTCCAGAATGGTGCCGGGATTGTCATCGGTTGTCTGAACGATGACAATACGATTGATGTACCATTCATCAAAGACCTGATTGACTTAGCTCATAAGTATCATCAGGAAGCAGTCTTCCATAAGGCTTTCGATGTGACCAGAAATGAAGACGAAGCCATTCAGGCTCTGATTGATCTTCATTGCGATCGTGTATTAACCGCAGGCAGAGCAGCCAGTGCCCCTGCCGGCAGTGAAGATATCAAACGTCTTGAAGAAAGATACGGCGGCTATATTGAAATCCAGCCGTGCGGCGGCGTGAATGCCGGCAACGTTGCAAAAATGCTGGAAGAAACAGGCTGTACAAGATTCCATATGTCCTTAAGAGGCAACCCTGCCAACGAAGAAAAGATTTCTTCTGTTCTTGAAGCGCTTCATAAAAGAAAAGGAAACACAAAGCAGAAAATCCTGACGGGCGAAGATGATGCCATGTTTATCAATGATGCCTACGAAAGAAAAATGGAATAGGACTTTAAAAGGTACCCGGCAAATGTGATCCGGATGCCTTTTGTTTGTATGATCAGTGTTTTAATAATTTTATGTATCTCGTTAATTGTATGGATGATAAAAATACGGTAACGGCATTTCAGTCACGATAATGTTCAGCTATACATATCGTTAATATCTACCAATAGTATATCCTTGCTGTGAGCTTGAACATATTCTGTGAATCCACTCAATGAAAACAAAATAAGGAAGACATTTTTTGCAGGCAGATAATTTACTTTATTAAGAAATGATTCCAATTCATCCTTGTCAAATTTCTCATTCCTGAATTTGCATTCAGCAGCTAATTCTACAGATTTCTCATTCTTTCCAACAATGTCAATTTCAACCTGTCTGATATTTCCTTTTTCATCCTTATAGCTTGTCTGATAATCTGTGATATCAGTGATGAAAGCCGGGATTTTATCAGTGCACATATTCATGAAGACATATTGTTTTGCGATATTCTCAAATACCTTTCCCATGAAATTATGAAGGTCTTTCTTAACGATTCTGTTGTAATATTCATCTCCTCTTCCAGCGTTAATAAGACTGGCGGCTTTGCTGACATACTTAAACCAGAAATAAAGCATTCCATCTGTAATTACATAATACGGTTTGCCTGAAGAGAATCTCTTTTCAATCAGTTCTGATTCCTGCAGAACTTTCAGAGAATAAGAAATATCATCAATTCCTGAAGCAGTGGCAATCTCATTATGTTTTGTGTGCCCGTTGGCAATTGCTGAAATAATTGAATTGTAAGTTGTCGGACTGGACTTTTCCCCTGTGATTACGGTCTTAACCTGTTCTTCGGTAAAATACCCTGTGTTCGAGAAGAAGTTTTTAATAATATTGGTGTCCAGGCTTTTAGAATCATCGAACTGCTCAAGATACTTTGCAACTCCACCAGTAAGTCCATAGACTATTGCTTTATCTTCATTTGAAAATTTCGGAACAAAATCAGCCGTTTCAAGATAATCAAAAGGACGAAGTTTCAATTCAATTGAACTGCGTCCATGAAGAGGTGCATTTTTACTAAGAACATCATCCCTCATGAAACTTACGAGTGAACCACAGATTATGAAGAACATCTGGGTTTCCTTCCACTGATGATCAATATACTTCTGTAATAAGGAATTCATATATTTGCACTGCTGGGCAAGATAAGGATACTCATCGATCACAAAAATGATTTTTTCATTTTTGGCATAATGTGCAAGAAAATCAAAGATCTTATCAAAACTTTCAAAATGAACAACATCCAGCAGCTCTGGTGCAAGTTCTGTAAGAACGGTATTGCCCATCATTTCCAACAGTTCTTTTTCAGTACGTTCCAATGCAACAAAAGATATGGCTTTGACATCATTCAATCTGATGAATTCGTTAATGAGAGCCGTCTTTCCCAATCTACGTCTTCCATAGATAACTGCCATATGAAATCCTTTGCTGTCAAATTTTTCCTGTAAAGCAGCAAGCTCTGTTTTTCTGCCAATAAATTTATCAACCATATTCGTATCTCATCCTGTTTCTGAAACAAACCGTAATTAATTTAACCGTAATCAATTTAACCGTAACCTGTTACGGTTAAATTATAACTTAATTCTGAAGCAATGAAAACACCAATGCATTCCTAGTATTGAATCGCTCATGTTATTAAGAAAGATCACAATCGTTTTTGAAGTTCTGTACAAAAGAAAGAAAACACAATACAGAAAATTCTGGTAAGTAAAAGGATGATGACATGTTGATCAGTGATACCTGCGAAGGAAAAACGGGATTGGAAGGTCAGAAAAAGACACCTGGCAAATTAACCAGATGTCTTTGTTTGATTTTGATGAAAACGATCAGATTCTTAACAATGTTATTTATTTTTCTATACTTGGAAATTCAAAGTATGGTGATGAAAAATCGCCTGCTGAATAAGATAGTTCACCGGATTGTAAATTATCTTTCTCATTATCAAAATAAACTTTGATATCTCTGCTTTCTCCTGCCGCCAGCGGTTTAATAAAAAATCCTTCATAAGGGAGCAAAATGGAAATACCGTCATTGCTTTCAAACGTAAACATAAGAACATTATTATATTCAGCGGTCCCGGTATTTTCTACTGTTACTTCACAATAAATAACTTTCATACCTTCATTGACAGTATGCTCCTGGTAATACTCCTCCGGTGCATAGTGGGCACTCTTTGCGGTCAGCTTCAGATTATTTTTTTCATCCGTGAAAGTTTCACCGATTTCATAGTTTGTCTTTGCTTCAGCAGTCGGCTCGGCTGATGCTTCTTTTTGTCTTCTTTCTTTTCTTCCGTCCTGGCTGTTTCGGCAGCAGAGGCTTTTGCGGAACCTGCTGTATCAGCTTTGGCTGCCGGCTTGGAGCTGCAGCCTGTGAATAAAGATAGTGCGAGGCCTGCGGATAAAAGTGACACAAATACTTTCTTCTGTTTCATATTATTTTTCCCCCGATTTGATTTCTGCTATCAGGATTGCAGAATTTTCTTTCTTACTCCTATCGTAACGACCCCCTCATTTTTGTCAAGATGGTATCAGAAAGTGTCTGAAAGACACAAAAAAACTGGATGAAAATGATTTCATTTATCCAGTTTTCTTAAGTCTGTTCCGCAATCAGGACAGTAGTTTGTTTTGTGATCAGTGATCGTATGACAGAGCGGACATTCATAGCCGTCTTTTGTTTCAATCCAGTTGAGTCTGCCTTCTTTTCTTGCCTTGTATTGGTCTCTCTGGATCTTGTCATCTTCTGCAATTGACCAGGTTTCATTCTGGTGGTTCATACGGTAGTAGAATTCATAGTCATTATAAGTCCATTTCAGCTGATCAGTTTCATTGAGAATATCATTGATCTTCTGTTTCTGTTCTTCAATCAGCTTCATTGCCTGCTTCATGAGTTCCTGGTCACCTGCGTTTTTATAATTGCGCATTTTCCAATAAACAGAACGGATCAGAGAATCTTTCAGCATTTCTCTTGTTTCATTGGTAATGGCTTTTTTCTTTGCCGGTCTTGCGGTTTCCAATTCTGTGCCTACTAATATGCCAACGTATGGCGGAATATAGTTGCCCCAGGCTGGTCCTTTCTGATAGAGATTTCTCGAAACAACGAGATAATTATAGTCGCCGTAGAAAGATTTCTTATTATCGGTCTTGAGATCAGAGAGTGAGACTTTAAGTTCATAGCATCGGAAGATGCCTTTGGCATCCATCGTCATATAATCAACTATCTCATCGCCATGCCCGTCATTTTTAAAGCCGATGGTGATTTCTTCACAGCCGTATTCTCTTTTTCTGATGCCGGCTGCTTCCAGGCTTTTTTCAAGGTCTAGTGTTTCCTGTGTTTTCATCTTTCTTATTCTACCAAAAAAGACATCACGCGGATGTCTTTTCAGGTTGGATTAAATTGGAATTATTTGTCTTCGATAAGACCGACTCTTTTGAAGATCGTATCGACGTTTCTGACGTGATACATCGGATCGAAGCAGTCTTCAATTTCTTCCGGAGAGAGAGCTGCCTTGACTTCAGGTACATTGGAGATCAGATCTTTGAAGTTGAGGTTGTTCTCCCATGCCTTGATTGCCTGCGGCTGTACAGTATCATATGCCTTTTCTCTGCTCCAGCCCTTTTCGATCAGCTTGAGCATGAATCTCTGGGAGAAGATAACACCGTTTGTCATCCAGATGTCCTTCTTCATCTTTTCCGGGAAAACAGTCAGGTTCTTGAGAATGCCGCCGAATCTGTTGAGCATATAGTCAAGCAGTTCGGTTGCATCCGGTGCAATGATTCTTTCTACAGAAGAGTGAGAAATGTCTCTTTCGTGCCAGAGCGGAATGTCTTCATAGCTTGTGACCATGTAGCCGCGAAGTACTCTTGCACAGCCGCAGATGTTTTCAGAACCGATCGGGTTTCTCTTATGCGGCATAGCCGAAGAGCCCTTCTGACCCTTGTTGAAGTGTTCTTCTACTTCACGTACTTCTGTTCTCTGCAGATGACGGATTTCCGTTGCCATCTGTTCCAGGGAAGAGCCGATCAGAGCCAGGGTTGCAAAATAATGGGCGTGTCTGTCACGCTGCAGAACCTGGGTGGAAATAGCTGCAGAATGAAGACCCAGCTTGTCACAGACATAGTCCTGAACAAACGGCGGAATGTTGGCAAATGTACCGACTGCACCGGAGATCTTGCCGGCTTCAACGTCTGCTGCTGCATCATCGAATCTGGCCAGGTTTCTCTTCATTTCTTCATACCACAAAGCAAACTTCATGCCGAAAGTTGTAATTTCTGCATGGACGCCATGGGTTCTTCCCATCATGATTGTGTCCTTGTATTTCAGGGCATTTTCCTTCAGGATTTCCATGAAGTCGACGATATCCTTGCGCAGAATTGCATTTGCTTTTTTATAACGCAGACCATAAGCAGTATCAACGACGTCCGTACTTGTCACGCCATAGTGAACCCACTTCTTTTCTTCCCCTAAAGATTCAGATACGCATCTTGTGAAGGCAACGACATCGTGTCTTGTCTCCTGTTCGATTTCATGAATACGATCAACTGTAAATGTCGCATTCTTTCTGATTTTTTCGACATCTTCCTTCGGAATTTCTCCCAGCTGACTCCATGCTTCATCGATCATGATTTCAACATCGAGCCAGGACTGGAACTTGGATTGTTCTGTCCAGATGTCTCGCATTGCCTTGCGTGAATATCTTTCAATCATTACTCTCTCTCCTTTTTTTACGCAACCATTCTAGCAAAGAAAAAAGCTCCTGTATATCACAAGAGCTACTTTCCAAGTATCTGTGCACTGAGTTTTCTGGCCTTTTCAATATCATCGCACACAACAAAGACAACGGTCTTGTCGTTGGAATCGATGACGGCATTGGAAATCTTGAATACCTGGTCAGCATTGTAGGTCTGGGCATCCGCTTTCTGATTTTCGAGATAGGCCTGAACGTCTTTTGTACAGGTATCAATATCGTCTGTATAGAAAACGCCGACAGAATCGGAATTGCCGCTTTCCGTAGACAGGAAAAGACTTGCATCGCTGGCGATATCGTCGCCGTCAAAGATCATGCCTTTGATTACTCTGGCCTTGGTTTCCTTCATGGAATCCTTCATTCCTAATTCATCCACCAGCTGGGCAGCTTGTCTGGAAGCATTGCTTTCAGCAGAAGAGCCGGTATTCAGGTTCTGTTCAGAAACCTTCTTTGAGCAGCCTGTCAATAATAAAATGCACAAAAAGCTACTCACAAACTTCTTTAACATATGCATCCTCCTTCACCGTATGACGGGCGATATAATCGGCATACGCCTCGGCGCCTTCTACATTGAAATGAAGACCATCCCAGACATATTCTTCCTTGATCATGCCGTCTGTATCCGTCATCTCGTCATCCACATCCAGATAATAAATGTGATTCTTCTTTGCAATTTCTATCATCTTGTCATTGATCATCTTCAGATGCTGATCCAGTGTCTCTGTATCAAGCCCGGTTACTTCACGGACATGGTAGTTGAGCATCAGATAAATATGAGCATCCGGCATTCTTTTCAATATCGGCTGAATGACTTCTTCATCATAATAAGAAGCCCAGTCGTCAAAATTGTCACTGCGGATTTCATTGATGCCAAGCAGCAGATAAATATTCTTCTTTTCTGTCTTGTCCAGCAGTTCTGCTAATGTTGTCTTGCCGTCAAGTTCCTGCACCGGCATCGTATCCATGGTATAGACACGCATAGACTCAGCATAGTAAATCTCTGCCCCTTTGTCTCTTAAATCACTGTACAGATATAAAGAACCCATTCTCGAATCGCCGCCGAAGAAAGTATCCTGGAAATAGGAATCATCCACTGTTTCTGCAGCCGGCACCGGCGTGCTGTAATCGTAGTAATCGATCATACGGCAGGCATAGGTAGTTTCTGCAGAATCACTTTGTTTATTACTGCCGCAGCCAGCCATGGTGAGGGCCATTGCGGAAGCAAGCATCATTTTCATTGCGTGAATAGGTCATCACTCCCTTCCTGATTTTCATCAAACTTCGGAAGATCCGGCAATTCATCCAGACTCATCAGAGAAAATGCGTCCATGAATTCATCCGTAACGCTGTAAAGAATCGGCCTGCCTGGTGCATCTGAGCGGCCGCTTTCCTGAATCAGACCGCGGGCTTCCAGCTTTCGCAGCATGACATCAGCACCGACCCCTCTGATTTCTTCAATTTCTACCCGGGTAATCGGCTGCTTGTAAGCAATAATTGCCAATGTTTCAAGAGCCGCATTGGATAACCTGGCTTCCTTGTCCATCTGGAACAATTTCTTTGCATACTCATGTACAAAGGCTTTGGAAAGAAAACGATAGGTCTTTCCATAGCACTCAATTTCAAAACCGCGGGCATCATCCGCATAGTCATTCTCCAGTTCTTCAAACAAAGAAGCTGTTTCTTCTTTACTGATTTCCAGGGTCTGGGCTGCCTGTTCCAAAGTAAGACCGTCATCGCCCGTCAGGAAAAGAAGTCCTTCCAGAACGGCCTTCAGTTTTGTTCTTTCTTCCGCAGTTGCTTTCTGTTTTTCTTCCTGTGCTTCCATGTCCGGATCCATTGACAGCTGCACAGCTGTACCCGGGGCATGGACTTCTTCACTCTTATTGCCTTCTACTTCCGGCAATTTGATTTCTTCTGCAGCATTCACATCAGTATTTTTTTCATCACTGCTCATGCAAAATGCTCTCCTCTTGAGAACCAGATCACATCGTTCTCATCAATCGCAAATACGAGTTTATGCAGACGGGCAAGATCCAGAACGGACAGGAAGGTTGCGATAAACATCGGCATGTCATGGACGTCATCCAGCAATGCTTCAAAGCGGAACTTTGCCGGCAGTTTTGCAAGCTTGGCTCTGACTTCAACTTCCCTGTCTTCAATGGATACTTCCGTTACTGTATATTTCTTTTCAGCCGGCACTGCAAGATGCATCCGCATCAGACACCTGCGCATGGCTTTCATCAGATCATATGGATTGCCATGGTAAGACGTACCATTTTCATCTTCCTGCACCAAGGCATCAACTTCATTGGACAATGGCCGGGCCATCTGCTTCTGTCTTTCCTCAAAGAGGGAATTCATCTGCAGGGAGACTTCCTTGTATTGCTGGTATTCAAGCAATCTTCTGACAAGACGTTCCTTCGGATCTTCTTCATAGTCATTTTCCAGTTCTTCATCTTTGCCCGGCAGCATCTTTCTTGATTTGTATTCAATCAATGTTGCAAGTTCCAGCATATATTCACTGGCAACTTCCAGATGAAGATTTTCCATCGACTGCAGATAAACGATATATTGATCGGTCAGTACATTGATGTCAAGATCCATTAAGTCCAGCTGGTTTTCCTTGATCAGATGCAGCATCAGATCCAGCGGACCATCAAACTGATCGATTGTTACCTTGAATTCTTCCATATGTTCCACTGACGTATTATATCAAAAAACAGGAAGGGAAACTATATCCCCTCCTGCTTTGGATGTTTCATTACTTTGCAACAATATTGACGATCTTGTTCTTGATGACGATAACCTTGCGGATTGTCTTTCCTTCGATATGCTTCTGAACGGATTCAACCTTCTTAGCCTCTTCTTCAAGAGCAGCCTGATCCGCGTCAGCTTCAGCTTCGAATCTGCCTCTGACTTTGCCGTTGACCTGAACGATGATTTCAACCTTGTTGACGACAAGCTTGCTTTCATCATAAGCCGGCCATGATTCATAAGCAATGGTATCAGCACCTGTATACTTCTGATACATTTCTTCGCAGACGTGCGGCGCAATCGGAGAGAGCAGCTTGATGAAGTTGATCATCATGTCACGGTTGACCTTGCCGTTCTTATAGCACTCATTGATGAAGATCATCATCTGGGAAATGGCAGTATTGAAGTTCAGAGTCTCATAATCTTCAGTAACCTTCCTGACTGTGAAGTTGTATACATAGTCAAGTTCCGGTACCGGCTCAGTTGTGATCTTGTCATCACTCTCCATAGCAAGACGCCATACTCTTTCCAGCCACTTTCTTGCGCCTTCAACGCCCTGTTCACTCCAAGGCTTGGAAGCTTCCAGCGGGCCCATGAACATTTCATAGACACGCAATGTATCTGCACCATACGTAGAAGCGATATCGTTAGGATCAACGATGAACTCCGGATATCTCTTGCCCATCTTGATGCCGTTAGCACCAAGGATCATGCCCTGATGAACTAACTTCTTGAAAGGCTCTTTGACCGGAGAAATGCCCTTGTCATAAAGATAATTGTTCCACATACGGGAATACAGCAGATGACCGACTGCGTGTTCCGGACCGCCGACATACAGATCGACCGGCATCCAGTGCTTCAGAAGTTCCGGATCAGCAATTGCCTTGTCGTTGGTCGGATCGATATAACGTAAGAAGTACCAGGAAGAACCGGCGGAGCCAGGCATTGTAGAGGTTTCTCTCATGCCGTGCTTACCGTTCATAGTGACGCTGACCCAGTCCTTTGCACGGGACAAAGGAGAAGCGCCGTCCTTACCAGGCTGGTAATTATCCAGCTCAGGTAATAACAGCGGCAGCTGATCATCCGGCAGAGCAACCGTTTCGCCGTCATCCATATGAACGATCGGGATTGGTTCGCCCCAGTATCTCTGACGGGCAAAGATCCAGTCTCTCAGCTTGTAGTTGATCTTCTTCTGACCGCAATGATGTTCTGTCAGCCAGGCAAGCATCTTGTCGATAGCTTCCTGCTTGTTCAGACCATTCAGCCATTCAGAATTGATATGAACGCCGTCTTCTGTATAAGCTTCCCTGGAAATATCGCCGCCTTCGAGAACCTGGATGATTTCAAGACCGAACTTCTTTGCGAAAGCATAGTCTCTTGTATCATGAGCAGGAACTGCCATGATGGCACCGGTTCCATAAGATGCTAAGACATAGTCAGAAATCCAGATCGGAACTTTCTTTCCATTGACCGGGTTCACTGCATAAGCACCTGTGAATACACCTGTCTTTTCCTTGGAAGTATCAGTTCTTTCGATTTCACTCTTGGCAGCGCATTCTGCCTTGTATGCATCTACGGCAGTCTTCTGTTCAGGAGTTGTAATCTTGTCAACGATCTTGTGTTCAGGTGCCAGTACGCAATACGTAGCACCAAACAAAGTATCGCATCTTGTTGTAAATACCGTGAATGTCTCATCGGTACCGTCAACCTTGAAGTTGACTAATGCACCAGTGGACCTGCCGATCCAGTTTCTCTGGATTTCCTTGGTGGATTCCGGCCAGTCAATGGTATCAAGTCCTTCCAGCAGTCTTTCAGCATACTTAGGAATATTGATGACCCACTGTCTCATGTTCTTGCGGACAACCGGATAGCCGCCTCTTTCACTCTTGCCGTCGATGACTTCATCGTTGGCAAGTACAGTGCCTAATTCTTCGCACCAGTTAACCGGCATATCAACGCATTCAGCTAAGCCGTCTTCAAACAAAGACTTGAAGATCCACTGCGTCCACTTATAGAAAGAAGGATCACAGGTAGAGAATTCTCTGTCCCAGTCATAAGAGAAACCCAGGTTCTGCAGCTGCGTGCGGAATGTATCAATGTTCTTTCTGGTAAAAGTCTCCGGATGGTTGCCGGTCTGAATGGCATATTGCTCAGCCGGTAAACCAAAGGCATCGAATCCCATCGGATGCAGAACGTTGTAACCCTGCATTCTCTTCATTCTTGCCACGATATCGGTAGCTGTATAGCCTTCCGGATGACCTACATGCAGACCCTGTCCGCTCGGGTACGGGAACATATCCAGTACATAGTACTTCGGCTTGGAAAAGTCCCAGGCGTCAGTTCTGAATGTCTTGTGGTCAGCCCAGTATTTCTGCCACTTCTTTTCAATCTTCTGATGATCGTACATCTGCGCTATCCTCCTTGATATTTGCAATATACAAAATAAAAAGCGTCCGTTCTAAGGACGCTGATCTGCGCGGTACCACCTTAGTTCACATCACTATCTGATGTGCCCTTCATTATGAAGAATTACGGTCTTCTTCCGGCTGCTCCAAAGTTCAGTTCACTTTGTTCTGCACTCCGGATCTCATCAAACTTCCGTCTTTCTGTGCTGCTTCCCAAAGCTACTATTCTTTTTCATCGCAACACCGATATTTTAGCACAAGACGCTCAGATTTACGAACAACTTATTTGGCAAGTCCGGACAAATCTTCAACGATATAATCCGGATGCACTTCATCGCTGATGCCCAGATCCATGATGCTTCTGCCCTGGGTCACAAAAACAGTATTCATGCCGAACTTGATTGCCGGTACGATATCCTTTTCAAAGTCCGTGCCGACCATGGTCAGACTCTCCGGGGTGACATCAAAATACTTCATGGCCTGTTTCAAGAAACGCTCGGAACCTCTTCCAAAGGAAACTGCCTCTTTGCCAGAAGCATATTCCAGCATGTGGGCTACTGCCCCGTTGCCGATCATATGAATGCCGTCCTTGATCTGGATTCTTCTTTCATCCGTTACGATCAGTTCTGCCCCTTCTTCCAATACCTGCAATGCATCAGAATAATCGACATAGGACAATGTTTTATTCATGCCGAGGAACAGCCAGTCAGGTGAAACATGATCAATGACCATGCCGCCTTTGACAATGGCATCCCGCATGCCTCTGCCGCCGATCATGGCAGCTTTGTTTTTGTCCGGGCTGTGCCACATGATCCAATCAACGGCAGCTAAAGAACTGGTATAAATATCCATGGCATTGATATTACGGAAACCGGCAAAATTCATATTGGCAGCTAATTCTTCCCGCGGCTTGCCGCACTGCTCGCTTAAGATCACATAAGGCATGCCTTTTTCCTGCATCTTGCGCAGCAATTCAACTGCCCCTTTGGCAGGAACCCCGCCATGGAACAAAGTCTCCATCATGAATAAATAGTAACTTCTGATCATATAAATTCTTCCCGTCTTCTACTGATTGTATCACAGGGGATGTGTTAAAATTAACCGGTACAGAAAAATAACGGGAGATTCATCCGATTTCATATGAAGAAAAACACGAAAATATTAATCACCATACTGGCTGCTATGATATTGCTGCTGTATGGACTGGGCGATGCCTTCTGGTTTGCGCCAAAGCGCATAAAGCTCAGAGAAGAAAAACTATCCAGCACCCTGATTCCGGAGCAGATGGACAATATCCGCATCCTCTTTTTTTCCGATCTTGATTACGGCACATTCGTCAATGAAGAGCGCCTCAGCAATCTGACGGACAAAATCAATAACGCAGCAGCGGATGTTATTCTCTTCGGCGGCGACCTCTATGATGCAGAAGCATCTTTCGATGATGAAGCCAATACAATTCTGGAAAAATATCTTTCTGCAATGAATGCACCGCTTGGTAAGTTTGCAGTATACGGCGACATTGATGAAGAAAGCGACGCCATGAAAAATACCGTCAATACCATCTATTCCCAATCCGGATTTGAAGTATTGAACAATACAGCAATCACGCTTCATAACAAAGGCAGCCAGTCCATTACCCTGGCAGGTCTGTATAATACCGTCAACGGCAATCCTGAAATTGAACCGACATATGCCTCGATCTCCAGAGATTCTTATGTCATTACGCTGTGTCATACTCCTGACGCTGCTGATCTGGTTCCAAGTGATATTACAAACTATTTCCTGGCCGGTCATTCTCACGGCGGCCAGGCCTACTACTTCTTCGGCTCCATGTATCACCCGGCTGGTGCTGAACACTACTTCAGAGGCATGCATCAGGTAGATGACAAATTCACGCTGGATATTACCAACGGCGTTGGTACAACCGGCAAAGATGTACGATTCCTGGCAGACCAGGAAATCGTCGTCTATACTCTTCACCACGAAGAAGAACCAAAACAGGAAACACCGCAGCCAGCGCAGACAGCTGATTCTTCAGCAGCAGAAGAAAATACAGAAGAAACACCAGCAGCTGACAATCAGGAAAGTCCGGCTGCAGAAGAAACACAGGAAACGGAACAGCCTGCTGAAGAACAACAGACAGATGATACCCAGACTGAGTCGCAGGAACAGCCGCAGCAATAAGCATTAAAAAGGAGAAGATCATGCATGCATATGCAGAATCTTCTTCTTTTCTTTTCCTTTTATCTTCTGAAAAGCGATCTGATATCTTTTTCTTTTCCTAATACCAGCAGCCTTTCATCTTCATGAAGCGGTGCATCCGGATCAATGTCCGGATTCAGAACATTATTCACTTTTGTACCGATGATATTGAGATGATATTTCTTACGCACATCAAGCTCTCTGACGGATCTGCCCTTCCACTTGTCAGGCACATCAATTTCAAGAATGGAATACTGATCATCCAGCGCCAGATAATCAAAAATGTGATTTGCTGCATATCTGACGGCAGTCCATACTGCCAGAGTCTTTTCCGGAAAGACAATTGCATCTGCGCCGACTCTTTTCAGCAGCTTCTCCTGAGCATCAGAAGCAGCTCTGGCGACGATGTACTTTGCCCCGTTGTCTTTCAATAAAGCAGTAGTCTGCAGAGAACTCAGGAAATCATCCCCGATTGCAACAATGCACACGTCATAGTCTTTGACACCTAAGGAAGCGACAAAGTTTTCATCAGAAGTATCACCGATTCTTGCATTGGTAACATAAGGAAGAACACTATTGACTCGCTCGCCGTCTGTATCAACTGCCATGATATCCTGCTGGTATTCCGCAAGTTCCTGAGCAGTTTTCTGTCCGAAGTATCCCAATCCTATTAACAAAATATTGTTTTTCATCATTCTTTCTCCATTTATACATATATCAGCCGACATTGATATCTTCTTCCGGCAGGTGTGAAGAATCCAGCCTGGATTTCTTCAGAACAGCATACATGAATGTCAGACCGCCCATTCTGCCGAAAAACATAAACACAATCAGAATCACATGCGAAAAAGCATGAAGATGAGGCGTAAGCCCCAAAGTTACGCCAACAGTACCAATGGCGGATGCTGTTTCAAACAAACACGATAACAAAGGCTGACCCTCAATACCGCTGATCATCATGCCGCCGATCAGAAAGAAGAACACATACATCAGAAACAAAGCCAGCGCAGAACGCACAGTACTCTCCGGAATCCGCCTGTCAAACAGAACTGTCTGTTTTCTTCTGACTGCTAAAGAAAAGAACGTCGCTGCCAGAATTGCAATCGTAGTTGTCTTCATGCCGCCGGCAGTAGAACCAGGCGAACCGCCGATCAGCATCAGGAAAATCATCACAACCAGGCTGTTATCCGAAAACTTTGACAAATCACTGGTATTAAAACCTGCCGTTCTTGCAGTAACGGACTGAAACAAAGAAGAAAGCACCCTTTCTTTCAAAGGCAGTCCCTGATATTCACTCACAAAAAACAATACGGCTGGAAGCACAATCAGCAGAAAACTTGTTGTCAGGACAACTTTTGTCTGCAGGTTGAACTTGGAAAAATGGAATTTCTTATCCTGAATATCCTTCCATGTATAGAAACCAAGACCGCCGAATAAAATCAGGAAACAAACCACCAGATTGATGACAACATTGCCCTGATAAGACACCAGCGAAGAATACTTTTCCCTGACGCCCATCAGATCAAAACCGGCATTGCAGAAAGCAGAAACGGAATGAAACAAAGCATAGCAGATTCCCTTTGCTGTACCAAAATCCCGGATAAATACCGGTGCCATCAAGGCTGCTCCGCCGATTTCCGTCAGAAGTACAATCTTCAGAATAAACAAGGACATCTTTACGATACCGTGCACATTGTCACCGGATATGGAATCCTGCAGCAGCGTTCTCTGCACCAGGGAAATCTTTGAACCCATCATGACCCGGATCAGGAAAGCTGTCGTAATAACGCCAAGCCCGCCGATCTGGATCAGAATGATGATTACAATCTTGCCGAACGTACTCCAGTAGGTTGCTGTATCATGCACAATCAGACCGGTAACGCACGATGCCGAAGTTGCGGTAAACAAAGCATCCAGGAAAGGTGTCACAACTCCGTCTGCTGAAGCAAGCGGCGTCATCAGTAACAAAGTTCCGATAAGTATCAATATGATGAATCCGCCCACAATAATCTGAGCAGACGTCAATCTGTATTTTCTCTTCTTCTTTTCCATAAGAATTACCAATCAAGGTGCCTCCATAGTACCACAGTCAAAGCCCAAAAAGAAAAGATCCGGAAACCGGATCCTCTCTTACAAACGATTCAATGATTACTTTTTCCAGAAGATAAACAGATTGATCAGTTTCTGGAAGAAATTGGACTGATCCTTGGACTTTGTAACATCCGCAGTATCATCAGAAGAACTGCTCTTAGCCTTCTCCTGCTTAACCTGGTTGACCTTGAAGACAAACTTGACCTTGCCGGAAGCATCACCAGAAATTCCGGAATAGTTATCATAGTTGTCGCTGTCCTGCTTCATCTTTGTCAGAAGCTGATCAGCATTCTTCATATCCGCAATCTTGTCACTGCCTGTCAGCTTGGAGATACCTTCATCATTGTACTTCTCCATGCCATCCATCAGATCCTTGGCACCGTCTCTTAATGTGTTGATACCGGAACTTAAGGAATCAGCACCATCCTTCAGAGTTGCAGCACCAGCACTTAACTGTACAGCGCCATCCTTGAGGGAAGCAGCACCATCTGCTAATGTATCCGCACCATCTGACAGTTTTTCAGCACCTGCCTTCAGCTTGGCAGAACCATTATATGCACTCTCTATTCCGGCAGTATAAGTTTTCAGGCCTTCGACAAAGCTTGCAATGCCGTTCAGATTTTCATTCAGATCACTGATTTCCTTATAAGAATCATCTTTTTTGACAAGTGTATTCTTAACTCCGGTTATCAATTGTTTTCCTTCATCTGTTGAAGCTTGTGCAATTTCATTCTTTACTTCATTTGCACTGGTAAGTTCAGCTGCAGAAGCAGCAAGTGCTTTGGTCAGATCATAAGCAGCAGAATGCCCATTCTTCTTAGCTGTATAGTTAATAACAAGGTGAGCAGTAGTTTCATCTGTGCCGTTTGCTTCGACCTGCTGTGTAAGACCTGCATACAGAGTCTGGTAATCTGCATTATTTACCCTTTCTGCATATCCCTGCTTGTACAAGCCATTGAGAACATTCTTTGTCACTGCATCCTTGGTTGGATCTGCATACTTAAAAAGTATGCCTGTGAGCCGCTGCTTTGCTGCAGCTGGATCACTCTGCATCAGGGATCCCATTTGGGTACCATCTGTCCTGATCTGAGCAGTAATGGCATTTACAGTAACATCTTTCTTTGCCTCTGCAAGTTTATTTGCGGCATTTGCGAACAATGCACCTTCGATTGCAGAAGCATCCTTGTAGCTCATTGCTGCAGCATTGGTAAGCAAAGCTGTCATTGATGGATCAGCAGCCAAGGTCTGATTCATCTGAGTCAGAACACCCTGATAAGCTGTCTGAATGCCGGCATCATCTGCATCCGGAATATTATGCAGCTGTCCCTGTCTGACTTCTTCCAGAAGGGACTTTACATCATCATCATCCAAAGTTACCTGAGCTGCTTCAGCAGCTGTTGTCTGGACAGCCTGGGCGGCTAATAATCTTGCGCCCTGTTCAGCCATATCTTTTTCGAAATCTGAAGACCCGCTCTGCTTTTCAGCAACCGCTGTCATGTAAATCAAAGTATCAGTATACTGATTGGCATCAGCCTGTGCTTCTTTTGTCCAGGCTTCCTTTGTATTGGCATCGACACTCTGGCCAGCCTTTTCTGCAGCTGCCGTTTTCTGGCTGACAATTGTATTGACAAGTTCAGATTTGATGGTATTTTCTGCCTGCTGTCTCATTTCATCTGTGACATTACTTAATTTACCAAGCTTGTCGCCATAGTTTTTCCAAGTCAGCTTATTATCTTCTGTCAGCAGACCTTTGGCAATCAGGGTTTTGTTCGCTGTATCAAGTACGCCGTCAGCGATCTTGGCAGCGCCGTCATTCAGCGTCTGATTATTCTGAACAGCTTTACCGAGTCCTTTATTTAATTCATCTGTTCCGTTGTATAAATCTTTTGCGCCGCCAGCCAATGCTGAAGCACCATCGCTTACTTTTGTTGCACCATCAGCGACCTTTGCTGCCCCGTCCTTCAGATCAGAAGAACCACTAGCCAGCTGCTGGCCGCCGTCAGATAATTGGCCGGCCCCGTCATATAACTGCTGGGTACCGTCTACCAGCTTGTTTGTTGCATCCTGAAGTTCATCAAGATCATCCCAGATAGTATTCAGATCTGTACCGCCGATATCTTCCTTGAGGTCTTCTGTATTTGTAGAAGCAGCCAGCATCATCTGCGGAGCTTCAAAATCAGTAACATCTGCTTCGATTGTGACATCCTCAATCAGATAAGATTTCAGAGAATTCATTGCAGTTGAATCAAGAATGCCGTCAATGGACTCTTCCAGACCCGGCATCATGACTGCAGCCGCAATCTGATGAGAAGAATCAGAAGAAACAGTACCGGAGGAAGTTGTTACATTCTTGAACTTGGAGCCATCCATAATAGCACCGGCAACTGTGACAAACGGAATGGCGACATGATACTGTCTGCCGTTGACGGTATAGTCTCTGTATTCATTGTTGGTAACCGCAACGTTCATTTCCAGATGACCGCTCTTGCCAGGCAGGTCTTCTGCTTTCATTTCCTTGCCGTCAAGCTTGTAAGTAATCTTGACAGAAAGCGGAAGCGTATCAGTGCTCTTGCCCTGATAGAAGATGTCCTTTTCATCTGTTGTCCACTTGTACCCGTCGCTGGTTTTCTGCACTTCATCCAGGGACTTCAGATTTTCAACATCCTTCAGATTTGACTTATCATCATAGTTTCTGAAACCTGTATCAGAATGCAGCTGATCAGAAACAGTGACTTCCTTGACAGAACCATCTGCCTGCAGCTGGACGAATACATCTTCATTCTTGGTTACGTTTTCTTCACCTTCTGCATTTACCGGGAGAAGTGAAGCTCCCATTGTTGAAGCAATTGCAGCGATCGCAGCAGCCTGTGCTGCTTTATTTGTTCTCTTACTTGTTTTCATTTTCAGAAACTCCTTTCCCTTCTGCCCAATGCAGAGTTGTATGACGAATCAGCGGTTCAAAGATCATTAACAGACACGGCAATACGAAGATGATGACTACCATGGAAATCAGAGCACCACGCGCAATCAATAAGCAGATTGACTTCAGCAATGCCATTTTGGAAACAATCGCAACACCTACGGTTGCACCAAAGAAGGTAAGACCGGAAGACAGGATGGATTGCGAACAATACTCAACTGCAATCCGGGCTGCTTCTTTTCTGGTATGGCCGTTGGCAAGTTCTTCTTCAAATCTGGTTGTCATCAGGATTGCATAGTCGACGGTTGCGCCTAACTGGATGGTTCCGATCACGATGGAAGAAATGAATGGAAGAACAGTTCCTGTGAAATAAGGAATGGACATGTTAATGACAATGGCAGATTCAATACTTGCGACTAAGAGAACCGGAATGGACAAGGACTTGAAGGACAAGGCAATGATTGCAAATACTGCAATAATGGAAATCCAGTTGACGTTGCGGAAATCGACATCCGCAATTTCAATCAGGTCTTTGGTCATCGGTGCTTCACCAGTAATGACGCCTTCTGCATCGTATTCCTTGACGATGGAATTCAGCTGGTCAATCTGATCATTGACTTCATCTGTGCCAGCCTTGAGTTCAGAGTTGACCAGTAACATTTCCTTGCCGTTAGCATAGAAGTTATCACTGACGATATCCGGCAGAATGTCTTCCGGAATACCGGCACCGACAAACTTCTGAAGCGATAATACGGAATTGATGCCGTCAACGCTTTCAATCTTGTCAGTCATTTCTCTGACCTGGTCGTCCTTCATCGTGTCATTAATAATGATGAAGTAGGAAGAATTCATGTTGAAGTCTTCCTTCAGTTTTTTATTGCCGACGATACCGGTCATATCCTGCGGCAGAGAATCAGACAAGGTGTAGTATTGTTCAACTCTAGGATAAGCAAGTCCGAAGACCACCATGACCAGAGCGAAGATCGCAATGACTGTTTTGAAGTGGTTGGTAACCCAGAAGGAAACTTTTCTGAGACGCGGAATCAGTGTTCTGTGTTCTCTTCTGTATACCCACTTTCGCATGCACAGAATCAGAGACGGAAGAATCGTAACGGTAGAAATGACGCCTAACAATACGCCCTTGACCATAACCAGACCAATATCCGTACCTAAGGTAAGACGCATTGTGCACAATGCCAGGAAACCTGCAACTGTTGTCAGAGAAGAAGCGGAAATGGAAACGCCGGAATTGACGATGGCTTTTTCCATAGCCTCTTCATCAGTAGAACTTGTTAATTTTTCTTCTTCGTATCGATGCAGCAGGAAGATGGAATAGTCCATCGTAACGCCTAACTGCAATACCGTTGCCAGAGCTTCCGTAATATAGGAAATTTTACCGAAGATGATATTGGTTCCGAAGTTGTAAAGAATCGGGAATACCAAGCCCATCATAAACAGGAATGGAACTGCATTGGACTTCATGCCCAGCCACAGAACAACGATACATGCGGCAACGGCAATGATGATGTACATCGGCATTTCACCATCGACGATTGACTTTGTATCCTGCAGAATGACTGACATGCCGCCGATATAAGCTTCGCCTTTGCATATTGTCTTGATCTTGGCAAAAGCATTCATGGTTCTTGTGGAAGAACCAGGTTCTTCGAATCTGACGATCAACATGGTTGCACCCTTGTCGGTGTTGAACATGAAATCGTGGATTTCATCCGGAAGCATATCGCTTGGAATGGTGGTGTCGATGGCATCGGAAACCCAGAAAGTTTCGGAAACGCCGTCTACCTGATCAATCTTGCCTTTCAGATCCAGAATCTGTGCAGTCGGCATATTTTCAACGGTAATCATGGCAGAACTTGCCAGATCGAAATCGTTTTCCAGGTACTGCTCGCCGACCATGGAATCCAGGTCTGAAGGAAGGTAGGTCAGAATATCGTAGTTGATCTTTGTAGCTGCTGCACCGAACAAAGACGGGATCAGCAGGGCAATTGCTGCGACAATAACTAACTTGCGGAATTTGACTATAAAGTGTGCAAACTTACGCATTTACTTTCCCCCTTTAAAATGACCGTTCGTCATTTACATCGTAGATTATAGCTTCCGCTGACCTTCAGTCAATGTATAAAGACTGACTTTTAGTCATTTTCCAAAATGTGTATACGAAATACGCTCTTTTCTAGCTAAGTGTTGGCGTTGTACCTTGGAACGTACAGCCCTTCTCTGACCTTCAGCTATACTCACATATGTAAATGAGGTAAGCG
>OMXQ01000135.1 GCA_900315065.1 uncultured Erysipelotrichaceae bacterium
ATACGCTTACCTCGCTTACATATGAGAGTATAGCTGAAGGTCAGAGAAGGGCTGTACGTTCCAAGGTACAACGCCAACACTTAGCTAGAAAAGAGCGATGAATAAACACTACTCAGACGGGAGTATTATGAACAAAGGTGCCAGACTGTATATGAACATTTAACATTCCGGATTCACATATCAAAGAAAGCAGGGTAAAAAAAAGCAGACCTTCCGGAGAAAATCTGCTTCATTGATATGAATAATCAGAATTACTTGGCGATGGACTTCTTGACGAGGTCAACAACATCTTCCATTCTGTCGAGTTCAACAGCCTTGGCAGCCATTGTCTTCATCTCTTCGTAGCTCAGACCATTGATCATCTTACGGGCACGAAGGATAGAAGTTGCGGACATGGAGAATTCATCCAGACCCAGACCTAACAGAACCGGAGCAGCCAGTTCGTCGCCAGCCATTTCACCGCACATACCGCACCACTTGCCGTTCTTGTGGGCACCGTCGATTGTCATCTTGACAAGACGCAGAATAGACGGGTTCAGAGGCTGATACAGATAGGAAACAGCCTGGCTCATACGATCAGCAGCCATGGAGTACTGGATCAGGTCGTTGGTACCGATAGAGAAGAAGTCAGCATACTTGGACAGCTGATCAGCAAGAACTGCAGCAGCCGGAATTTCGATCATGCATCCGACTTCAACATCATCGCCGACCTTGACGCCTTCCTTGATCAGGTTAGCTCTTTCTTCATCATACAGAGCTCTTGCTTCACGGAATTCATTGACTGTAGCAATCATCGGGAACATGATGCAGAGATGACCATAAGCGGAAGCTCTCAGCAATGCTCTTAACTGAGTTCTGAAGATATCCTTTCTCTGCAGGCAGAAACGAATAGCACGAACACCTAAGAACGGGTTCATTTCTTCAGGGAAGGAATAATACTTCAGCTTCTTGTCACCGCCGATATCCAATGTACGGATAACTACCGGCTTGCCCTTCATGCCTTCAAGAACCTGACGATATGCAGCAAACTGTGTTTCTTCATTCGGGAAGTCATCTTCACTCTTCATATACAGGAATTCTGTACGGAACAGACCGACACCTTCGCCGCCGTTATCAATAACGCCTTCAACATCAGCTGGAGAACCGATATTGCCGACTAAGAGAACCTTGTGACCGTCAGTAGAAACAGAAGGCTGATCCTTCATAGCCTTCAGAGCTTCCTTTTCCTTCAGGAAAGCTTCCTGCTTAGCTGTATATTCCTTGATCTGATCTTCACTTGGATTCAGGATAACTTCACCATTCAATGCATCCAGAATGACAGTGTCACCGGCATTGGCAGTATCCAGAATACCCTTGACACCGACAACAGCCGGAATTTCAAGAGATCTTGCCATGATGGCAGAATGAGATGTACGGCCGCCTACTTCTGTAGCAAAGCCCTTGGCAAATTCCTTATTCAGGGAACCTGTATCAGACGGTGTCAGATCCTTGGCAACGATAACAACCGGTTCATCCAATGTAGCGAGGTTTGGAATTTCCTTGCCGGCCAGGTTGCACAGCAGACGGAAAGAAACGTCCTTGATATCAGCAGCTCTGCCTCTCATGTATTCATCGTCCATAGCTTCAAACATGCTTACCATGTTATCAGCTACGCTCTTGGCAGCAAATTCAGCATTAACTTTGGAATTTCTGATCTCATCTTCGATCATATTGCGGAATTCCGGGTCATTAGCCATCATCAGATGGGCATCAAAGATAGCGAGTTCTTCAGCCTTGAGGCTCTTGGAAGCGACTGCCTTGATTTTTTCAATGTCAGCGACTGTCTTTTTGAAAGCAGCGTCCAGCTTAGCGAGTTCCTTTTCCGGGTCAGCTTCTGTCTGTGTCACTTCGACAACAGGCTGTACAAGCTTGTAGACCTTTGCAATTGCGATACCTTGTGAAGCAGCAATTCCCTTCAACATTTTGTTAGTTCCTCCTGATTGCATATAGAGACGTGTTCATACCAATGCTTTGATTATCGTGCAGAAATTGATACCGGGCAGCTATGCCCTCCTTCTGTGTCATTATGATTCTTAATTATTGTAAATTGTTCTTATCAGACAATCGTAAATTCTGCATGAACGCTCCCTGTTATTATTTTATCATCTTTTCGTCTCAGTTCAATCAGTTCTGCAAGCGCATTCATCCTGTTATAAAGACATATACAGATTCAGGAACTCATTCACAGCAGCACTCCGATAGCGGTAATACGTGGATTCCGCATAATAGGAGATAAACCACTTGGGTTCATGGTTTTTCAGATATTCGTTTTCGATGATGAGCTGGCTCGAGGGTGAACACGCTTTTAATACGCCGTCAATGATCTCCACCAGTTCATACTGATTGTCGTAAGCTGCATCTCCCCTCCGGCAGGAACCATTTTCATCATAAAGCTTCAGGATGGTACTGGCTTTCCGATAAATCTGCCCCAGGTAAGTCATAATTGCCTGTTCCTGCTCATGTGTCAATTTATTCATACTTTCCCCCTTCTATGCATTTTTTTCGCATGTGACTTTTCCATCATACGATGTATTTCTCTTTCATTTCCGAAATTCCAGTATTCATGGTATGGATTTGCCTTTCTCCCGGAATCCTGGAATCAAAGTATGAATAAAACGTAGAGCATATAGAAAAAGTAGCGCACATGAAAGAATCCCACTGTGAGGTGGTCAACTTGACCTGCAATAAAGTAGAAT
>OMXQ01000104.1 GCA_900315065.1 uncultured Erysipelotrichaceae bacterium
CGATAGATCTCCGCACGGCCTACGAGGAATACCACTATGGCATATTTGCGGAGACTAATTCAGATACCGGGACCAACACTTAGCTCGAACATAGCGTATTTTTATTGCTTTTGCCAAACAATCCTTTCAGATTCAGCTGTTCCATCAGCTGCGATATTTCTTCAGGCGTATGACTGTCTTTGGAAAGCAGCCATTCCCTGATGACAGCTATGACTCCTGCCCAGGAAAAAAGCTGGGCGTATTTCTGATCTTTCGCATCGGTATAAGAAAAATATGAAACATCGAGGTTCTGACTCCAGGTTGTCATTTTCTCAACAATGTTTTCTACAAAGTCAGTATTCTGACTGGCATAGAGGAAAAAGTCTTTGTTGTGCAAAGCAATATTGCACAATCTTGTACCGATCTTGCGCAGGGTAAGATCCATATCGGAAGCAGAAGAGATCATTTCTGTGACCAGGTTTTCGTACATCTCGCGGTACAGGGCCTGCGGGCTTTTATAGTGGTCATAGAAGGTTGTCCTATGAATTTGAGCAGTCTTGCAGAGTTCTTTTACAGTGATTTCTTCCGGTTTTTTGTCTTTGAGCAGTGTTCCCATTGCAAGGTATAGTTTCTTTCTTGTTTCGCTTGTTCTCTTATTCATGTTTTTCCCTACATATTTTTATTATATGTAGGGAAATATGCATGGGGAAAAAGAAATTGGAAAAAAATTCCTCTATACTGCGGATGTAAGCAATGAGGAGGATTTCATCATGAAGTGTTTGTTTGTGGACGGCGTAAAACAGGTCAGTATCAGAGAGAGAGAAATTCCGACAGTTTCTGACAAGGATGTATTGGTAAAAATCATGGCAAGAGGGATCTGCGGCACAGATCTTGCGTCCTATCGGTCTGGCAAAGCGATGGGATTTGGTCATGAGATGAGCGGCATTATCTGCAGAACAGGTGAAAACAGCAGCTGGAAAACAGGTACAAGAGTTTTTGTCTGCAACTTGTCACAGAAGCTTGTCAATTATGCACCGTAAGAACCATATGCCTATGTCGGCGGAGATGCAGAATATATTCTGATTCATGATCCGATTGAAAATCAGGATCTGTTTGTTTTGCCGGATACGATGTCATTTGCGGAAGGGGCATTGACAGAGCCTTTCTGTGTTTCCATGTGCGGCGTGAAAAAATATCCGGTAAGGGAAAATACGCATGTTGTTATTTTCGGAGCCGGCATCATCGGCATGAATGCGGCTTTGTATCTCAGTCACAAGGGCGTAAAGAATATCACGATTGCGGATATCAATGAGGTCAGATTGAAGAAGGCAGAAGATGCCGGTTTCCTGCCGCTGCATACCATGAAGACAAACATGATTGAAGAATTGACGAAAAGATATGGGCATGCAATCTCTGCAACCAAAGGCCTGGTACCGGATGTGGATCTTTGGATTGATGCAGCAGGAGTTCCTTCGCTTCTGAAAGAAGCAATTACTTATGGCAAGTATACCGGCCAGATTACCATTCTTGCCGTCTATCGGAAAGACGTGGAATTGTGCCTGAAAGATGTGATGTACAACAGCCTGGCAATCAGGGGCTCTGTCATGTACAGTCTTTCTGATGTTTCCGAAGCTATTTCTCTGATCAATGCCAATAAGGATATCGGCAGGACCATGATTTCCCACGAAATTCCGGTTGAGCAGGCAGAAGAAGCTTTCCGGATTGCGGATGATGCAAGTGTTTCCATGAAGGTCATCATGACCAGCCAGGAATAATTTATTTCTTATTTCTTTCTTGTTTTCTTATTCAGGAAGGTTGTCAGAAGAAATTCTGATGACCTTCTTTGTTTTTGCTAAAATATGAGTATTGCTGGATGGGAGGTATTTTATGCACATCTGGAAACGTTTGGGAAGCTTATTGCTGGCAGCTGGATTAACAGTCACAGCAGTGCCGTCGCCGGTTTTTGCGGAAGAAGAATCTTTTTCTGATTTTGTGAATAATAGTTCTCTGGAGATGCTGTCCCAGGACTATATGACCATGCATTTTACAATCCGGGATCCATCGAAGTATGACGTGGAGATGCCTGATCCTTTGGTGGGTAAAGTTTATGATCTCGATGATACCGAAGAAAAGGATGAGAATCAGAAATTACTGGATCAGCTGCATAGCTATGATTATGATTCTCTGAGCGACAAGGAAAAGAATGAATATGATATTTTCGAGTTTGAATTGGAAAATACGATCAATCTCGAGGAGTATCCTTATTTTTCTTTCTATTTCCTGCCTTCGGAAGGAATTATCAACGGCATTGTCACCAATCTGACCAATTATGTTTTTTATGACAAGGATGATGTAGATGCGTATCTTTCCATTGTAAAGAGCGTGCCTGATTATCTGGAAGGTGCTGTAAAAGTAACGCAGGAACAGGCAGACAAGGGCTATTTCATGACCAGTAATGCCCTGGATGAAACCGAAAGCCAGATCAAAGACGTTACGAAAAAAAACAACGATGAAAACAGCCTGATTGTCATGTTCAATGAACATCTCAAAGACGTAGACGGCCTGAGTGAAGAAGACATTCAGAAATATGAAGATCAGAACAAAGACCTTGTCCTGAATTCTTTCCTGCCTGCCTATAAGAAGTGCGGGGAAGAATTGGAAAAGCTCAGAGACAAGTGCGTAGATGAAGGTGTCTATGCTATGGAGGATGGTGCTGAGTATTACCGTCAGCTGGTCCGCAACAAGTGTTCCACGGAAGAAAGTGTTCAGGATCTGGTTTCGGATCTGGAAGACTATATCTATACATGCATCGATGAATACAGGGATGACATGCAGACATTCGGCAGCGGCAGCGGAAAAGATTCCCTGGGGTTTGATTCACCGGATGAAATCATCGATTATCATATTTCCCATCTGAATTCTGAAATGCCGGAAGTCGGAGAGCTTCCGTATTCAGCGGATTATCTGGATCCAAGTGTTGCCAATGATAACATCGTTGCTTACTATATGCAGCCGCCGGTTGATTGGAAAGAACACAATGTCATCATGATCAACAAGGATGCAGTGGATGATGAAATTGATCTTTATATGACGCTTGCGCATGAAGGCGTGCCTGGCCATATGTATCAGATGAATTACTTTGAGCAGCAGGATGATTCATTATTGTATCGTTGTCTTTCTACGCTGGGGTATACCGAAGGCTGGGCGATGTATGTGGAAGGTATTTCCATGAAGTATTCCCCGCTTTCGATTGAAGCGCAGGCTGATGCTGTGTTTAATGAAAGAGCCAATTACGCATTGGATGCTCTGGCAGATCTTGGCGTCAATGGGCTTGGCTGGAGTGAAAAGGATGTTGCAAAGAAGCTGGATGAATTCGGCTTCAATAGTGAAATGGCTTCCCAGCTGGTTTCTTTTGTGCGTGAGAATCCTGGTACCATTCTTCCTTACGGAGTTGGTCTGATGAAGTTTGAGACGATGCGCAAAGAAGCTGAAGACAAGCTTGGTGACAAGTTTGATCCGGTGGCATATCACAAAGTCATACTCGATAAAGGACAGAGACCTTTGGAAAATGTCCAGCAGGACGTTGATGTTTATGCAGGTGTTTCCAAAGCAGAAGAAACTTCTCCTTCTCACCAGGAAGAAAAGGAAGAGAAAACGGAAATAGAAACAGACTGGACTTTATTCTATAAGATCGGCGGTGCATTGGCTGCCGGCGTCATTGTAGTCTTGTTTGCAAGACATCATTTCAGAAAGGATGATCCATTTGCTTCATAACGATTGGTGGCCATGGCTGCAGGCAGAATGGCAGCAG
Organism: uncultured Erysipelotrichaceae bacterium; assembly: GCA_900315065.1. GTDB lineage: Bacteria > Bacillota_I > Bacilli_A > Erysipelotrichales > Erysipelotrichaceae > Bulleidia. The sequence goes on from OMXQ01000104.1 coordinate 3,791, forward strand.
CCCTATTTCAGAAAGCTGGCAGCTTTTGTGCATGAAGAATATGCGCGTCACGAAGTATATCCGCCCAAGTCTCAGGTCTTTGCGGCTTTTGAAAACTGCGAGCTGAAAGACATCAAAGTCGTCATCCTGGGACAGGATCCTTATCATGAGCCTCACCAGGCGCACGGCATGTGTTTTTCTGTCAATGTCGGTATTGAGATTCCGCCGTCTTTGCAGAATATTTATAAAGAGCTGCAGGATGATCTCGGGTGTTATATTCCCAACAACGGTTATCTGATGCCGTGGGCAAAGCAGGGTGTTTTCTTATTGAACACGACGATGACAGTGCAAAGAGGAAGAGCTAATTCTCATGCCGGAAAGGGATGGGATGTCTTTACGGATCACGTCATTGAAAAGATCAATGCGGATTGCGATCATGTGGTTTTCCTTTTGTGGGGAACCAATGCAAGAAACAAGGCCGGCCTGATTGATCAAAGCAGGCATCTGGTTCTGCAGGCTGCGCATCCTTCTCCATTAAGTGCCTACCGCGGTTTCTTCGGGTGTCATCATTTTTCCAAAGCAAATACTTATCTGATAGAAAACGGCAGAACGCCTATCGATTGGCAGATTCCCAATGTCTGAAAAATATAGTGAAGAATGGGTTATGTCCAGGCGCAATCCCAATCATGGCCTGGAGCCATTGAAAAGAGTATTGCATAGGCTTGGTGATCCGCAGGAAAAGCTGCAGATCATTCATGTGACCGGTACCAACGGCAAGGGTTCTGTGTGCAATGATCTGAAGGAAATTCTGCGGGCAGAAGGATACAGGACCGGCTTGTTTACCAGTCCTCATCTGATGACGCATCGGGATCGGATCCGGATCAATGATGAGATCATTGGAGCAGATGTTTTTCATTCGTATCTGATGCAGTTTGCCGATCAGATTGAAATTGAAAATCTTGGCATGTTTGAAATCGATTGTGTTATTGCTTTTCTGTGGTTCAGGGATCAGAAAGTGGATTATGCAATCATGGAAGCAGGTCTTGGCGGAAGATTGGACAATACCAATGTGATTTCGCATTCCGTTTTGTCGGTTGTGACAAGTGTTGCGTATGATCATATGCAGATATTGGGACACAGATTGATGCAGATCGGGTTTGAAAAAGCAGGGATCATGAAGCCCTATGGAAGACTGGTTTCCTCCAGGCTGAAGAGGGAAGTGGAAAGTGTTTTCCGTTATCAGGCAGCCCGGCGGCATTGTGCATATTCTGTGTGTCCGGCCTGGTATGATCACGGCTTGCGTACATTTATGTTTGAAGGAGAGGAGTATCATCTTTCTTCTTACGCCCAGTATCAGAAAAAGAATGCCGCATTGGCTTTGTATTGTGCAGAGATGCTTGGCATCAATATTCATACTGAAAGAGTTCATAAAGCCCTGATGAAAGCACAATGGCCAGGCAGGTTTGAAGTTGTCAATGAGAAGCCTCTGGTGATATTGGACGGGGCCCATAACGAAGAAGGCATGAAGGCATTGCTGGAGAGCATGAAGATTCTGCCGCGGCCTGTAAGGATTGTGTATTCTGCTTTGAAAGACAAGCCGGCGCGTTCCATGGCGGAAGCGTATTGTTCTTTTGCGGATCAGATGTTTGTGACCCATTTCGATAACAGCAGAGCAGATGATCTGAAGGATCTGGCTGTGCCTGGCAGCCTTGTCAGAACAGATTGGAAAGAGGCTTTGAAAGAAGCATGTTCTGGTGAAGAAGGATCGGTTGTGGTGACTGGTTCTTTGTACTTTGTTTCATTAGTAAGGGAGTTTCTGAAAAAATGAACTTCCTTTTTTCTTTTTTTATCGCTCTTTTCTAGCTAAGTGTTGGCGTTGTACCTTGGAACGTACAGCCCTTCTCTGACCTTCAGCTATACTCACATATGTAAATGAGGTAAGCGT
>OMXQ01000031.1 GCA_900315065.1 uncultured Erysipelotrichaceae bacterium
ATCATGTAAACGTGGGTTTCTTTAGCTTCACTTCTGATTCGGTCCCCCATGAGATCCCCCATGGAGTTTATTCAATCCCCCAAACCGTTTGGTGAGCCGCCTGATGTTTAATCCATACAGGCGGCCTGGTTCTTGCCGTTTTTCTTGGCTTCATACATGGCGTGGTCTGCCTCGGTTATCATATCCTGATAATTATCTGCTTCAGCCGTATAGCCGATGGAAGCAGTGATGAAGATCTCCTGACCATCAGAAAGGATAATCGGCTGAGAGCGGATCTGATCCAGAAGAGAGTGAATTGTCACCGCGACATCTGTTTTACTGCCATGAATGAGACCGACGATTTCTTCACCGCCGAAGCGATAGAAGGTGATGCCGTGGCGGACTCCGAAGTCGATCAGTTCCTGGCCGATGATTCTGAGACACACATCTCCGGCATCATGTCCATAAGTATCATTGATGTGCTTGAAGTTATCTATATCCATCATCATGACAGCCTTAATGGGTCTGTTATCCTGTGCTTCGGCTTTTTTCAGGTAGTCATGCAGTTCCAGTCTGCTGCCCAGGCCTGTCAGATAGTCATAGCGGCGGTCACGGTCAGCCTGCTGGTACAGTTCCATTGTTTCATCGATCTGATGTCTGAGCTGTTCCTTCTCCATGCTTTCCCGCTGCCGCTCCCGCTCGACATCCTCAATATGCGTTCTCTCTTTGGAAATATCGACACCGTAGATAATACTTTCCATATGACCGGTTTCCGGGTTTTCAATCAGATGTGCAGTGATGCGGGACCAGCGGATTGAAAGGTCATCATAATAGGATTCTGTTTCCAGAACGATCTGATGATGGTTTTCGGATTTTGCTTTCAGCTGTGCTTCCCGGCTGAAGGTATCGAAGAACAGCTTCTGTCCTTCTTCGGTCGGAACAAAGGAGGCTATCTTATGAATCAGCGTATCGACATCACTGATATTCTGCATATCTCTGGCATTTTTGGCATTGCCGCCGGAGCTCAGCCATTGATCGGCAGTCAGGTCGACATGGAAGACGCCCTGTCCTTCCGGAATGCTTTCAAGAATACCGCGGATCTGATCGGTATAGCGGTGCTGGGATTTCTTGGTGGCAGTGATATCACGGCCGTATTCAATAAATACTTTCCGCCCATTCCAGACGGTATATCTGGCTTTCAGGGAGAAGATATGCGCGCCGTCATCCACTTCGATTTCCTTTTCGCTGTCATTTCCCATGAACTTCATCGGACAGTGACCGCAGGGCGCATCCAGGCCAAGCATATACTGATAGCATCTGGTGCCTTCATAAGCAAGATCCGGATGGCCGGAGATTGCCCGCGTCTGTGCATTGGCATAAACCATACTGTAATCTTCCGGATGACATACCTGGATGAACTGACCGGAATGATCAACCAGATCCATGATGTTATAAAGATCCAGGGCATGGTTCTGATTCTTCTCAAGATTTCTGGAACGATCCGGAAGAGATATTTCCGAAGCAGACAGGTAAGCCAGGAAATCTTCTTCCTTCAGCGGTTTGGAATAATAATAGCCCTGGATGAAATCACAGCCTCTGTCCTTCAGAAAATTCAGCTGGCTGACTTTCTCCACACCTTCCGCTATGGTCAGAAGACCAAGCTGATGGCACATACTGATCGTAGAATCAATGACGGCCCGTACAGAAGGTTTTGTTTCGATCTGATCGATGAATGACTTATCTATTTTGACGACATCAAATGAATAATTGCCGATCATGCCAAGGGAAGAATAGCCGCTGCCGAAATCATCCAACAGCACTCTGGCACCGATTTTGCGGATCTGTTCCAGAAGATAGGAACAGTTCTCACCAAGTACGGCAACCGAAGTCTCCGTCACTTCATAACTGATCCGGTCCGCCGGCAGGGGACTGTTCTCCGCCATAGTGAAAAGACTGTTCATGAAGTCATTGTTATAGCAGTCCTGTCTGGACAGATTTACGGAAATCGGCACAGTGGGAAGATTCTTTTCGGCCAGCTGTTCCTGCAGTGCATAAACATGTTTCAGAACATACTGATCAAGCATGGTGATGAAGCCGCAGCTTTCAAGGGCAGGGATGAATCTTCCAGGCATGATGAATCCCTGACCGGGATGATTCCAGCGGACTAATGCCTCAGCCCCGCAGAGCTTTCCCGAAGAAGCTTCAATGATCGGCTGATAATAGACTACAAACTCTCTGTTTTTCAGACTGCCGGCAAATCCGGATATGATTTCCGCCTGATCGACATACTTGGCACGCAGATCGGATGAAAATACGGCATAGCCGTCAAATCTGCTGTGATCGGCAGATTGCTTGGCAAGGATAGTCCAGTCAACCATATTGGAAACAGATGCCGCTGTCTCTTCTACGTAATAGATGCCGCAGCGCAGATGTATCTGAATGGTTCTGTTGTCTTCAGGTACTTCCAGCGTGAGAAGGGAATACAGATGGTCTTCCTGAAGATGTTTTTTCGGTACAAGAAACAGAAACCAGTCTGATTCAATCCGGGCTGATACAGAAGGCTTCAGCCAGCTGCCTGCCAGAAACTGGTAAACATACCTGAGCATCTGATCGCCGCCTTCAATTCCGAATGTCTCATTGATTGCCTTGAAGTTGCGGATATCAAACAGTATCATGGCATAATCTGTTTTATCAGAACGTGAAAAGATCTGTTCGACGTCACGAATGAAACCCTTGCGGGTATATCCTTCCGTCAGGGTGTCATAGTATTCCTGATCCAGCAGTCTTTCCAGCTCTCTTTTCGTACGGGGCAGCCGGGCTGCGATTGTTTCGCTTTCACCGACCGTACTCATAACCAGGGCATGGCCCAGCCTTCCATCAGGCAGATTGACTTCTACCGCATCCACCGTTTCATAGATCTTCCGGATCGGATCCATGTAGGTCCGCGGTCCCATCACATGATTGGCAACCGGACAGGGCAGACATGGTTCATTCCGGTTCATCAGACACTGATAACACTTCTTTCCGACTTCAAGAGATGGATAAAGGTCAAGAATAGTCTGATTCACTGTAATAACATTATATTCATCGTCAATAATATAAGTCCCTGAAGATTTGCCGGTCATTTGATTCCCCTCTGTCTGATGCGCTTTGCAATTATATGAAAAGCCTGTAAAAGTCTGAATAGAGAGTTTTCAGTATACTTTACTGCACTATTGTAATAATCTTCGCAATGTCAGTCAATTTATCTGCATCGCATTCTTCCGTGTTCAGTTCCATCTTTCATCCGTATCAGAACGTGCATTTTCTTTCATTCTGCGCTTATCAAGATACATCAGAGAGTCAGCCCGCATGTACAGCGCTTCATTAGTTTCATCCGTTTTCTTTTCACTGACCCCGAACGCAAAGTCCAGCGGATAGTCTCCATAAAGAGGATTGCTGCGGCCGTTTTTACGGATCTGATCCAGGATCTTTTTCAGCTCATCTGCCTTGTGATCGGAAAGAAAACAGAACTCATCTCCACCGGTACGATAGAGCTTTCCATAGGATGTAAGCTTTTCCTGCATCGTCAAAGCAAAGGCTCTGAGATAGCTGTCGCCGGTAGAATGACCATAGGTATCGTTATACTGCTTGAGGTGGTTCAGATCGAAGAAAACGATCGTCCGGCATGGCTTCTGACGATGAAAGAAGACGGTATTGAAGGCATTGCGGTTAGGCAGGCCGGTAACAGGATCTGTCTTGTCATTCAGCCGCACAACCGCAAAATACAGCAGCAGATAGGCAATATTCTCGGATCCAGAGCGGGCATTGAGCTGCGTCTTTATTGCAATGAGATCATTCAGAAACAGGGGCATCCTGAATTGCCGGGACACGCAAAGATCACGCCTGGTTTCAATCTGCCGGCAAAGTATATTATTCATACCGTCGGTCCGATTGTAGAAGGTCCGTTGACACAAAGACATGTAGATTTATTGAAATCCTGTTATCGTTCCATTCTGGAACTGGCACAGGAAAAAGAGATCAGGAGTCTTGCCTTATGCTGCATATCGACTGGTGTATTCATGTTTCCAAACCAGAAGGCAGGTCAGATTGCAGTAAGTACTGTGAGAGAGTTTCTTTCGGAAACCAACATCGATATGAAGATTATCTTCAATGTTTACAAAGATATCGATTATGAGATTTATCAAAGACTGCTGCATGCAGAGTGAAGAAGAAAAATGATAGAGCAATTTATTGCAGATGCATTTACTGATCATGTATTTGCGGGCAGCCAGGCTGCGTAAAGTATGTATCCAAAGAAGAAGGCGAAAAATATCATCTGCGCTGGTTTACGCCGGGCGGAGAGATCGATCTTTGCGGACACGCAACGCCTGCGGCTGCTTATGTACTTATGAATTACTATGTCAAAGACCTTTCTTCCATTACTTTTACAATATTGAGCGGTGATCTGATTGTAAGAAGAGACGGCGCCAGGTATGAAATGGAATTTTCTGCTTATGATCTGAAGCAGGTTCCGGCCACGGATGCAATGGCGGATGCCTTTGGTATCCGTCCGCCTGAAGCATAGATGGGAAGAAATCTTCTCTGCATCTTTGGCAAGGAAGAGGATGTCAGAAAGATGGGTCCTGATCAGGCAAAGCTGGCTGTTTTACCGGGACTTTTACAGCATGCAGCTGCCCGCGGCAGTGAGTATGACTGCGTGTCCAGAAGCTTTGCACCGAAATTGAAAGTGCCGGAAGATCCGGTCTGCGGATCCGGGCATTGTCACAGTATTAGAAGCCTGGGCAATGAACTGACTGCGTATCAGGCTTCCCAAAGAGGCGGTATTTTATATTGCCGTAAAGATGGAAATAAAGTGTACATGAGCGGGAATGCTGCGCTTTTTGCAATTGCAGATCTTATGATCTGACAATAAAGTTGTTTCAGGGGGCAGGAGTCTGTATACAGGTTTCGGCTCTTTTCTTTTTGATCCGGGATATTGCAGCTGTCTTTCATAGTTTCCTATCTCTTATTTTGCCAGATGCGCGATCCCGTCTGTCAGAAGTCCCCCCCGGTCAGCGATGAAGAATATGCAAAGCTGTAAAGGAGGAATCAGACATGATCTGCAATGAAACTTATGAACTTTCAAACGGCGTAAAAATTCCGAAACCTGGACCAGGCACATGGCTGCTGGATAATGAACAGACAGAGCAGGCTGTGAAAAAAGCAATTCAGCTTGGCTGCAGGCAATAAAGAAAATCACAGAATACGGAAAAGACAACCATTTTCCCGTTTTTGCCAAAGGATAAATTTGTATCATTTCTTACAGCGTACAGGAAATTTGTACGCTTTTCTGTATATGGTGATCTGTTTCCTGTTTCTGGAACGATGGAAATAGCAGACGTATGCTAGAATTCCCGTGTGAGTAAGTTTCACTGATAACAATTCCATATAAACAAGGAGGAACCATGGAAAGAAAAATCGTATTTCTGGATGTCGACGGAACTCTGATCGACTACGAAGCAAAGATGCCGGAAAGTGCCGGCAGAGCAGTTGACCAGGCAAGAAAGAACGGGCATCTGGTTTATCTCTGCACAGGCTGTTCCAAGGCTGAAATCGAACAGAGACATCTGTGTGAAACAGATGGTATGATCGGCGGCAACGGTGCTTATGTGGAAAGTGAAGGCGAAGTTGTCATGCATCAGGGTCTGACAAAAGAAGAAGTAAAGCACATCGTTGACTGGTGTAATGAGCGTCACTTAGGTTTCTATCTGGAAGCCAATTCCGGCATGTATTGCAATGACTATATGCTGGAACAGGGGCCGGATGTCATGGTGAAGTATGCTTTGGGCAAGGGTGCAGATCTGGAAAAGGCAAAAATCAGCAGCAAGAGCTTTGTGGATAGTTTTATCCACCTGCAGGGTGAAGATCTCTACAGAGATGATGTAAACAAGATTTCCTTCATTCTTTCATCTTATCAGGACCACCTGGATTCCAAGGTCGAATTCCCTGAGCTTGAAGCCAATACCTGGGGCGGCAAGGGTGAAGAAGCTCTGTATGGTGATTTAGGTCCGACGGGCATTACAAAAAAACACGCAATTGATGTTCTTCTCAAGCACCTGGGTGCAGATAAGAAAGATACAATCGCGTTTGGGGATGCAAAGATTGATATTTCCATGTTTGAGCTTTGCGGATATAGTGTTGCCATGGGCAATGCCGGTCCGGAATGCAAGGCTGCGGCAGACTATATCACGGACGATGTCAACAATGATGGTCTGTACAAGGCATTCAAGCATCTTGGCTTAATTGACTGATTCTTATTTTGTTTCAATCTGATTCAGTAATGAATTGAGGTCTTCAGGACTGCCTGCCCGGGCAGTCTTTTCTTTGATGTCCTGGCATGCTTTCCAATAAGCATCATCGGATAAGATCTTCCGGTAGTTTTCATATAAAGATGACATGGAAAAGCGTTCTTCTTCAATCAGAGTGCCGGTATGATTGCGCTCGTTTCTTTTTGAGTAATAAGATCTGGAAGCACTTTTATCGGTAAGAATGATCTGGGGAATGCCCAGTCTGTTACAGGCATCATAGAAGAAGGCATTGCCGTCATGGATGACTGCTATCGCTCCATTTAACAAAGCAGGATCTGCTTCTTCAAGATACTGGATGTTTTCGCTTTTTGTCTTCTTTGTCTTATGCATGCATGCATAGACTGCGTATGGTGCCCCGGCAAAAGCATCCTGAATGACTTTTTTTAATTTCCGATCAGAAAGATTTGTATTACCGAGATATATGCAGACCCGGTTGGTCTGTTTTGCGTGTTCCATGTGAGAAAGGACAGAGCCGATCCGGAAGATGTTTTCATTCTGATCCCATGGCTGGGTTTCAATACTGCCGATGCCGATTTTCTGGTCACTTTGTTCATAGAAAGAGTGGAGATTGAGAACCTGGACTAAGGAATGAGCAGAAAGGAACAGATTGAAGGCATGGAGCTGATAGGAAGGAAAAGGATGGCTGAGGTACATAGGGCTTTCTACAATGGTCCATACTTTGGTGTTTGTCAGTAAAGCTGACGCAAGGGCGCAGGGTCTGTGCATGGTAATGATAAGATCCGGCTTGAAGTGATTGATTGCTTTCAGCAGAGAAGAAAGATCTGCTTCAAGAAATTTCTGATCCAGAGCCCCGGCATTGTAAAGCATGGTTTCATATGCTTTGCCGTTTTTCTTATGAAAATGAGCAGAAACAGACGGGGAGTCATATAAAGCAGCATTCTGGAAATGATTGGCCGAAGGTGCACAGACAGCTATGATGTGTCCTTCAGCTTGAAAAACAGCGGCAAGCTGACAGGTCAGAAAATAAGATGCGTCTTTGCCGGGACGCGTAATAAAAGGAGCAAACAGGATCTTCATGGCTCAATTATATCACCTTGCGAATCAGGTCAAAAAGGAATACTATAAAGGACAGAAAATTGAAATGGAGGAGCATACATGCTTGAGGTATTAAATCACCCGCTGATTACGCATAAGCTCACACAGATGCGTAAAAAGTCTACTACTACAAAGGATTTCCGTGAAAATCTGGATGAAATTGCAGAACTTATGGCATATGAGGTCTGCCGCGATCTGCCGACTAAGCCGGTTCAGATTGAAACACCGGTTGCCCCTTGCACAGGTTTTGAATTATCCAAAGAAGTTGTCATTGTCCCGATTCTGCGTGCCGGCATCGGTTTACTGGACGGAATCAGAAGACTTGTACCGACAGCCAAGGTTGGTTTTATCGGCATGTATCGTGATGAAAAGACTCTGGAACCACATGAATATTTTGCCAAGTTCCCGTCTAATCTGGCTGATGCAATTGTCATGATCGTTGATCCGATGTTAGCTACCGGCGGTTCTGCAATTGATGCAATTGAAGCTGTCAAGAAGAGAGGTGCCAAGCAGATCAAGTTAGTATGTCTGGTTGGTGCACCGGACGGCGTCAAGGCTGTACAGAGTGCATATCCGGATGTTGATCTGTATCTGGCTGCCCTGGATGATCATCTGAACGAAAACGGCTATATCGTACCGGGTCTGGGTGACGCGGGTGACAGAATCTTCGGCACAAAGTAATGCCGCTTGTTAATTTCTTCCTCAAAGCTGCAATTTATCTGTTGTCCTTTCTGGTTTCTTTCTATGCCATGCGGGCTGCAGATTATGAGAAGTTATTGAAAAGAGGACATACTGCAGAAGCACAGGTTCTCTATTTCCTGTTTGTTTTTGCCTTAGCATACTTAACAGGTTCCTTCTTTTGCGTATTTCTGCTTCATTGAAGAGAGAGCTGTCCTTCGGGACAGCTTTTTTCCTTTCTTTTCTTTGTTTCGTTTATAATGATGACGTTAAGTAACAGGAGGCAGGAAAGATGCTGAGTATTGTAGTTCCTTGTTTTAATGAAGAAGAAGTACTGCCTTATTATCGGAAAGAAATTGAAAAGACCTTGTCTGCTTTGAAGATCGATTATGAAATTATTTTCGTAGATGATGGTTCCAAAGACGGGACATTGGCTTTGTTAAGACAATATGCTTTGTCAGATTCCAGATTGAAGTACATTTCCTTTTCCCGTAATTTCGGCAAGGAAGCGGGTCTGTATGCAGGTTTGAAACGGGCAGAAGGGGATCTTGTCTGTGTGATGGATTGCGATCTGCAGGATCCGCCGTCTTTATTGAAGGAAATGATTGAGACTGTAGAAAGCGGGGAATACGATTGCTGTGCAACCAGAAGAATTACCAGAAAAGGGGAACCGCCGGTACGGTCCTTCTTTGCAAGAATGTTCTACCGCCTGGTCAATCATGGCTCTGATACACAGATCATGGATGGTGCCCGTGACTATCGGGTCATGAATCGTAAAATGTGTGATGCGGTTTTATCCATGAGTGAATATAATCGTTTTTCCAAGGGTATTTTCTCCTGGGTCGGTTTCAATACAAAGTGGATCCAGTATGAAAATGTTGAGCGCAAAGCAGGCAGAACAAGCTGGTCTTTCCGGAGTTTGTTCTACTATGCCATTGATGGTCTGGTAGGTTATACGACCCGGCCTTTGGAAATTGCCGCCTGGTTCGGGATTTTCTTCTTTGTCTTGTCCATCATCGGCATTATCTTTATCATCGTTCGTAAATTGCTGTTCGGGGATCCGGTTGCCGGCTGGCCATCCCTGGTAGTCATCATTCTTTTCTGCTCTGGTATTCAGTTGTTGTGCACAGGCATTATCGGTGAGTATTTGGCCAAGACGTATCTGGAAGTCAAGAAGAGACCTGTTTATATTGAGAAGGAAAGTGAAGAGGATCTGCTGAGAAAGTGATCTTCTTTTTTCTTTCATAGACTTTGCTTTTCCGGCGTGTAGATACTAGCAGAAGGAAGGTTTGTCTTATGCAAAGTACAATGCGTCAATACTTAAGTGACAGAAGAAGGTTCTATCGTCAATGGATGCCGGATCATATCGGTCAGTGCATGATTTCAGAAGAAAACTACCTGACAAGGTCCAGGCTGCCCTCAGGGGAAGAGGCTGGTGTTCATGTGCAGACAGGTGACATCTGCTGGATCGATTACGGCCAGACCTATCTCAATGAGATGGGTTTCCAGCATTTCGGATTGATTATAAAAATCTGTTACAAAAAGGCTCTGGTAGTACCGATGACAAGCAATGTCTCCGATTATCAGAAAGCCTATGATCCGCTTGAAAACCCGGAAGGAAATGTGTGTTTAATGCGTCTTGGAAAAGTGGAAGGCATGCGGAAAGTTTCTACCTTGTTTCTCAATGATATGCGCTTTATCAATACAGCCAGAGTTTTTGCCGTCATGGCGCATCTGGATGTGCAGGATCCTTTGTTTATCGAAGTCGAACTGCGGCTGAAGAAAATGCTGGAAAGTCAGGATTTCCAGTAGTGTGGTAAAATTTTTTCTGTATGAAGAAACTTGCAGGAAAGTGGCTGGCTGCCATCAGCGGCGGTCCTGATTCTATGGCACTGGTTGATATGTGCCGGGAAAAGGGAATGGATATTGCGGCTGCCCATGTCAATTATCATCATCGCCAGCAGGCAGAAGAAGAGGAACGGTATGTTCGTTCTTATTGCCGGAAGTATCAGATTCCCTGTTTTGTCAGGGATGATCCTTTTGTCTGGAATGGAAATTTTGAAGCGTGCGCAAGAGAATGGCGCTATGACTTTTTTGCAGAGCTAGTAAAGAAATGGAATTTTGACGGTGTTCTGATTGCCCACCAGGAAGATGATCTGCTGGAGACTTATTTCATGCAGAAGGAAAAGAACCTGGTGCCTGCCTGGTATGGTCTCAAAGAAGAAAATCTGTATCACGGTATTCTGGTGAAAAGGCCTTTATTGAAATATACGAAGCAGGATCTTTTACAATACTGCATAGATCATAAAGTAAAGTACTACATCGATGAAACCAACACGGATACATCTTTGAGCAGAAACCGGACAAGACTGACACTTGTTTCAAAGATGAGCAGAGCAGAAAGAGATGCGGTTCTTGCAGAGATTGAAGAAAAAAATACAGAAAAAACAGAAAGAAGAAATTCTGTCTTATCTCTGATGCAGGACCATAGAGTAAGTCTTGATGAGTATCGGAAACTGGAGGAAGAAGACCGTCTGTGTTTATTGAGGCTGGTAATTGAGCCGGAAGAAGCGCAGGCGAAGGATAAAGTTACCCGGAAACATCTTCAGGAGATGGATGCGGTCCTGATGAAACAAAGAGATTTTGTGCTGCCGGTTCATGGGGAAATTCTTGTTCAGAAAGATGGGTTCTTTTTCATGCATGCAGAGATAAAGCCCTATACCTTCATCTATCATAATGCCGAAGAACTGCAGGCAGAAGTGAATAAAGAATATGATCTTCATCCCTGCTTTTCAATCGAACCAGGGAAGCCTTCAGTGTATGCTGTGACTTTGAAAGAAGAGGACTTTCCGGTAACGATCCGCAATTTCCGAAAAGGAGATCAGATTTCTCTTCGCTTCGGGACAAAGAAGGCAGCGAGGTTTTTTGTAGATCGGAAAATTCCGCGTTTTCTGAGAAGCGGATGGCCGGTGGTGATCAATTCCGGAAATGAAGTAATATTAGTCCCCGGCATCGGCTGTGACAAGGGTCATTTCTCTGACAGGCCGGTATGCAATGTGGTACAATATCCTCAATATAAAGGAGACTTCTGACCATGTGGGAAGAAAGTACAATTGCGAAAGTTTTATTCAGTGAAGAGGATATAAAGAAAAGAGCTGCTGAACTTGGAGCAGAGATTACAAAGGATTATCAGGGAAAAAAGCCTCTGTTAGTTGCTTTGTTGAAGGGCTCGGTTCCGTTCATGGCAGAATTGATCAAGCATATAGATCTTGATCTGCAATATGATTTCATGGATGTTTCTTCTTATGAAGGAACCGAATCTACAGGTGATGTCCGTATTATTAAGGACCTGGATACCAATATCCGCGGTCTGGATATTCTCCTGGTTGAAGATATCGTCGATACCGGCAGGACTCTGGCAACGATCCGCAAGGTGCTCTTAGCAAGAGGGGCAAGAAGCGTAGAAATCGTTACCTTGTTAAACAAGCCGAGCAGAAGAGTTTATGATCTGCGGGTTGAATATGCAGGTTTTGAAGTCGGCAATGAGTTTGTTGTCGGTTTCGGTATGGACTTTGATCAGAGATACCGGTGTCTTCCTTATGTCGGTGTCCTGAAAGAAGAGTGTTATAAAAAGTAGGAGAGGGTGCAGATGCAGAGAAATAAATTTCTTAGCTGGCTGCCGTATCTGATTGTTCTGATTGCCATTGCCAGTTTGTTTACATTGAACAACGGGGCTTCTACCCAGGATGTTTCCTATGCCGATTTTGAAAAGGTCGTTGAAAAGGGAGACATTTCCAAGGCAAGTTTCTCGATTGGTTCCAACGTCACAGTCATCAAGGCAAATACAGTCAATTCCAACGGCAAAGCTGTCACAATACAGACAACGGTTCCTTCAACAAGTGAAGAAATCTCCAAATTCAAGACTTATTTTGACGATGATGATGCATCTGTTTCCTTTGTGGATGCGGATGCTTCCAACATTTTCCTGAATACTTTGTTATCCTTCGTGCCTTTCCTGTTTATGGCAGGTCTGGCGGTATGGATGATCAACCGGATGAATGGTGCCCAGGGTGCCAACGGCAAAGCTTTCGAGTTCTCCCAATCCAGGGCAAGATTGGAAGGCAAGGTCAAGGTCAGATTTTCTGATGTTGCCGGGTGTGATGAAGAAAAGCAGGAAATGGCTGAAATCATCGATTATCTGAAATATCCGAAGAAGTTTGAAAAGATGGGTGCCAGAATTCCGAAGGGCATTTTGTTAGCAGGTCATCCGGGTACTGGTAAAACATTGCTTGCCAAGGCAGTTGCTGGTGAAGCAGATGTTCCTTTCTACAGTATTTCCGGTTCTGATTTCGTCGAAATGTTCGTCGGTGTCGGTGCATCCCGTGTGCGTGACATGTTCAGAAAGGCCAAGCAGACAGCACCGTGTATCATCTTTATTGATGAAATTGATGCCGTAGGGCGTCAGAGAGGTGCCGGTTTCGGCGGCGGTCATGATGAACGTGAACAGACATTGAACCAGTTATTGGTTGAAATGGATGGTATGGAAGACAACAAGGGTATTGTTGTCATCGCAGCTACCAACCGTCCTGACGTATTGGACCCGGCATTATTGCGTGCAGGTCGTTTCGATCGTCAGATTACGGTTTCGCTTCCTGACCGCAAAGGCAGAGAAGCTATTCTTAAGGTTCATGCCAGAAACAAGCACTTTGCCAATAACGTTGATCTTGGTGCTTTAGCCAAGAGAACACCTGGTTTCTCCGGTGCAGATCTGGAAAATGTATTGAATGAATCTGCCATTATGGCAGTTCGTCACAGCGAAGATCAGATTACGATGGCTGACATTGACGAAGCCATTGACAGAGTCATGATGGGACCGGCCAAAGTTTCCCGTACTTACGACGAGAAAACAAAGAAGCTGGTTGCGTATCATGAGTCCGGTCATGCCATTGTCGGTTTGTTCCTGGAAAATGCCCAGGTTGTTCAGAAAGTCACCATTATCCCGCGTGGTCAGGCAGGCGGCTATAACCTGATGACCCCGAAGGAAGAAAAGATGATGGACACAAAGAATGATCTGATGGCTACCATCACTTCCTATATGGGCGGCAGAGTTGCCGAAGAAATGTTCTTTGACGATGTGACGACCGGTGCTTCCAATGATATTGAACGGGCTACCCATCTGGCCAAGGATATGGTTACTTTGTACGGCATGTCTGATCTTGGCCCGATCAAGTATAACAGCGGCAGTGAGAATGTCTTCTTAGGCAGAGATTACAACCAGCCGAATAATGTGTCTGGTCAGGTTGCTTTCGAAATCGACCAGGAAGTCCGTAAGATTGTCAACACCTGCCACGATAAGGCAAGAGAAATTCTGGAAGCGCATAAGCCTGAACTGGAACGCATTGCCAAAGCTCTTATGGAATATGAGACACTGACTGCTGAACAGATTCAGAAGGTTGTAAAGGGCGAAGATATTTCGGAAGAATTCAATTCCGATCATACTGCAACAGCAGCTGCAGATGCCCAGATGGCAAGTGAAATCAAAGCTTCTGCAGAAAAAGCTTCTGAAGAAGAAAAGAAGGATGAAATCTCAACAAGTGATACACCTGCAGATGCATCTTTTGAAGAAAAGAAGGACGAAGAAGGAAAGTGACATTTCCTTCTTTTTTTGGCTGTTTTTTAAACATAAAGCGGCCATAAAAAAGGCCATAAAAATTTATGGTTTATTTTATGGCCGGAAAATGTTAATTTATAAATATAAAAATAAGGAAGTTGTTTATGGCAGAAGAAAGTAGAACTCTTGAGTTTAAAGAAAACATCAATTCTAAAACATTTCTGAAAACAGTCAGTGCCTTTGCTAATTATGAGGGTGGAACGATAATATTTGGAATTAATGACGACGGCAAAGTAATTGGTCTTTCTGATCCCAGGGAAGATTGCCTCAGGATTGAAAATGCAATAAATGACAATATTTCTCCAAAGCCTGAGTACAGTCTTTCCGTACAGGCCGATCATACTATTCTGCTGCAGGTAGAAAGCGGGCTGCATAAACCTTACTTTTACAAATCAAAAGCATACAAAAGAAATGACACTGCTACCGTTGAAGTCGATACGGAAGAACTGAAACATATTATCATGGAATCAAAGAACATTTCATTTGAAGAGATTGTTTCACAAGAGCAGGACCTTACTTTCCAAAAACTAACAGATCGTTTCCAAAGTACGTTAGGTCTTCATACAGTAAACGATGACACACTGAAAACATTAAATTTATTGGCTAATGAAAAAGGCTATACCAATGCTGGTGCCATTTTTGCGGATCATAATCAATTCCCGGGAATTGATATTGCAAGATTCGGTGAAACGATCAGTATTATTCTGAAGCGTGCAACACTTGAACATATGTCAATCCTGAGTCTCTATGATCAGGCTCTTCAGTATTTCAAAGATACTTATGAATATGAAGAGATCAAAGGCTTTGAACGCATCAAAGTGGAGAAGATTCCGGAAGAAGCTTTCAGAGAAGCTGTGGCTAACGCTTTAATCCACAGAGACTGGAGCGTAAATGCCAATATCCGAATTGCCATGTTTGAAGATAGATTGGAAATTGTATCACCTGAGTCTTTGCCAAAAGGTGTTACTAAAGAAGATTACCTAAGAGGAAATTTATCAATTTTAAGAAATCCTAATATTGCAGATATATTTTTCCGCCTTCATTTAGTAGAAAAATTCGGCACTGGAATTATAAGAATCAAGGAATCTTATCAGGACAGCATGTCCAAACCTGCATTTGAAATCACTTCTGCAACAGTTAAAATCACACTGCCTCTATTAACTAAAGATCTGGGCCTTCAGGAAGACGAACAGGCTGTATATAATCTTCTGAGCAGAACCACAGGTAAATCAATCAGTGACATTCTGAAGGAAACACCATTCAGCAGAACAAAAGTAAAAACAATTATTGGCAAGCTGATCGACAAAAACCTTGTCTCTATTGAAGGAAAACAAAGAGGAACAAAATATCTTCTGAAATAAAAGGATGGCAAATTATAAATTGGCTAAGTAACTACCTTACTTCAAATATGAAGATTTCATTTCAGATCGCATATGAAAGTAGTTGCAATTATCTTTACCATTATGATATTTATAGGTTTTATATTGCCTTTTTGAGTTTCCTGGAGAAAAACTATGAATGATACAATCAGACAGGCAGAAGAATATATCACAAAGCTCTTTCAGAATAATACGGATGGTCATGATGCGGAACACTCAATGCGAGTATATCGGACTGCCATGGCAATCGCTGAGAAAACAGATGATTGTGACAAAGAAATTGTGGCTTTGGGTGCTCTTCTCCATGACGCGGATGATTATAAGCTGTTCTCTACGGAAAATAATGCCAACGCAAGAAGTTTCCTGGGAAATATCGGCATCAGTAAAGAAGAAAAAGAAAAGATCATTCATGTGATTAACGGCGTTTCTTTTTCCCATAACAAAGGAAGACATCCGGATACCATCGAAGGAAAGATCGTACAGGACGCGGACAGACTGGACGCAATCGGGGCAATCGGTATTGCCAGAACCTTTGCTTTGGCGGAGGACACGGAAATACACTGGATGATACTTTGCAGCATTTCCATGACAAACTTCTGCTGCTAAAAGATCAGATGAACACAGAAGCAGGAAAAAAGATTGCGGAAGAAAGACATGCGGTCATGGTGAATTTCCTGGCTGAATTGAAAAAGGAAAGAGAAGGAAACTAAACATATTATTGACTGGAGAAGGTGCTGCTGCCTTCTCCAATTTTTTATTTGTACAGGGGAGTTTACCTGTCAGTTTTCTTTCTTTGCGGGTATGCTAGAATGAAATTATCCTTCTTGTTTGTAAATACGGAGAATAATAAATATGACACAATTTGATTATGCGATTCTTTCTGACCCGATGATATTCAAGCAGAATGTTCTGCCGGCTTCTTCTGATCATATCTGTTACCGCGATGAAAAAGAATACCAGGCAGGAAAGACGAGTCTGCGTCTTTCTCTGAACGGCTTATGGCGCTTTTCCTATGCAAAGACATGGGAAGAAGCACCTGCTGGTTTTGAAGAACCAGAATATGATACATCTTCCTGGGATACCATCCGGGTGCCGGGCCATATTCAGATGCAGGGATATGACAAGCCTGCCTATATCAATACCCAGTATCCGTGGGATGGTCTTGAAGAAGTCAGACCGGTGGAAGCACCGTCTGTGTATAATCCGACTGGTTCTTATGTCACTTTCTTTACAGTGCCTGAAGCGTGGAAAAACGGGCCGGTAAAGATCTGCTTTGAAGGCGTGGAAAGCGGCTTTGCCCTCTGGTGCAATGGTTCCTATGTCGGTTATAGTGAAGATTCCTTTTCTGCTTCCTGTTTTGATTTAAGTGACTTTCTTGTGGAAGGTGAAAACAAGCTGGCTGTACAGGTATTTAAGTGGACTTCTTCTTCCTGGTTTGAAGACCAGGATATGTATCGTTTTTCCGGTATTTTCAGAGATGTGTATCTTTATACGGAAGGGCTTGTGCATCTGCAGAATATCCGCCTGGATGCACCGGTGGATGCAGATCTCACCCATGCCTGCCTGAATGGAGAGCTGCTGCTGGAAGGGGAAGGCGGCAGAGTTTCCTATGTTCTCAAAGACCGGGACAGGGTGATCGCTTCTGATTCTTTCTCAACCGGTGCAGGTTTGTGTTCTTTTCAGGAAGAATTGAACGGTGTTCATCTCTGGTCTGCTGAAGATCCGTATCTGTATGAATTTGTTCTTTCTCTTTTTGATGAAGAAGGAAATCTGCAGGAAGTGATTGGTCAGAAAGTTGGTTTCCGCCGTTTTGAAATGAAGAACGGCTTAATGACATTGAACGGGAAGAGAATTGTCTTCAAGGGGGTCAACCGCCATGAATTTTCCTGTGACCAGGGAAGAGTGCCGGCTCCTGACTTGGCAAGACGGGATATTATTCTGATGAAGCAGAATAACATCAATGCCGTGCGGACTTCCCATTACATGAATTCTAGAACGATTTATGAGCTTTGCGACCAGTACGGAATTTATATGATTGCGGAGAATAATCTGGAAACACATCATATGTTTGATCAGGTAGTGCGCGGCAATCTTCCGCAGGATGCAGCTCTTCCGGGTGATCATGAAACCTACCATGACATGATGCTTGATCGGGTCAATTCCACTTTTGAAACCCTGAAGAATCATCCTTCGATTCTGATCTGGTCTGTGGGCAATGAGTCTTACGGCGGCAAAATTATTTATCAGATGTCACAGTTCTTCCGTGATCATGATTCTTCCCGTCTTGTCCACTATGAAGGCATCAGGCATGATCGTCGTTACAATGACACCTCTGATATGGAATCACAGATGTATACATCTGCAGCAGGCGTGGAAAAGTGGCTGCAGGAGAATCCGGACAAGCCTTTTATCGAGTGTGAGTATTCTCATTCCATGGGTAATTCTACCGGCGGTATTTCTTTGTATACGGATCTGACCAGAAAAGACCCAAGGTATCAGGGAGGTTTTATCTGGGATTTCTGTGACCAGGCAATTCGCAGGAAAGATCCGTTTGGTCATGAGTACTTTGCCTATGGCGGCGATTGTAAGGAAAGACCAACCGATTATGATTTCTCGGGTGACGGAATTACCACGGCTGAACATAAGCCGTATGCCAAGATGCAGGAAGTCAAAGCTGCTTATCAGCCTCTTCACATAAAAGTAGAAAAGGATAGTGTCACCATTACCAATGAAATGTTGTTTACCAATAGTGATATCTATGCATGCAGGGTTTCATTGCTGAAAGAAGAGAATGTTATTTCTTCATTTGAATTGGAAACGGATGTCGAACCATCAGAAACAAAGACGTATCCGCTTTCCTTCGCCTGTGAATTATCCGGCGGTGAGTATCTGATCAATGTGTCCTTTACTTTGAAGGAAGATACCTTATGGGCAAAGGCAGGACATGAAGTAAGCTTTGGCCAGGGAGTCTTTACAGTAAAGAAAGAAATAGAAAAGAAGCCGCAGAAACATAAGATGAAGGTCGTTCACGGTGCCTATAATCTTGGCATCTATGGAGAAGGATGGAAAGTTCTTTTCTCCTATCTGAAGGGAAATATTGTTTCCTATGTCTATGGCGACAGAGAATATCTGCCGGTTATCCCGCGTCTGAATTTCTGGAGAGCCCCGGTTTCCAATGATGCCGGGAATCAGAATCCGGCAAGATGCGGACAATGGAAACTGGCTTCTTTGTATCAGAGTACATATCCGATGTTTGATACAGGCAATGATAAGATGGAAATGCCGGCTGTAGAAGAAAGCGAAGACAATGTCTCCATTGCCTTCAAGATATTCTTACCGACAAAACCTGCTTCCTTTGTCAGAGTCAGATATGAAGTAAATGGTAGTGGAGAAATCAGAGTAAAGCTGGATTATGATGGTTCTCAGGATCTTTCCGAGCTGCCTGAATTCGGCATGTTAATGAAGCTGGATTCTGATCTGAATCAGATCCGCTACTATGGAAGAGGTCCGCTGGAAAACTATTGTGATCGTAAGACCGGCGCAAGATTAGGTGTGTTTGAAACAACCCCGCAAAAGAATGTGGAACCATATCTGGTTCCGCAGGAAACCGGGAACAGGTGTGATGTCAGATGGGCAGAAGTTACAGATAAGAAGGGACATGGGTTACGTTTTGCCTGTGAAGAAGGGATGGATTTCAACTGCATTCCTTATACGCCGGAACAACTGGAAGAAGCCATGCATCCATATGAACTGCCGGTTTCTCCATATACAGTTGTCAGGTGTGCAAAGACACAGATGGGTGTCGGCGGTGATGATTCATGGGGTGCTCATACGCTTCCACAGTATCTTGTGAAGAATGAGGAATTGCATTTTACCTTCTCTTTCAAAGGAATCTGATATAATTTCTTCGATGAAAAAGATTGTATTTGGAATTCTGCTTGGGATTGCATGTGGTCTTGTCATGAGTATCCTGGTGCTTTATATGATGATCTCAGGCGTTTTGACCTTTGCCAGCGCTGCTTTCTTTCTGAGCGTGATAGCGGCAAGTGCATTGCCTTTGTGTCTCAATGCAGTAAAGAGTGAGAGTGTTTCCATGTTTGCAGCTCAGATTGCGATGATTGTGACTTCCTATGTGATTACATTGATTTATGGTGCCTATATTGCTCACTCAGCTGCATTGATTGCCTTGTATGACAATGTCTTCGGCAGGGTTGCAGGCTTGTCATCGATCATCCATGGCGTCGCTCTGGCAGTGTGTCTGATCACAGCTGGTATTTATTACATCTATGATAAGAAAGGGCAGGCGTAAGTCTGCTTTTTCTGCGGTATGGTAGAATTGTCGTATGAATATCCTGAATGACTTTTACAAAGATCTGGATCTTTCTGATCCATTGCCTGAATATCCGCGTCCGCAGATGAAACGAGATAGTTTTACATCTTTGAACGGAACCTGGCAATATCAGATTACCGATGATAACGAACAACCTGCGCCTGAAGCATGGAAAGATATTACTGTACCGTTTGCGCTTGGTTCAAAGCTTTCCGGAACAGAGGAAAATCTGATGCCGGGGAAAGTTCTGTGGTATACGAGGCAATTTGCCTATCTGCCCAATGCTTTGCATACATGGCTGAATTTTGAAGCAGTTGATAATGAATGCACTGTGTTTCTGAACGGCATGGAAGTGGGAGAACATCATGGCGGCTATCTGCCTTTCTCTTTTGATGTGTCTTCTTCGATCAAGTATCAGAATTATTTATTGATCAGAGTGGAAGATGACAGTGAGTTTTCTTTATATGCCTGCGGCAAGCAGAGAACAGAACACGGCGGCATCTGGTATACGCCGACTGCCGGCATCTGGGGCAGCGTTTGGCTGGAAGATATTGCGGAAAAGGGAATTACGGATCTGAAGATTACGCCTGATTTTGATCAGAGCAGCGTTGCGGTGGATATTGCCGGCAATTTTGATCAGGCTCTGGTGACCATTTCTGATCATGGTCATGTGATTGCGTCCGGCATTACCAATGATGGTCATTATGAAGCTTCCCTGCCTGATTTTCATGCATGGTCTGTGGAAGATCCTTTCCTTTATGATCTGTTTGTTTCGACTGGAGAAGATGTGGTGCAGTCCTATTTCGGAATGCGGAAATTCTCGGCTGGTCATGATGCAGAAGGCAGGCTGCGCTTCTGTCTCAACAACAAGCCGCTTTTCCTGCATGGTCTGCTGGATCAGGGCTATACAAAAGACGGTATGTATACTTTCCCGAGTGATCAGGGCATGATGGCTGAACTTGAGACGATTAAGGATCTTGGTTACAACATGCTTCGGAAACACATGAAGATTGAAAGCAGGCGGTGGTATGCAGCTTGCGATCATCTGGGCCTTCTGGTCATGCAGGATATGCCTTGCGGCGGTATGCCGGAATATGATATGAAAAAGCTTGGTCTTTTCCCGACCATCGGTTTTACCCGTAAAAAGGACGATAAAGGTGAAAACAGTACAAGAAGTGAAGAATCAAGACGGGCTTATGAAGCTGAGCTTGATGAAATGCTGGATAGTCTTTATAATGTGACTTCCCTGTTTGCCTGGTGTCCTTTTAATGAAGGCTGGGGCCAGTTTGAAGCAGGACAGATTACCCGCCGGATTCAGAATTATGACCGGACAAGACTGGTGGACAGTGCTTCCGGCTGGTTTGATCAGGGTGAGGGAGATTTCGCTTCCGTGCATGATTATTTCTTCCCTCTGCATGTGCCGAAGAACGACGGAAGGATTTTCCTCTTGTCTGAGTTCGGGGGTTATACCTATGTGGAAAAGGGTCATAGTTTTCCTTCCAAACCATATGGATACAAGCAGTTTGATGACAAGCTGTATATGAATGATGCCTTGTTTGAGCTTTATGACAAGATGGTCATTCCGAATATTGCGAAGGGATTAAGCGGCTGCATTTATACACAGGTATCAGATGTGGAAGATGAGTGCAACGGTATATTTACAAGTGACAGGTGCGTGCTGAAGATTGATCAGAAACGTATGAAAAAACTCAGCGCACGGTTGATGAAGGAGATTTCAAAATGAGTCTGAAAGATGAAATAGTCATTGCGGAGGCCCTGAACGGCCAGGTGAGAATCCATGCCGCAAGAACCACAGCATTAGTGGAAGAAGCCAGAAAGAGACACCATTGCATGCCGACCAGTGCGGCAGCTTTAGGCAGAACCATGACAGTGACTGCAATCATGGCTTCTGATCTCAAAGCACAGAATGAAAAAATCCAGGCGGTCTTCAATGGACACGGTCCGGCCGGGACAGTCCTTGCCCAGGCAGACGGTGCAGGCAATGTGAGAGGTTTTGCGGCTAATCCGAATGTTTATCTGGTCAGAGAAGACGGACATCTTGCCGTAGGACAGGCAATCGGTACAAACGGAACGCTGACGGTCACCAGAGATATGGGACTGAAGGAACCTTTCACCGGTACTTCAGCAATTCAGACAGGAGAAGTCGGGGATGACTTTGCCTATTACTTTGCCATTTCCGAACAGGTGCCTTCGGTTGTGGGAGTCGGTGTTCTGGTCAATCCGGAAGGAGATATCAAAGCAGCCGGCGGTCTGATTTATCAGCTGATGCCGAATGCATCTGAAGAAGCCATTGAGTTTTGTGAAAATGTCGCAAAGACGCAGAAGCCGGTTTCCACTTTGATTGAAGAAGATAATGATCTGGAAGATCTGATTCATACATACTTCCCCGATGCCAGGATTCTTGGTCACAAAGACGTGCGTTTCTACTGCGGTTGTTCCAAGGATAAATTTGCAGAGTCTTTAGCGACGCTGCAGGACAAGGATCTGCAGGAAATGATCGATGATGACAAGGGTGCCGAAATTGTGTGCCAGTATTGCAATTCAAAGTATTTCTATACAACCGAAGAACTGCAGAAAATCATGGAGAACAAGCATCGTGTTTCAGATCGGTAACGTAAAGCTGAAAAACAGAATCATAGCAGCTCCCCTGGCAGGTATTTCCAATCCTGTTTATCGGGAACAGATGCATGCTTTCGGCGCCGGCCTGGTTGTGTCGGAGATGATTTCTGACAAAGCTCTTCATTACAAGAGTTCCAAGACCTATGATATGTGCCGGATTTCTGAGAAAGAACACCCGGTTTCTCTGCAGCTGTTCGGTCATGATCCTGAGACGATGGGGGAAGCAGCTGCCTATCTTACCAGAAATACGACCTGTGATATCATCGATATCAATATGGGCTGCCCGGTTCCCAAAGTCATCAAAGCCAAAGCGGGTTCCTACATGCTCAATCATCTCGATGAAGCATATGAAGCAATCCAGGCAGTTGTGGCTAATACTGACAGGCCTGTTACCGTCAAAATGCGGGCAGGATGGGATATGCAGCATATTACATGTGTGGAACTGGCGCAGCTTTGTGAAAAAGCAGGGGTCAGTGCAGTTGCCGTCCATGGCAGAACCAGATCCCAGTTTTATGAAGGCAAAGCAGATCTGAATTACATAAAAATGGTCAAAGAAGCAGTATCCATTCCTGTCATAGGCAATGGTGATATCAGAACATGTGCAGACGCAAAGCGGATGTTTGATGAAACCGGCTGTGATGCGATCATGATTGGAAGAGGCCTTTTGGGCAGGCCGTTTTTTCTGAAGGAACTGAATGCATATTTCAATGGTGAAGAATACAAAGCACCGACGTATGAAGAGCGGCTGGACTTGTGTCTGCAGTATGCCGAAAGACTGGTAGAAGTTGAAACCGAAAGAGGCGGCATCCCGATGATGCGGGGGATGGCAGGCTGGTATATTTCCGGCATGCCTTTTGCGGCTTCTTATAAAGCAAGGCTGACACAGGTGAATTCTCTGCAGGAAGTCAGGGATATTCTTCATGAATACAAGGAAAAGCTCAGTCATCTGGATCCGAAATACCGGCATGAGTGATTCATTTGCGTTTCCTCATTCCTGTGGTAAAGTATTTGACGGAACAGAAATGTTCCAATAGGAAATTGGAATTGTCGGGCGTGTCTGGCAAAATACACGTCAAAGACGAAGGCAGACAAACAGGCCTGTCTGCACTACAGTTGGCTCAATTGCAGTTTTCCTGTCCAGGAGGCGTATGCCTCCTTCATCTGAAATATAAGCAGAAGGTCAGGCATGATTGCCCGGCTTTCTTTTTTTATCTGATTATTGTCTGAGAACGGAAAAACGCCCCTTGGGGGAGGGACGTTCTTCCTGTTTTGGGAAAAATATTTGTGTTTACTATTTTCTCTGGGGAAAGAAAATATATGGAGATCAGAAGCTCTTGTTTTCTTCTGACACTTATAGAATAGGCATTTCTTATGTGAATTGTGTGAGGGAAATCTGAACTTTGGGTGAAGATTTATTGTGAAGTAGAAAAAGCCCGGGAGATGCCGCTCCCGGGTGATTTCTGTTTTTTCTGATTGGGGAAAATTATATTTCTTTGGGGGAAAGAAATTCTATGATTGCCGGAAGTCTTATCTCTTCCGACACTCATATATTAGAAAATCATTGTGGGCATATGATGTGATTAAGGTGAAGAATAGCTGAAGAAAATTGTGATATTATGGGATACATGGAAAACAGAAATATGGATATGGTCCACGGGCCGTTGATTAAGAATATCTTCGTCTTCTCGATTCCGGTCATGTTGGCAAATCTGCTGCAGATTGCTTTGAATGCGGCAGATACAATTGTTGTCGGTAAATTTTCCGGTCAGGAGGCATTGGCTGCAGTCGGCGCAACCGGGCCGATTGTCAATCTGCTGGTTTCTTTATTTTTAGGCTTATCCATTGGCGCCAATATTGTCATCGCCAGACAGATCGGCTCCCGCAGAGACAATGAAATTTCAGCTTCCGTGCATACTTCATACTTCATGGCGCTTGCCGGCGGTATTTTACTGACGATACTTGGTCTTTTTCTGTCGCCTTTGCTTCTGCAGGCAATGGGAACACCGGCAGACATCATCGATCTGAGTGCTTTGTACATGAAGATATATTTCTCCGGTGCTATTCCGCTTCTGATTTATGACTTCGGGGCAGCCATTCTGCGTTCCAAGGGAGATACTTTAAGACCGACTATTTATCTGGCTGTTTCAGGCGGTGTCAATGTTGTTCTGAATCTGGTCTCCGTCATCATTTTCAAGATGGGGGTCAGCGGTGTAGCCATTGCAACGGTTATTTCTGAAATCATTTCGGCAGTGATGGTAACGAAAGCTTTATTGCAGGAAAATGATGCGACAAAACTATATCCATCAAAGATCCGCCCGACCGGGTATTTATTCAGAGAAATCCTGAGAATTGGTATCCCGGCCGGCTTGCAGTCCATGATGTGGTCCATTTCCAATATTGCCATTCAGTCATCTCTGAATACCTTCGGTTCGACAACCGTTGCTGGCAATAGTGCAGCTGCCAACATTGAAGGCTTTGTCTATATCGGTATGGGTGCTTTTTCCCAGGCCTGCATTACTTTTACCTCACAATGTGCAGGAGCTGGCGAAAAGGGAAGAATCCGAAGGCTTCTGCTGGTGATCTCTGGTCTGATGGTTGTCATTTCCTTTTCAATCGGGGCTTTGGCAACAGTGTTCGGACGTTTCTTCCTGTCTTTGTATACCAACGATGCTTCCGTAATTGACATGGGCATGGTCCGTATGCGGTATGTTTGTTTCTGGCTGTGGATCAATGGTCTTCTGGACGTGCCTTCTTCTTCTTTGCGGGGAATGGGCTATTCCACAACACCTACAGTTGCTATGTTATTAGGCATTGTCGGTGTGCGTCTGCTCTACATCAGCGTAATCTGGAGAGCTATGCCGACTCTGGAAGTTCTGTATTTCTGTTTCCCGTTATCCTGGGTCATTACAACTTTTATTCTCTTTCTGCTGTGGGTGGTTTTCTATCGTCATTATTGTGCGGAGAATTGAATCATGTCTGAAAAGAAAACGATTGAAGTATCAGCGGCTGTGATTAAAAAAGGAGACAAGGTCTTCTGCACGCAGCGCGGCTATGGAGAATACAAAGGCTGGTGGGAATTTCCCGGCGGCAAGCTTGAAAAAGGAGAAACTCCTCAACAGGCATTAAAACGGGAAATTGAAGAAGAACTGGACACGGAAATCAAAGTCGGTGAACTGATTCAAACTGTTCACTATGACTATGGTTCCTTTTATCTCATCATGCATTGTTTCTGGTGCAGCATTGAAAAAGGAGATCTGGTTCTGGAAGAAGCGATGAGCGCAAAGTGGGCTGGGAAAGAAGAAGTGGATTCTTTTGACTGGCTGCCGGCAGATAAAGCAATTCTGGATCAGGTAAAGAAAGGATTATAAGTCTTTTATGGACAAGTTTTTACTCAGTGAATGTCTTGAAAAATACAGCATGGAATCTTTAACTGCGTATTGTGCAGAATACGGGGTTGAAGTAAAGAAGGGCGACGATCAGAAAATCCTGACAAGGGAATTGGCAGAAGCTCTGCAGGAAGAAAATGTCATTGCCCGCCGATTAGGCATCCTCGATGATAAGAGTATGCATGCATTGCTTACCATCGCTGCAGGAAAAGAAACCGATGATGACGACAGCATCGATGCATTGGATGGTCTGGACCTGGTCGGCCGCAGGGATGAAACATATCTGGTGCCGGAAGAAGTCAGAGCAGAGTTTTCTTTGTTTGACGACAAGGCATGGATGCAGAAAAGAACTGACAGGGTCTGGCTCATGCAGTGTCTGAGTGTTGTCAGTCATTATTGGGCAGATGCACCGGCATCCGTGATGCAGGAATTGTTTGTCAAGAACGACAAGGTTTCAAAGGATGCGGATCTGGTTTCTTTGTTCAAAGATATTCCGGTTTCTGAACAGACCTGCGTCATGATTGGGAATCATTTTGTGGTAAGAGGCTGGCGGACTTCACAAGTGTTCTCTGTGTATCGTGAGAAACAGAAGAAGTACAGTTTCTATATTCCGTCTGCAGAAGAAGCTATGGATCTGTATGTCAATGACTATGATACATTGGAAGAAAACGGGCAGAAGGTATTGAACTGGCTGGTGAAGAACGGGGCAGACAAGGGTGAAGCAGGTTTATTTCTGCATGAATTGTGGAATGATATCAATTACGGACATCCGGAAGCAGAAGTCATCCGTAACAGCGAAGCTGTGATTACTTTCGAAAATCACGAAGAACAGGAAGATTTCCGCAAGATGATTCATGCCTGGTACCGTGCCTCCAGAAGACTGGATTTAAGAGGCCATACATTGGCAGAAGTCATGTCCTGAGCAGAGAAGAAATTCTCTGTTTTTTTTCACTTTTTTTCTTTTCCCATTTGTTTCAGAAACCATGAGCCAGCCGCGGAACACCATTAATTTCCGGATAAATTACGTCATTTCAACAGATTCTCTCCGTCTGTCGGAATCACAGCAGGCAGGAAAACATTGATGATTGGAATGCCTTATAGCCGGGACTATTCTATAGTTGCGCAAGGGAAATACAAACCCCTGCAGAAATGAAAGAGAGGCTTATTCATATGATTACATTCAGTTCATTATTTATGGTTCCTGCCATTATTGCTATTGCTTCAGGTTCCGTAATTCTGGTTTCCAAGGCCGGAGGCAGAACAGCCTCCAGACAGATCCGTGCCCTGCACGGCATCATCGATGAAGAAAATCACTGAAATTTATAAAATCTGAAAAAGGAGAAAAAAATCGCTATGTTCGAGCTAAGTGTTGGTCCCGGTATCTGAATTAGTCTCCGCAAATATGCCATAGTGGTATTCCTCGTAGGCCGTGCGGAGATCTATCG
>OMXQ01000137.1 GCA_900315065.1 uncultured Erysipelotrichaceae bacterium
AAATATATCCAGTCTTACAGTCCGAAGGCTGTCAACCAGTGTACATCTTCTTATTACATTCCATACATGGACATGCCATGTACAGAAAGCGGTAGTTCATATGTTCTACAGGACGGAAACAACGTTTCCTGTTTCCTGTAGAATCGGTGTTTTTAATTGTTTCATCTGCCAGTCAAGATGTCTGCCATCCAGAAGCCTGATCAACTTTGATTGCATGTCTTTGTGGCTTTTTGCATCCTTGCAGAGTTTAAGAAGTTCCTTGTCTTCTGCACGGTTTCTGATGTTTACTGCACCAACGTGGTCGGCATCATCCTCATAGCCACAGCATCCACATTTGAAGAGTTTGCTGTTTACTTTGCTGCGATTTTCTGCATTACGATAGCTGCAGATCGGGCATGTCTGACTTGTAAAATCTGGTGGTACTTCTACATAGTCATATCCATGCCAGTTGAGTTCAGACATGAGCTTCTGCTGTAACTTGCCACGTGCAAATGTAGACAGGTCCCCATTCAGTTTATGAGACTTTTCAAATTCTCTGATATCCAGCAGTTCAAGCACAGTCAAAGTATCATGCGTGATACATGACATATATGCTGTTACATCCTGTTTGATCTCATGATTCAGCATATTGTAGTAGGCATGCTTCTTGCGATACGGTGTATTTGCTGTGCGTATCATATGCTCCAGTCTGTCCATCTTCTGAATGAGAGAACGTCTCACATCCAAAGGAAGGTTTTTATGGTGACGCACATAATGGCTTATGCTTCTCTTCTTGTTGCGCAGGCTGCTCAGCTGTGCAAATGCAGGTTCAACCTCACGATGGTAATAGTCAATAACTTCTTTCATAGATCCGATGGAACGTCCATCAGACAGAAAGAACGAATCCTTGATTCCTGTATCCACTCCCATGTTAACAGTTGTTTCAGGTTTCTTAAGTGATTTTGCATAAGACCATCCAATACGAACTTTTGTACCTTCTGGTTTTACGGTTACCGCAGCAGCCATCCTGCCAGTCTGAATCTTGTGCAGTGAATGCCTGCTTGTATTGATCGGGATTGAAATACGATTGCCTTTTACAAAAGGGCTTGAGAGTGTGATGACATACGGCATTGCAGTATCGGTAGACGGCTCGATTTTCATCAGTCTGCTGTCAAAAGGAATCGCTTCACTTTTAACATGAGGTATCCTGAATTGAACGGAAACCATATCATACAGGTCACGAAGTTCAATCATTTGTGCTTCGAACTCATCGGCAGACATGTTCTGCAGCTGTGCAATGCAGTCCAGATAGAAAGCCGTGTCTTTCTTGTTTCGTACAGCATTGACAACTTTGTTCAGGCAGGCAGTCATTTCATCTTTGGTCACACCATCAAGGCACAAGCCAAATAGCACCTTGGACTGGCAGAAGATGGAATCAATTGTCTTGAACATTTCCAGACGGATTGCATCCAGCCTGTTTGACAGCTTTGTAAAAGCAGTATCAAAGGCATTCTGACAGAATGCAGAATTGATGTCTCTTGGACGTAACTGTTTTTGAAGCTGGCGGACACAAGAATCCTTCTTATCGTTCTTGATAAGTTGTACATGAATGTCTGGAACAGCCATCAAAGCCTCGATATTGAAGTTGATCAGTTCAACATATTTGCGCTCCATCTGCCAGAGCAGGTGCAGTTTTCCTTTGTTTGGTTTTCCATACAGAAACACGCTTTTGACAGGTGAAGATACAAACTCAGAACTCTTTTTCTTACATGCTTTCGGCATGATGACTCCTTTCTAGTATTGCTTGCTTTGATGTTCAATGTATTTACGAATGGTTTCTTCTGAAATATTTCCAATGGTCTCTACATAGTACGAGTGATTCCACAGTTCACCTTTCCAGAGTTTTTGCTTTAAATCAGGAAACTGTTCATAAAGCTTTCTGCCAGTGATTCCCTTTAAGTACTGGACAATCAGTGAAATAGAAATCTTTGGCGGTGCGGACACAAACAGATGAACATGGTCACACTCACCAGTTTCAAACTCCGCAACCGTAAATCCTTTGTCATGCGCGATCTGTTGAATCAAATCACGCATGTAGGCTTCTACTTCAGCATTCAAAACCTTACGTCTGTATTTAGCATTCAAAACCTTACGTCTGTATTTGACAGACCAGACGATATGATAATTTACATTGTAAACACATGTTCGTGCATGTATAAGATTGTTTTTTTCATACACACAGTATAACATATATAGCAAAAAAATCTATATTTATAGGCATAATATAAGCACATACAGTCAAAGGATTATTAACAAATTACGCTTTTATCTCGGTCATTGAATGGCCGAGGATTCCCGCTTGGTTTCCTAAAACAAAAAGAAGATCACTGCTGTGGTCCTCGCTGCACACTCATCTATTGTACACAATCTAGCAGGCGAGATGTACGCTGTCAAGGGCGCTTTTCTGCACTTATCTGCCGCTGAAACACGGAAAAGTCTTTATTCATGCGGGTTCACTTCATTCTGAAAATATTTCTCAGCGATATAGGACAGAATGCTGCAAGGCAATGGACAGATAATTAAAAAACGGCTTAATAATCACATTTTTCTTATCACTTTCCCAGGGTATAGCCATATTCCTTCAGAACGGCAGATCGGGAAAGTCATCCGGCAGTTTCCCAGAAGATTTCTCATT
The DNA here is from genome assembly GCA_900315065.1 of uncultured Erysipelotrichaceae bacterium. Classification (GTDB taxonomy): domain Bacteria; phylum Bacillota_I; class Bacilli_A; order Erysipelotrichales; family Erysipelotrichaceae; genus Bulleidia. Next base: position 2,675 of record OMXQ01000137.1, read on the forward strand.
TTCCTTCTGATACTTCTCATCCAGTTTTTTCATCTTTTCTTCCAGAGACAGATCCATATCAATGCCCATTTCTTCCCAGGTTGTACCATACGGAATCCAGTGTCTGTACAGGAAGCGATCATGACTCTTTCATCTCTGCTTTTACCAGGCTGCAGTGCCCCGCCATGCAGAGCAATATATACAAACTGCTGTATCGCATTCCATGCCTGTGCACAGAACTTTCCATTTTGTATCTGCACATATTCATTCTGTTCTGCCGTACTTTCCAGCAGGAAGGAATTGCCTGCCTTGAAGACAGGACAGGGACCGGCATCGTTTCATCAAAGTCACAGATATCAAAGACCAGTCTTCTTTCCGGTGAGACAAAGATATCGAAACTGGCAATATTTGCATCACCGCACGCCTGTACCCGGATACCGGCAGTACCAGCTTCAGCAAGATCACTGACAATAATGACATCAGCACCCCCGGAAGAAAGCAAATGGCGATGCACTCATTCTTTCATGCCTTAATGGCAGCAGTTCCGCCAGTCCTCTCTTTTCCTCTTCCAGAGCAAGAGAAAATTTCTTCTCTCTGTTTGTCTGTACCTTCCAGGTGCCAAGATCTTTCCCTGTTCTCTGCTTTCCTGTAAGCCAGAAGAAAAGCACCTTATCAGGTGCTTTACGTTAATCTGCTTTCAGTTCTCTGAATGCACCGCTGCCATTCGGCTTTATGCCATCCAGTGTCATAGCCGGATTCTTTTTTTTCAGAAATGCAGCAAGGCGTTCTGCCTGCAGTCTGTTATCTGCGGTAATGAAATCTTCATCCAGCTGGATCAGATACTTTCCTTTGGCTGACGGTGTGACCTTCATCATCTTCACTTCAGATACAGGCCGCTCTTTGATGCGCATGGCATCTGAACATAACAGCATCCTTTCCTCCAGAAAGAACGATCTGCCCAATACTGCCCCATCATCATAATAGCGGTTGAGGTGTTCCACCGGCTTAAGCTGACGGATCATACGCGCTTTGACAATCTGCACATACACCATCACTCCTGCTAACAAAAGACCGCTGGCAACGGCGGCCCAGTATGCAGCTTTATTGCCGGTACGAAACGTAATGAAAGCGAAGATGAATACAAGGAAGGCGGCGATGGTCTGAACCGCCGCATACTTCAATGTAATTAATGAACGGTAATAACGTTTGATCATTGCTTACTGACTCTTGATGCTGATCCGGTTGACGGCCTTCTGCAGAGCGGTCTGTGCTCTTCTGAGATCAATATTCGGATCATTGCTCGAAAGGCGTTTCTCTGCTCTTTCCCTGGCTGCTTCAGCCCGGGCCAGATCAATATCCTCTTTGTTTTCAATGGCATCCGTCAGGATTTCCGCCGTGTTGTCACGGAAGTAGAACAGACCTGAGGCGACCGCATAGATCTCTCTCTTTCCACCCTCATCGGATGTCATTTTCCCGACTTTAAGCATGGTGACAAGGGGCATATGCTCAGGCAGGATGCCCTGATCGCCCTCCGTTGTCTGAATGTTGAGGATCGGGGTATCAAACTCTTTATATATGCCTCTAGGCGTCACAATGCGTACGTGCAGCGTACTCATTTGAGACTCTCTGCTTTCTTGACGACATCTTCAATCGTACCGACTGACATGAATGCCTGTTCCGGCAGATCATCATACTTGCCATCCAGAATCTCCGCAAAGGAACGAACCGTATCCTTCACCGGCACATAGACACCGGGGATACCGGAGAACTGTTCCGCCACAGAGAACGGCTGGGAGAGAAAATTACGGATTCTTCTGGCCCGGTTCACTGTCCTGCGGTCTTCCTCGCCAAGCTCTTCCATACCGAGAATGGCGATGATATCCTG
>OMXQ01000049.1 GCA_900315065.1 uncultured Erysipelotrichaceae bacterium
GCTTACCTCATTTACATATGTGAGTATAGCTGAAGGTCAGAGAAGGGCTGTACGTTCCAAGGTACAACGCCAACACTTAGCTAGAAAAGAGCGAAAAAAGATGGAATTCATTTGAGAATTTCCACTTTTTCTGCATTTATATCTTGACGAATAAATTTATTTGATGTTGGGAATCAGACTTTCCATTTCTTTTTTATCAATCGGAACATTCCAGCACCCTACTGCATAGGAATACTCCCCGTCTGTCCAGGTCGCAACCGATACCATATCCCCGTCTCCGTATTCGGTGACTTCCTTATTATCAACTGTCACAATATTCTGGCTCGGATATGTCTTGTTAATATCATAGACCGGCTGACCGCACATGATGCCTTTGGCAATCCGCATGCCTTCATGATCACTGGTATGATCTGCATCATTATAATAAGTGATTTCATAAATCTGCTTTGTGAAGACCCGGTAAACCTTTTCTTCATATCCTTTGGCAGGATCGTCCGGAACATCCAGCTCAAAACCGGCAATGGCTTTGGAATCTGCCGGTCCCTTCATCTCTGTCCAGCCCTGGGCCTGACTCTGGCCGAAGGCAGCCTGGGGAACGACCTGACACTTGGCAGTGGAAGAACCGCCGGTCTTGAAAAAGTTGATTAACATGATCAGCAGAACTGCAAGAAAAGCAGCTCCCATCCAGAGATACTGGTAGTACTTGTTTGTATTCCTGTTTTCCGGCCTTTTTCCAGCAGGTTCTGTCTTCATCTCTTCGGCTGTCTCGTTTTTTACTTCCGTATTATTTTCAGATGCCATATTCATAACCTCAATACAGATATGATACTAAAAAAGAAGAAAGGATGCACAGAAAAAGAATCCCGCAGGATTCTTTCACTTAAGCTGTTACTTTCTGACCCAGATACTTTCCATGCAGGGCAGCCGTCTGGTTGGCAACGTTGAGAATATCACTCAGGATTGCCCCGTCTTCAATAAATACCTTTCTGGTGCAGGTCATTTCCTTGTTTTCAGTCTGGACGCAGGTATAGCCGGCAGTCTCCATAATATCCAGGAACTGTTCCAGGTTCTCATGCTTTTCAAAGGAAACGCTGTGAACAATACTTACCAGAGTATCCTCTTCGAACATGGAATTGAACTCGTCTTTTCTGCCAAGCATTTCTTCAACAAAATCAGGATTCAGATACGGATAGACACCGCAAACTTCCTGTACCTGTTCGCTCTTTCCGCTCAGATCATACGAGGGAACATCATCTGCATCATCGGAATCTTCGTCCTCGTCATCAATCTTGATGAAGTGAACTTCATTATCATCGTCATCTTCATCACCGCCGCTCTTTGCGTTCTTTCTGTCAGTTACATATTTGGCAACTGCAGCCGCACCAGCAGCTGCCGCAACAACAGCAGCAGTAATCAAAGTCTTACGGAACATAGGTCATTCCTCCTTAAAATTAAAATTTCTGTACGATTATTTTACCATTAATGTAAATTGGAAGACAATGCCATTATTTCTTATGCTTCAGAAGATACTCTAAGATTTCAACAGCATTGGCAGCAGCCCCCTTGCGGATCTGATCACCGCAGCACCACAATACCAGCCCATTATCATTGCACAAATCACGACGGATTCTGCCTACATACACAAGATCCTGGTTGCTTGTATCCAGCGGCATCGGGATGGTTTCTTTGCAAAGAATATCACCATCAAATGCGGCAATTTCCTTTTCTGCATCTTCTACAGAGACATACCTGTCCATCTGGACCGTAGCTGAAATGGAATGAGAACGGAAAACCGGAACCCGCACGCATGTACAGGTAACTTTCAGATCCGGCAGATGCAGAATCTTTCTGCCTTCATTCTGCATCTTCATTTCTTCTGTCGTATAGCCGTTATCGTTATAAGAACCGATTTCCGCGATGCAGTTATAGGCAATCTGGGCCGGGAATACCTTCGGCTCAATCTTTTCGCCTCTTGCAAAAGCACTGACTTCTTCACTCAATTCCGCAATGCCGCCCATGCCGGCACCGGAAACTGCCTGATAGGTACAAGCATTGATTGCGGTAATCTTCCCCAGCTTCAGCAATGGCGCAAGAGCCATCATCGTAATAATGGTAGAACAATTCGGATTGGCAATCAGGCCGTGATTCTTCAATGCATCTTCCCCGTTGATTTCCGGTACGACTAACGGTACGCCTTCTTCCAGTCTGAAAGCAGAACTATTATCAATATATACAGCCCCAGCCTTTTCAATCCATGGTCTGTATTTTTTACTCAGGGCATTGGAAACAGCCCCCAGAACAAAATCCAGGCCGTCAAAACTATGTTCATCAACCGTCTCAACGACAACTTCGCCGCCATTGTAAGGAAGCTTCTTTCCTTTGGATCTTTCTGAAGCAAAAGCCTTTACTTCACAATCAATGTGTCTTTCTGCAAGACACTCCAGCATCTGTCTGCCGACGGCGCCGGTAGCACCAAGTACGCCTACTTTCATTTGTTCGCCTCCATGATAAAGCGATCATAAATCGCATGAATTGCTGCTTCAAAATCTCTGTTTTCAACCCCGACTTCAATCGATAATTCGTCACTTGTCTGGCTGATGACCTTGATGTTGATATGGTGACGGCCGAATTCGCTTAAGAACTGACCGGACATGCCAGGCACCTGCTTCATGCCTCTGCCGACAACGGCAATCATGGCAAGATGATCCTCAATCCGCAGATCATCCGGTTCAAATTCCTTCTTCAGCCTGCCGACAATTTCATACAGACACTGTTCCACTGCTTTGGTCTGTACGATCACAGAGAAAGTATCTACTGTAATCGGTACGCTTTCAATCGAAACGTGATAATCTTCAAAGATTGTCAGCATTTTTCTTAAGAAACCGACTTCTGCTGAACTATGGCTTTTGGCTACGGTAATTACCGTAAAATCTTTCCGGCCGGTAATGCCGGTAACTGCATGCGGCGGCTCAATGGCATCCTGCTTTGAACAATCGTTCATGATCATGGTACCCGGATCTTCCGGCCGGTTGGTATTGCGGATATTGATCGGAATATTCTTGGAACGCACCGGGAAGACAGCATCATCATGAAGCACATTGGCACCCATGTAACTCATTTCTCTCAATTCATTGTAGGTAATCCGCGGAATCTGCACCGGATTATCGATGATTCTCGGATCGGCAACCAGGAAGCCGGATACATCCGTCCAGTTTTCATAAACAGAGGCATCCACGACATTGGCAATCAGGGAACCGGTAATATCAGAACCGCCTCTGCTCATGACCTTGATGACGCCGTTAGGCAAAGCCCCGTAGAAACCAGGAATGACAATCTTTCTGCCCGGCACCATATGCTGCCTGAGACTTGCCGCAATCCTCTCCATATCAAAGGAACCATCATACTTGAAGAAAATGACATCAGAAGCATCTACAAAGACCGCATTCAGATACTCTGCCAGCATTCTTGCGGTCAGATACTCGCCTCTTGAAACAAGATAATCGGTATTCAGATCCCGGTTGATGACTTCCCTGATCTTTGCAAACTCAGTTTCGAGATCCAGCTTCAGGCCAAGTTCCTCACGAATGCCGAGATACTTCTTTTCAATCATTTCAAAGATGGAATCATAAGAAACGCCATACTTGATATGAGCTGCACACAGATACAGCAGATCGGTAACCTTATGATCTTCATGCGATTCCTTGCCGCAGGCAGAAGTAATGATAAACTTTCTGGATTCATCGGAAGCTACGATATTTCTGACCTTGCGGAATTGGGCTGCATTGGCAACTGATGAGCCGCCGAACTTGACAACCTTGATCATTCTTCCACCTCCGCAATAAATGTTTCTTCATCCAGGCAGCTTCTGATTACCTTGAGATCCATATAGGAAATATGCCGGGTCACAATGACATCCGTACTGATCTTATGAGCAATATAATTTTCAGGAAGATGGGAAACCATCCGGGAACGCACATAGAAAGTACCATGCTTGTCAAGATAGGAAACACTTTCCTTCTTTGCATGTGTTTCATAAACTTCCCCGTTCTTGAGATCCAGGACATCCTGAACAACCGCATTGCCGGTCGGTAAGGAACCTGCGCCCTGACCAACCAGGGTCAATCTGCCCAGCGAAGCAGAATCACAGGAAATTGCATTGTCATTCTTTGAAATATTAGCTAATACATTGTCCTTCTTTACAAAGACGGGACGTACAAACAAGGAGACTGTATTCCCGCTTCTTGTACCGGTACCGACCAGCTTGCAGACTCTGTCATTTTCCTTTGCCCAGGCTATATCACCTGCTGAAATATAACGGATGCCGAAAGTCATGATTTCTTCCGGATCGACCAATGCCGAAAAAGCTGCCGCTGAAGAAATAGCCAGCTTGTAGCGGACATCCATGCCGTCAATGTCATCGGAAGGATCTGCTTCTGCATAGCCAAGACTCTGTGCTTCCTTTAATACTTCCGCAAATTCCACGTTCTTCTGAGTCATGGAAGACAGGATATAATTTGTGGTTCCATTGAAAATGCCGTCAAAAGAATCAATCGGATCAATACGGGAAATCCGCTCAATCTGATGCATCCAGGGAATTCCCCCGCCAACCGATGCCTCATAGCGCAATGAAACACCATTCTCTTCTGCTAAGGCAAATAATTCTTCCGCAAAATTTGCCAGCATCTTCTTGTTGGAAGTAACTGCATGCTTGCCATGCTTCAAAGCTTCCGCTACATATGTATGTGCCGGTTCCAGACCGCCGATGCATTCTACAACAACGGCAATCTCCGGATCATTCAGAATATCTTCAAAATGACTTGTCATCCGCGCTTCACTGACTTCTGAATCGTCCTTGACAAGAATTGTTTTTACTTCAACGTCCTTTAATGTATCAATGATCTGCGCGACACCACTTCCTACAGTTCCGTGTCCCAGTACGCCAATCTTCATATTCCCCTCCTGTGTTTGTGATGCAGATACACTTGTTTTTAAAGCACAAACAGTGTATCATTTCTCAATAGCAGATTCAAGGAAAAAAGCAGGAGACCTGAATATGAAATACGAAAGCACACGAAACAAAAACACCAAAGTTCTTTCTCACCAGGCAGTCATTCGCGGACTGGCAGATGACGGCGGCTTGTTTGTGCCTGAAAAAATTGACATTCACTTTGATCTTGAAAAATTATGTTCCCTTTCCTACCAGGAAGCCGCTTGTGAAATTATCCATGCCTTTCTGGATGACTATAGTGAAGAAGAAATCAGAAAATGCGTAGATAACGCCTATGATGATAAATTCTCTTCCAATGAAATCGTACCGCTGCATCTGATTGAAAACGGTGCCTTCATGGAACTATGGCACGGACCTACCTGTGCCTTCAAGGATGTCGCTCTGACCATCCTGCCTCACCTGCTTACAGCAGCATATAAAAAAGAAAACAGAGATGATACAGTTGCCATCCTGACCGCCACTTCCGGTGATACCGGCAAAGCAGCTTTAAGCGGATTTGCGGATGTACCGCACACCAATATCACTGTCTTCTATCCGGAAATCGGTGTATCCCCGATCCAGAAGAAACAGATGAATACTTCGGAAGGAAAAAATGTTGAAGTCATTGCTGTCAAAGGCAACTTCGACGATTGCCAGAGACTCGTCAAGCAGGCAGTCCATGATCCGCTGGTTGAAAAGAACCTGAAAGGCGTTACCATCTCTTCCGCTAATTCCATCAATATCGGCAGACTCGTACCGCAGATCGTCTATTACTACACCGCTTATGCTTCCTTAGTCAGAAAAGGAAAAATCAGATGCGGCGAAGAAATCAACTATACGGTTCCGACCGGCAACTTCGGTGATATCCTGGCCGGCTGGCTGGCAAAAGAAACAGGTCTGCCGGTTCATAAGCTGATCTGTGCTTCCAATACAAATAATGTCCTGACTGATTTTATCAATACAGGTATCTATGACAGAAGACGCACCTTCCATCCGACCATTTCACCAAGCATGGATATTCTGATTTCTTCCAACCTGGAAAGACTTCTGTATCTCTTATCCGCCCGCAATGATTCTCTTGTGGCAGAGCTGATGAAGGAATTGAATGAAAAAGGCGTCTATACCGTACCTGCTGAGATAAAAGAGAAGATTCAGAAAGACTTCTCTGCTTACTGGACAGATGAAGATGCCTGCCGCAAAACAATCAAAGCTGCCTTTGAAGAAGACCATGCCCTGATTGATCCGCATACTGCCGTTGCCCTTCATGCCATGCGCCAATACCAGAAGGAAACAGGCGATACCAGAATGAATGTTGTTCTTTCTACTGCTTCTCCTTATAAATTTGCCGCAAATGTTGTCCAGTCTCTGACCGGCACAAAACCGGAAGATGATTTTGATGCCATGGACCAGCTCTATCAATTAACGGGCGAACCGATCCCGTATTCCCTCTCCACTTTGAAAGACAAGCCGGTCCGCTTTACCAGAGTCATTGAAATCAAAGACGGCATTCAGACAATTGCGGACAAGATGAAGGAGCTCGGCAATGATCACGATTAAGACACCAGCTACTTCTGCTAATGTAGGACCAGGTTTTGACACCCTTGGTCTTGCCGTTTCTCTCTTCAATACCTTTGATGTTGAAGAAAGCAAAGAAGACAGACTCGAAAATGTTGAAGACCGTTTCAACAACAAGGACAACCTTTTTCTCAAGGCATTTCATGCCGCTGCTGATTATCTCCACTTAGACACGCATGTTCATGCAATCTTTCATACCGGCATTCCGGTTTCCCGAGGCCTTGGCTCCAGTGCATCCATGATCACCGGAGGCATTCTTGCATGCAATGCTCTGAGCAATAAGAAACTCACTGACCAGGAAATTTTACAACTGGCCGGTACATTGGAAGGACACCCGGATAATGCCGCTCCTTGTATCTTCGGCGGTCTGACTGCTTCAATCAAAGAAGGAGATACCTTCATTACCCATCCGCTTGAAATTGATCCGGATTGGAAATTCTGTGTCTACATTCCTGATTTTGAAGTATCAACGCAGAAGGCAAGAGCCATCCTTCCTGATTCCTATCCGCGGGCTGTCGCTGCCGGCAACGGGGCAAGGCTTCTCTATATGAGCGAAGGTCTTCGTACCGGCGACATGAAACTTGTCAGGCTTGGCGCAAAGGATGCCATTCATGAACCTTATCGGAAAACGCTGATCACCGGCTTTGATGAAGTGAAGGAAATTGTCGAAAATGATACCGGCGGCATCCTGCTGATTTCCGGTTCCGGCTCCACCTGTATTTCCATTTCAAGAAAAGAACTCTCCAAAGAAGCAGAAGAAACACTTCATGCAAAATTCCCGGGCTGGCAGATTCACAAAGTCACAGTGACAACAGGAGCACTTGTATGAGTTCTGATTATTTACTGGTCCATAAGAAAATTCTGCCGGATTATTTTTCCAAAGTCATTGCCGCAAGAGAACTCCTTGCTTCGCACGAAGCAGAAACCGTCAAGGAAGCCGTTGAAAGATGCGGCATCTCCAGAAACACTTATTATAAATACAAAGACTATATCTTTGAGCCGGATAAGACCTCCCAGGCAAGACACGCCGTGATTTCACTGATTCTGAAAGATGAAGCAGGCGTTCTCAATGCCGTGCTTACCAGACTCACGGATCTTCATACTTCCGTGCTGACGATTTCACAGACACTTCCGATCAGCGGCAAAGCCAATGTATCTATCACTCTGGATATTTCCAAGATTGAAGTCACCGTGGAAGAGATCACAAAAGAACTCAAGGAAATCAATAAGGTGAAAAGTGTTCACCTGGAGGCAATGGACTGATGGACGCAAAGAAGAAAAAAATTCTTGCCTGGGTGATGACAATCGCCGAAGCACTATTGGCAATTGTATTTTTCATTATCATGTTTACCGAAAAAGAAGACAGGATTCTCTATCTTGTCCTCATTCTGTTATCCATTCTCGGCATCTGGGTCAAGCACGATTACATCGGTCTTCTGAATAAAGAAATTGACAGTGAAACAAGAAAAGAAGAACGCCGCAGAGCCAGAGAAGTAAAGAAACAGAAAGAACTCGATGCCGCTATGGCAAAGGAAATCGGTGCTGCTCATAAAACAGAAACACAGGAAAAAGAACCTGAAGAAATGGCAGACCTTCTTCATCATAAAAGCGAACAGAACCAGCAGGCTTCCCGACAATAAGCGGGAAGCCTTTTCTTGTGGAAAAGCAAAGCTCCCGCATTGGCATTAAATGCAGGAGCCGTTTCCTATTTACATCGTTTTCCTCTTACATGGAAGCCTGGCGGATCATCCAGAGATTCTTTGTGTAAGAAGAATCCATATCATCCATAGCTGCCGTGACAACTCTGTTTTCTTCCGGTACTTCTTCAACCAGCTTCAGCAGGGAAACATAGCCTTCTTCCAAAGCCTTCAGAGTATCCTTTGCACTGATGAATCCTGATTCTGCTTCTGCAATCGGGGAAGCCTTCAGGAAATCAGACATTCTGGACAAAGGCTGACCATCGATCATCAGGATCAGTTCAGCTGTCTTGTCAAAGTCATCTCTCATTGCATCGTATAATTCCTCGAGCTGCGCGTGGAGAGTGAAGAATTCTCCGCCTTTGATATACCAGTGGTAGTTCTGAAGATTTGTTGTGAAGACTTCCTGGGCAGCGAGTAAAGTATTGAGTGCATTGATTGTGTTTTTCATATTTGTTTTCTCCTTTTCGTTTATTTGTTTTTCATGTTTCTCTTTGCACTTATATAATAGTCTTCAGACACATCTGTATATATCAATATTGTCTCTGAAATTTGTATTATTTACCGCAATTGTAAATAGCAGCGTTCCTTCTGTTTTCGATGTTCCTGCTTGCCGCAATGCAGCTGCAGATGAAGAACACCATATCAGGAAGAATCATGAAAGCTTGCGCATGATGCGATGACAGGTGCCGGTATTCATACTCAGAAAACAAAACAATGACCATACAGAAAATTGTTTCCATCATAGTCAATTTCAAAAAAACTTCAGCCGGACTGAAGTTTTCTTTTGCTTATCCTGTTCTTTATTCTTTCTTTGATGAGATCAATGCCAGCATGAGAAACACACACGCAAAGCCGATCGCATCATAAATTCCAAAGGAACTATGCATGAAGACAGTCGATACAACTGCAGCCGTTAAAGGTTCCGAAAATCCATACAGAATTGCTTTGGAAGGGCCGATCAGATGTACGCCGGTAATGTAGGTCGTAAAGGCAAAGACGTTGCCCACAAAGACGACAAAGGCAATGCCGATATACCCCAATATGCCCGGTACATAATGAATGGTCCAGACCCTGAACACCAGTGAGAAGAAAATGCCGCCCATCAGGAAAGCCCAGCCCTGCAGAATTGTTACCGGAAATTGTTCCAGTAGTTTTTTCGGTTCAACGTTATAAATCATGACGCATACTGCACATGCTGTACCAGTCAGAATTGCCACAGGTGAAACTGCCATGTTGGTAAAATTGCCATGCGTAGAAATCAAAGCAACACCAACCAATGCCAATACAATCGCTTCTACTTCCCGGATCGTCGGTCTGGTGTGGGTCATCAGACAATTAACCGCAAGAATGAAGATCGGAGATAAGTCCTGCAGAATGGTTGCCACCCCTGCCGTACTTAACTGAATGGTCAGAAAATACAGAAACTGGCAGAAGGAAATACCAGCCAGACCATAGACAAGCATATCCACTGCATTTTTCTTTGTCTTCCACACATCAAAGAATCTGCCTCTGTACCGCACAAGACAATACAAAGCCAGAACAATGCCGGAGATACTCAGACGGACCGGAACCAGCCAGCGGGAATCCATGCCTTCATGAGTAAAGAGAAACTGGCCCATAGAACCGCTCAGGCCCCAGCAGATACCGCCTAACACAGATAACAATGCACCTTTGATTTCTTTTGACATATCGCTAGCTATTATACCCGGAATTCTTGTGCACGGAAACAGGTTCTTTCATCTGATCTTCAATCCAGTACATAAGTAAATTGACGATCTTTTCCTGCTGTTCAGGCGTCAGTTCAACTCCCTTGGGAACCTTATACCATTTGTTGAGACAACCCCGGCAGCAGCAGGCAGTCGCATGCTGGGCAATAAAGACAGGATGTCCTTTCATCGGCGTCTGCTTCCCGTCATTAGGAATCACGGCCGGTGCCAGTCTTTCCCGCACGAAATCACGGGCATGGCTGCGGATGGTATCCATGCCTTTTTCCTCAATGTATTTCCTGTCTTTTTCTTTCAGTTGAAAAGAAGCACGGAATTTTGATTTCTTCAGTTTTTCAAGTGCCTGCTGTTTTGTCTGCATAGTTCCCATTTTACCCTATCCCGACAAAAAGAAAAATCTGTATGTATGCTCTTGAGAAATCCTTTTTCTTTTCCAGCTATAATCAGAAATGAAAAGGAGAATAAACACAATGATCACAAAAATACTTGCAGTTCTCACTGCATTTGAATTTGTCTTTATCTTCTATCTGGAAACGCTGAAGACAGACTCAGAAAAGACAGCTTCCACCTTCGGCATGGAGGTATCCGCACTGAAAAACCCGAATATGAACGTCGCTATGAAAAACCAGGGTGTCTACAACCTCGGCATTGCAGTCCTGATTGTGGTTTCTCTCTTTGTACCGGGAAAGATCATGCTTGCTTCATTAATGACATACATTGTCTTTGTTGCAGCATATGGTGCCATGACTGTAAACAAATCCATCCTGCTCAAGCAGGGAGGTCTGGCAATCCTGACTTTGATTTCCCTTTTGTTCTGAGTTTCTGCAATGCGTACAGAAAAGACCGGCAGATCATCATCTATCTGATGACCTTCCGGTCTTTATTTGTTATCAGATTGAATTGTCTTTACTCAGTCTTCTTCTTCAATCTTGCCGAGTTCTCTTGCGTGACGTCTTCTGTCAACAGCAGTCAGATACTTCTTTCTGACCCGGATGTCTGTCGGCGTGATTTCAACAAGTTCATCATCATTGATGAATTCGATTGCCTGTTCAAGCGTCAGAATCTTCGGCGGAACAAGCTTCATAGCTTCATCGTTGCCGGTAGAACGGACAGCAGTCATCTTCTTGTTCTTGATCGGGTTGACGCCCATATCCATGTTCTTGGCAGAAACACCAATGATCATGCCTTCATAAACAGGTGTCTGGGCTCCGATGAAGAGCTGGCCTCTGTTCTGGATATTCCAGAGAGCATATGTCATTGCACCGCCTGTTTCCGTAGAAATCAGAGCACCGTTTTCACGCTGCGGAATATCACCCTTCCAAGGTTCATAGTCAGCTAATCTCTGTACCAATGTGCCTTCACCATGAGTCATGTTGATGAAGTCAGAACGGAAACCGATCAGACCACGGGTAGGAACCATGTAAGTGATTCTTGTATATGTACCCTGGTCTTCCATGTTATTCAACATGCCTTTGCGAAGGTTGAGGGCAGAAATAACGGCACCGGAATATTCATTCGGAACATCGATCACTACTTCTTCAACCGGTTCGCAGGTAACGCCGTCAATCTTCTTCAGAATAACTTCCGGTCTGGAAACAGCGATTTCATAGCCTTCTCTTCTCATCTGTTCAAGCAGAATGGTCAGATGAAGTTCACCACGGCCGGAAACCTTGAAGGTATCGGTAGAATCTGTTTCTTCAACTTTCAGACCGACATTGACTTCCAGTTCCTTTTCCAGTCTTTCTCTGATGTTACGGGAAGTAACAAACTTACCGACCTGACCGGCAAAAGGAGAATCGTTGACCATGAAGTTCATGGACAAAGTCGGCTCTTCAATCTTGATGGCAGGCATCGGATCAGGCTCGCCGACCGGACACAAAGTATCACCGATGTTGATATCCGGAATACCGGAAATCATGCAGATTTCACCGCACTGGATTTCATCAACGGAAATACGGGACAATCCCTTGTAAACAAAGATCTGATTGGTTCTGCCCTTATGTGCAGTACCGTTGGCATTGCAGACTTCATAATCTGTGGCAGCCTTCAGCGTACCCTTATAGATACGGCCGATCCCAAGACGGCCGATATAGTCATCATAAGCCAATGCAGAAATCTGCATCTGAACAGGCTCATCCATCAGATTCGGATATGTCTGGGTATGATGAATGATGGTTTCAAACAAAGGAACGATATCATTGTTTGTATCAGACCATTCATAACGTACAATACCTTCTCTTGCGCAGCCATAGAGGATCGGGAAATCAAGCTGATCATCAGTTGCGTTCAGTTCCAGGAACAGATCATAAACTTCATCGATAACCTCAGTTGCACGCTGATCCTGTTTATCCATCTTGTTGATCAGAAGGATCGGCTTCAGGCCGCATTCCAGAGACTTCTGCAGAACGAATCTTGTCTGCGGCATCGGACCTTCAGCAGAGTCAACCAGAAGAATAACGGTATCAACTGTCTTGATGATACGCTCAACTTCAGAAGAGAAGTCAGCGTGGCCTGGTGTATCGACAATGTTGATCTTGTAATCTTTATACTGTACGGAACAATTCTTTGAATAAATCGTAATTCCTCTTTCACGTTCCAGATCATTGGAATCCATGATGCAGTCAACAACCTTTTCGTTGTCCTTGAAGACATGTGACTGCTTGAGGAATGCATCTACCAGAGTGGACTTGCCGGCATCGACGTGAGCAATAACGGCAATATTTATAATCTTCTGATAATCCATACTACACACTCCTTTTATATATCTATATACATTTAGAAACGTGCCTATTATAAAGTTATTGGGAAAATATTTCAATAGAAACATAATTCCACGTTGACTTTTATTTTATGCCTGTACTATAATACTTGAGCACAAACAAAAGCGCACCAGTGGTGGAATGGCAGACACGTACGCTTGAGGGGCGTATGAGGCGACTCGTGCAGGTTCAAGTCCTGTCTGGTGCACCTGTAAAACTCAGCTGAAAAGCTGGGTTTTTTTGTACTTTGTAACAAATCCGCAAGTACCTGGAAGGCAGTTTCAGCCGGCTTCCGATATAATAATCACGTCAATCCCATAACAAAAAAAGAAAGGAAGAATGCAAACATGCTTCTCTTGGATAAAACACTCCTCAGACTCTCAAAAGGACTATGGGGATGGATTCTGGCTATTGCAGCCGTCCATCTGCTTTCCCTGATCTTTCTGACAAAATTTTCCCAGATCTTAGGTTCCTATCTCGGCTCTGTCTTTGCACCTGTCTATGACCCGCAGGCACTGATGCTCGCAATCCGGCAGGCATTTCTGATTGCCCTGCTTGCCCTGGCTTCCAAGCTGATTGAAGGCGAGCTCAAATACAGATGTGCAGCTGCTGCAAGAACTTCCATGCGCTCTGCCATCTTCCGCAAAATCCTGGAACTCGATGCCGGCTCCATTGAAAAAATCGGCCCGGTTTCTTCAGTCACTTCCAGCGTGGATGCAGTTGAAAACATGCAGGTTTATGTAAGTGAATATCTGCCTTCCCTGATCTATTCTGCCCTGGCACCAGTCTATTTATTTTTCACGGTAAAAAAATATTCCATTGCAGCAGCTTTGTTATTGATTGCTGTTTCCCTGGTGCTTCTGCCTCTGCATAATCTCTTCCGCTTCCGGATTGAAAATCTGCGGAAAAAATACTGGCACTCCGTGGACGATATGACCGGCTACTACCTGGATTCCATCCGCGGCATTGCTGTATTGAAGCTCTTTGACAGAGACAAAGACCACAGTGCAGTTCTTTCTGAAAAAGCAGAAACCCTCAATCAGAATATCAATGCCTTCATGAAGATCAACTTTACATCCTTCCTGGTAACCGAAGGCCTGATGGGAATTGCCACAGCCCTGGTTGTCTGGATTGTTCTGAAGCAGGATCTTTCCTTAGCAGATGCATTAACTTTGCTGATGCTGGCTTACGGATATTTCAGTGCCGAAAGAGAATTGATGAGCGCAACCCATAACGCTCTGACTGCAGTGTCCGCTGCTGTCAAGGTAAAGGAAATCATGGATACCGATACTTCAAGACCTTACAACCCTGATGCTTCTTCTGATCCATATGAATCCGAAGGCATCCGGATGGAAGACGTCACCTTCTCCTATCCCGGCAGAACCCCTGTCCTGAAGCAGGCAAGTCTGTATATTCCAAAAGGAAAGATGACTGCTTTGATCGGCTTGTCCGGATCTGGCAAATCAACGATCGGTTCCTTACTGATGAAATTCATGGATCCCCAGAAAGGACGCATCTGGATTGACGGCATTGACACTGCTTCCCTGAAACCGGAAGAAGTCCGTCACCTCATTACCATGGTACCGCAGACTGTTTCCATCTTTACCGGAACCATCCGTGACAATCTGAAATTTGCCTCTCCTTCTGCGTCAGAACAAGAAATGAAAGAAGTTCTCAGAGAAGTCAGACTCAATGACTTTGCGGAAAATCCCGACAGACAATGCGGGGACAGCGGCAGGATGTTATCAGGAGGCCAGAAACAGAAGATCGGCATTGCCCGTGCCCTGCTTTCCAAAGCACCTTATATCATTCTCGATGAAGCAACTTCGTCCGTTGATCCGCAAAGTGAAAAAGAAATCTGGGAAACAATAGAAAAACTTGCAGAAAGCAGAACCCTGATTGTCATCTCCCATCGGCTTGCCTCCATCCGCTCTGCTGAGTGCATCTATGTCATCGAAAACGGGGTCATCAGCGAACATGGCAATCACGCTTCCCTGATGCAGGAAAACGGCTTCTATGCCCGTCTTGCCAAAGAACAGGCAGCCCTTGAAAAGGAGGCAGCAGAATGAAACAGAAATATTCCTATTCCATCCCTGAAATGATGAAAAGACTCCTGGCCAAAGCTGCTCCGATCAGAAAATTTCTGCTGATTTCAACATCTGCCTCCATCATTGGCAATCTGTCAAGAATGTTCTTCATGGTAACAGGCGCCATGTGGATTCTGACTGCTTTCCGTTTTTACCCGGGAAATCCATATTTCTATGCAGGCATGACTTTCCTTCTGGGTCTTGTTATTGCGGTATGCAGATACCTGGAAGGCGTTTATTCCCACAAGGGTGCCTATGGTATTCTGGCCGGCATGCGGGTGGATCTCTTTGATGAAATTGCCCGTGTTTCTCCTGCCTATCTCATTGATCACAAAATCGGTGAAATTCTCAACATCGCAACCGGTGATATCGAACAGCTGGAATTCTTCTTTGCTCACATGATCGGACCGATGTTTACGGTCATTCTCCTGCCGCTGACTTCTTTATTGCTGGCAGCGCATTTCAATTCTCTTTTTGCCCTGATCTTATTGCCGATCTATATTCTTGTTTCCATCGTAATCCCGCTGCTTGCCATGAAAGCAGGACGCCGGATCGGCGTGCGTTCACGTTCAAGCCAGGGCCGGCTGAAAGCTTCTGTTCTTGAAAGCGTCTACGGCATCAGGGATATTCAGATTTACGAAGCAGGACAAAGAAGAATGGACGACATGCTGCAGAAAAACAAAGAAGTCAATAAAGCTTCCCACGGTCTGCTCATGCACAAATCCATTATGTCTTCCCTGCCTGACTTTTTTACCAATCTTGCCCGTATTGCAGTAATTGCAATTGCCGGCATCCTTGCAGGCAAAGGAAAAGGAAATCCGGCTGGAACCATTGTAGTTTCCTTTGCCGTTTCTGCTTCTTTCTCTTCCACCTTCTCTTTGACAGCTGTCGTTTCCAACTTACTGGAAACTTTCGGGGCAGCCGAGCGCATCTTCCGGATTGAAGACGCAAAGCCACTTGCGCCGGAATCAGAAACACCAGAAGAACTCGCCGGAATTGAAACCATCGAATTCAAAAATGTCACTTTTGCTTATCCGCATACAGACAAGAAGATCCTGGACCACGCTTCCTTTACCATAACAAAAGGAGACAGAACCGGCATTATCGGGGAATCCGGTGCCGGCAAATCTACCATTCTCCGTCTGTTATTGAGATACTATGATCCGGATGAAGGCGAAATTCTGATTAACGGAAAGAACCTGAAGAATTACAGCTTTGCTTCCATACATAAGCGCATCGGCCTGCTGGAACAGGATACATATTTATTTGACGATACAATTGCAGCCAATATCAGCATCTCTGATCCGCATGCATCATTGGAGGATATTCATAAAGCAGCTGAACAGGCTGGCATTGCCTCCTTTATAGAAACTCTGCCGGATGGCTATGAGACACAGATGGGTTCCATGAATGCAAGACTCTCCGGCGGTGAAAGGCAGAGAATCGGTATTGCCCGTACTCTTCTCAAAAACCCGGATGTCATGATTCTCGATGAGCCTACCAGCGCTCTTGATGTCCTGCATGAAAAGGAACTATTGGAAACTCTGAAGAAGGAATATGGAAACAGAACTGTCATTCTGATTTCCCACCGGATGACAACCCTGACTGACTGCACGAGAATTCTTTCTCTGGAAAATGCTGAAATCATTGAACACTGACGGCACTGGAAAACAGTGCCGTTTTTCTTTCCATGCAGCAAAAAGGAGAACAGGATCAGCTGTTCTCCTCAATTCATCAGCTTTGACAACTGCGGCAGAAAATTATAGAACACTCTGTCTGTGTTGGCACTGTCATGATCTGCTCCTTCCACGCTCTGATACACAACATTGGCCGGCTGGCCGTCTTCTCCAAAGTGGAAAAATTCCGGATGTTCTTTTTCTGCTTCCACCTGGGCTTTGACTACCTTGTCCGCAAAGTCTTCCGTACCGGAAGAAGAATAAAGGAAGAAATCCTTGTCTGTATAGCCCTGGGCTTTGATCTGATCGATCAGATATCGGGAAATTTCTGACTTGTCAGGATGATCTGCTCCCCACAAAAGAGAGCCGCTCATGCCAAGATAATACGCAAACAGATCCATGCAGTCACACATCCGGTAATAGGTTGTCACACTGCCCATGGAGAAACCGCCGAACAGACGATCTTCTCTGGTCGCGTGAAGATCATAATTTTCTTCCACCTGCGGGATGACATCATTTCTTAATTCCTGCCCGAATGCCTTTGTATACGTCGCATCCCAATCCGGCATATGTTCATGTTCTTCATTATCCGGATAATAAGTCAATGTCACAAAGATCATCGGTTCCATTTCACCGGAAGCGATCATATTATCCACGATGGCATTCAGCCTGCGGGGCTCATCCGGTGAACCGAAGAATCTTTCTGCATTTCCGCCAGCTCCATGCATCAGATAGGCAATCTTATATTGCTTCCCTTTTTCATACCCATAAGGAAGATAGACTTCTGCATATTTCTTTACAGCCTTGTCTTCAACTCCATACAAGCCATAGGTTCTGGTATTGTAATAAAATTGTTCTACTGTCCCCTTGTGTTCTGGTTCTGTATAAGCTTCTTCCGGAATCGGATCATCACTGATTTGAAGACTGATCACACTGCCGTCAGCCTTCTGTACAGGAAGCGTCTGCAGAACTTTCCTTTCCTGAGGAACATATGGATCTGTTTCTTCTTTCTCTGAAACTATCTGGCTGCATCCGCAAAGACACAATACAATAAAAGAAAGAATTCCATTTCTGAGTCTGTTTTTCTTCATACTTCTGCCTTTACGCAATTATACACAAATTCCTTCTTTTCAAGTATGCATAATAAAAACATGATGCTATGCACATCATGTATTACAGCGGTAGTTCGACAGTTGCTACAACCGAATATTTCCAATAACGGCTTAAACAGCCGTTTTTCTTTGTCAAATTTTGTTTTAAATATTGTCGTACGGTGTCGTATATGCTATAATTAAGGCATGAAATTGAACTAT
>OMXQ01000043.1 GCA_900315065.1 uncultured Erysipelotrichaceae bacterium
TGCTCATAACAGTAATCATGTTGTCTGAATGTAAAAATGGCACCCGCAGGGGCGCCAGAAATCTGTCAGACTTCTGTTCTCCTTACGGGTACCACTTTAGAATATTTTTCTGCATGCATGTTTTTATTACTCCTTATTTACCGGATATTTCAATCAGCGTCTTTCCAGACTCTCTGTGCAATTCTTCTTACCAATGCAAGCTTTGCCCATTCATCTTCCTCAGTCAGCTTGTTGCCTTCTTCCGTAGAGGCAAAACCGCATTGCGGAGAAAGACACAGATTTTCCAGCGGCACATACAAAGCGACTTCATGAATTCTTCGGATGATTCTGTTTTCATCTTCCAGTTCCGGATGCTTGGTCGTGATCAGACCCAGGACAACTTTCTTTCCATCCGGCACATATTTCAAAGCTTCAAAACTGCCGCTTCTTGCATCATCGTATTCCAGATAATAGGCATCGACATTTTCCTTGCCGAAAAGATACGGTGCAATCGGATCATAGGGCCCTTCCGAAGCATAGGTGGAATGGAAATTGCCGCGGCAGACATGAGTTGTAATGACCATATCTTCCGGCTTGCCGGCAATCACGGCATTGTTCAGATCTGCTTCTTCCTGGCCGATGATTTTGATCTTTTCTTCATCAATGCCGAAATACTTCCACACCGAACGATCTGCGTAGAGAGTCCAGGTGCAGTCGTCAAACTGTACATTGCGGCAGCCTGCATCATACAGATCATGAATAACTTCAATATAGGCTTTGACAATATCTTCCTTCAGTTTTGTCTCATCCGGATATACGGAATGATTCTGCTCTGCAAATTCAGGAATTCTCAATTGCGCTAACAGCTGGGCAGGAGAAGGAATGGTCTGCTTGGCAATTGTGTTCTCATCTTCCTGGGCTTTGACAAATTTATAGTGTTCAATAAACGGATGATTCTTTCCGCTGATGGGGCCGGTGATGACGGCAGTTTCTGCTTTTGTGGTTTCACCATGGAAATGAAGACCATCGGCAGACGCATGTTTTTCAATGCCGTTGAGTCCCCAGAAAAAGTCCATATGCCACCAGGCTCTGCGGAATTCACCGTCTGTAATGACGTGATAGCCGGCTTTTTTCTGCTTTGCGATCAGTTCCAGAATGCATTCGTCTTCAACCTTTTTCAATTCTTCTTTTGTGATTCTGCCTGCTTCATAGTCAGCTCTTGCCTTTTTCAATTCTGCCGGTCTGAGAAAACTGCCTACATAGTCAAAGCGGAATGGTACATGTTTTGTTTCAGTCATTATCGTTACCTCCAAACAAAAAGATGCGTGTCCTCACAAAGGACGACCGCATCTGCCGTGTTACCACCTTTATTTATCGGATCATCACTGATCCGACCTCATGAGTTCTATCAAACTCTTCTTCTGTAACGGGAATACCCGGAAGAAACTACATATCATCTCTTCAGCTCCAGGACCATCTTCACACTGTTTCCTTTTCGTTCCTTTTCACCAGACCGGAACTCTCTGCCGAAACATCCACAGGCTACTCTTCACTTTCTCAGCTGTTATTCAGATTATAGGAGAAATTTTCCTGTGCTTCAAGTTCATTCTGCTTTCTTTGCGGACAAGCGCAGCGCATAGAATGAAAGAATAAACAAAGGCAGATGACAGATTCCCATCCACCAGTTCTGTATCTGAAAACCGAACCAGGTCATCATATTCAGAATGCCGAAACTGAAACCGACAAAAGCAGCTATGTGCATTGTTTCCGGATTCATACCCCGATGAAAGAGAATCATCATACCGAGAATGACCGGTGTGATCATACAGTAAGTTACCCCTGCTTCATTGGTCAAAACCGAAGAAAGAGAAGGCACAATGATATCATTCTGTATCGCATAGGGCATCATAAATGCAAAACACATCAGAGAAATGACCCATAACTTTGTACGATCCAGCTGATCAGAAGAAATGCAGCTTGCACCTTTTACCAGATCTGCAATCAATACAATGCATACCAGCAGCTGGATAATCATATTTCCAACGACAAAGGTAAAGCCGTACTGCGTTTCTGCCATGTTCTGAAAAAGAGAAACCGGAATCAGAATCCCGGCATAATAGCCAAGCAGGATTTTCTCCCCGTGTTTCTTCATGAAAAACAAAGAAAGAAATGCCAGAAAAAGAAAAACTTTCGTTACCGGCAGAAGAATTCCGATATTGTCGATATAAGGATGCTTCAATACTTCTGCAATCACATTGACAGTATAACGGGAATCAAACTTTTCCTGTGTAATGACAGGAATAAACATGATCATGACCAGCAGCACTTTGAACCATTTCCTGTAAATCAGATTCTGTATTTTCATACCTTCCCCTCTGAAACGAACGAATCCGGATTTTACGACTTATTTCAATTTATATTTTACCCTGCTTCCCCTGACACCATAGTAAGAATCTGCACCATTGTGATAAAGAAATACCGTTCCATATCGTTTTTCCATGAAAAGAGCACCGCCTTTTTCACGAATCTCTGCCGGTGTTTTTATCCAGCAGGAAGTTTTGAGGTCAAAGTCTTCCTGTGATTGCAGATATCTGTATTCTTCTTCACTTAACAATTCTGTATGATGCGCTTCTGCCAATTCAACTGCACTGGTTTCCGGTGCATTTTTCTTTCTGCTGATTCTTGCAGCAGCGTCATAGCAGATGCTTCTTCTTTCTGCAGGTTCTTCTTTGGAACAATCACAAAGATAAATGCCCTTGTCCAGACATACAATGTCAGGTTGACCGCCGGTTTCTTCCATCCATTGATATGCATCTATAGCTTCCTGATTCTTATTCATCAGGTTCTTAATCTGATCCCATTCCAGATCAGGGTGTCTGTACATGTGTTCTGCAAAACGCTTCTGTAAAGTTTCCATAAAATCTCCTGGACAAAAAAAGAAACAGATCAGATGCCTGTTCCCTTAGAAAAACTGATTGATATAGCCGGCAATCAGTATGACAACAATGATCAGAGGCAGAATATTCTTCAGATAGAAACCTGCCTTTTCTGAAAACTTCATGCCTTTGCCAGCGTTAGCTTCCTGCATGAATGCTTCAAAGCCCCAGCCTGATTTTCTGGTACAGAAAAGAACATACACCAGACTGCCGATCGGCAATAAATTGCCGGAAACGATAAAATCTTCAAAATCAAGAATCGTTGAACCGGAACCCAAAGGCTCGATAAAAGAAAGAACGTTATAACCAAGTGCACACGGCAGCGAAAGCAGCGTCAGCAGAACTGCATTGATGCCGACTGCCTTCTTTCTTGAAATATGGAAAGCATCCATAGACATGGCAATGATATTTTCAAATACGGCAATCACGGTAGACAAAGACGCAAAGCACATGAAGACAAAGAACAAAGACCCCCAGATTCTGCCGCCGCTCATATGCGCAAAGACTTCCGGCAAAGTAATAAAAATCAGTTTCGGTCCCTGGTCTGGTCTGACACCATAGGCAAAGCAGCTTGGGAATATGATCAGGCCTGCCATAATGGCAACAGCAGTATCCAGGAAAATCACAGTTGCGGACTCTTTCGGTAAAGAATTCTGCTTGTCGATATAAGAACCGAAAATTGTCAATGCCCCGATGCCAAGCGACAACGTGAAGAAAGCCTGACCCATGGCTGCCATGATGACATTCCAGATCCCGGTTTCAAAAGCGCGGCCGAAATCCGGAATCAGATAGAACTGCAGACCGGCTTCTGCTCCTGGCAATGAAACGGAATGAACACACAGAACGATCATCAGCACAAAGAGAAGAATCATCATCGGCTTGGTAATCTTTTCCACCCCGTTCTGCAGACCTCTTGAAACGATGCCGAAACCAATGACACAGACAACTAACATCCAGCCTGCCTGTTCCAGGGGATTGGCAAGACTCTTTGCGAAGATTTCCCCTGCTCCGCCTGACGCCATGCCTTCAAATGTACCATTCAGCATTTTGAAGACATAGGAAAGCATCCAGCCGGAAACAGTTGTGTAATACATCATCAGAATATAATTTCCAGCCAATGCAAACCACTTGAACCAGGACCACTTCTTATTTACAAGTTCTTCAAAGCAGCTGCCTGCACTTTTATGACTGGCTCTGCCGACCGAAAATTCCATCGTCATAACCGGCCAGCCAAGAATGACCAGAAAGAAGAGATACAGAAGCACAAAAGCTGCACCGCCGTATTGACCGGTGATATACGGGAATCGCCAGACATTGCCGATCCCGATTGCACAGCCTGCACTGACTAACAGAAAGCCGAGTCTGCTGCCGAATGATTCTCTGCCTGTATTTTTATTTTCCATGGTGTATTCCTTTCAGCCACACATCCTGCGAGGTCTTCAGATATTGATCCATCTGATTCTGGAAGTTCTGATCAATCTTTGAAAGTCTTCCTTCATGAAGAATATAAGGATCAATTCTTCTCTTCTTGGCAATGACTTTGAACCAGTCATCACCCTGCTTATCTTCAGAAACAAGTACTTCATTGATGGAACAATATGCCTGCCACTGTCCTTTCCAATACGAATCAGTACAAAGAAGTGAAATGACATGTTGTTCATCCTGATAAAGATCTTTTTCTGTGACAATTCCGGCTTCGATTGCCTTCTTCAGCAATCGTGCAAGAGTTTCCATTGCGCACCGGTCTTCATCAGAAACATAGACCTTTGAGCATTGTAACATAGCCTGCGCAAATACCTGTGCCTTTTCTGCATGGGAAAACATAATCTCATCTTCCCCTTCTTCATTCCTGCCGACGATCAGATCATCCAGAATGGAAACAGCCGTATCGGCATCAGAAAAACCATAGTTGATCATATTGCCAAGCGTATATTCCAATCGATCCGCGGAAAGTTTTGGGGAATCATTGTCCGCAACCGGATAAAGATGATAATTGCTTACTTCATTTGTTGAAATGCCATCTCTATGAAGAAGAGTCTGAATCTCCCTGCTGTCAGCTATGATTTCTGCAGTGCCTTTCTCAGTTGTCTCCTGCTTCAGGGCATCCCCATGCATAAAATCAATTACATGGGCAAAAACAGGTGTGGCAATATCATGAAACAATGCCGCAAGACTCATCTTTTCATTGTGTGTAAAGTGCCACACAAGCCTTGCTGTATTCAGACTATGTTCAAATCTTGAATAACAGGCAATGGTGCAGAACCCTGGCAATGAAGTATATTCACACCCGCAGTTCATACCGACATTTTTCAATCTCTGCATTTGCCTGGAAGCTGCAGCTTCCTGTAAAAAGAGCGGGATTTCTTCCTGAATTTCATACAACATGGTTTTATTATAGCTGAATGAATAGAAAAAGATCTGTTTTCGCTGAAACAGACCACTTAATGCTCAAGAATTTTTCTGACGCTCTCCTGCAGAACCGGGACAACTTCTTCTTCAAACCAGGGATTCTTCCTCAGCCAGATGCCGTTGCGGCCGGAAGGATGGACAAGCGGGAAGTAATCCGGCAGATATTGCCTGTAATGTCTGACTGTTTCCGTCAGCGTTTTTTCCTTCCTGTCTTTGAGATACACATCCACTGCATAGGAACCGACCAGAATGGTCAGCTGTATATTGGTGCATTCCTGCAGAATCAGGGGATGCCACTTCTGCGCAAAGCCTTTACGGGGAGGCAGATCGCCGCTTTTTCCTTTGCCCGGATAATAAAAATCTGCCGGAAGTATCGCAAACAGGTCCGGATTATAAAATTCTTCATCACGGACACCCATCCAGTTTCTCAAACGGATGCCGGACTGATCATGCCAGCATATCATGCTTTCCTGGGCTTTGATGCCCGGTGCCTGGCCAACCAGGAGAATTCTTGATTTTTCAGAAACCTGATACAGAGGATGCCAGCCTTTTTCTCTGTAAGTCTTATTTTCTTCGGCCTGATCAATCAGACTGTAAATTTCATCCAGTTTTGTCATGCGTTGATCATAGCACAAAAAACGTACAGGTTTTTCCTGTACGCTTTTCAATTCGGAATCAGTCAGCCGGATGTGTTTCTTTCCAGATCTTATCTGCTTCCGGCGTCCACATTTCTTCGTATTTTTCTGTCTTGGCCAGCAGATGATCAACATCTTCCGGTGATTGCGGATCCGTAGATTTTGCCTTGGCTGCTCTGACCATTTCTCCCAAAGCATGATTTTCCAGCATCGGACACGGTTTCAGCATGTTCTTTGAGAACGGGATCTTGTCATGATACTGCATGAACAAAGGAGAACGCAGACACTCAAGCAAAGTCTTCTGACGGATATTGGAATCAGAATAATGGATGAAGACACAAGGATCTACATCGCCGTTTGCATTGATATGCAGATATCTTCTGCCTCCGGCTATGCAGCCGCCGACAAATTCAGCATCGTTCTGGAAGTCCATGGCAAACAAAGGCTTTTCCCGACGCAGCTTGCGGATCCGTTCAATGACATGTTTTCTCTGTTCAGGACTTGGCAATAAAGCAGGCACAGCATCATTGCCGACCGGCATGTAATGGAAGAACCAGACAAAATAAGCACCAAGATCAATCATCTTGTCATAGAATTCTTCGGATGTAATCGCATCGACATTGGCACTTGTATAGCAGCAGGAAATACCATAGATCAATTTCTTTTCCTGCAGCAGTTTCATTGCCTGGATAACTTTCTGATAAGTACCCTTGCCTCTTCTTGAATCGGTGGTCTCTTCATTTCCTTCCAGGGAAATAGACGGATAGAAATTGCCGACTCTGACCAGATCATCCGCAAACTTTTCATCAATCAAAGTGGAATTGGTGAAGCACAGGAATACACAATCATTGTGCTTCTCAGCCAGCCTGATCAGGTCATTCTTTCTGACTAACGGCTCGCCGCCGGTATAGATATACATGTAGACGCCCAGTTCCTTGCCCTGGGTAATGATGGAATCAATTTCATCATATGTAAGATTCAGCTTGTTGCCGTATTCAGCAGCCCAGCAGCCTGTGCAATGCAGATTGCAGGCACTGGTTGGATCCAGCAGAATTGCCATTGGAATATTGCAGTTGTACTTCTTGCGAAGTTCTTCTTCCTTCGGCCAGCCGATCAGGGCAACATTCATGAAGAAATTGTTGACGAAAGTACGCATGACATGCGGATCCACATCCGTAAATAATTTGTGGATGTATGGATAATACGGATGATCCGGATTGGAAATTGCTTCCCGGATCGCTGCCCGCTGCGGACCATAATTGCTGCCGGCAAATTTATCTGCCCAGTCCATGATCTTGAGCATGTTTACATCAGGATCTTTGTAAATGTAGTCAAAAGCCTTTTCAATACCGAATTTTTTCAAAGAATTGCCAATACTCATAATGATTCCAACCTCTCAATCAGATGATCACTCACTTCAAAACGAGACATATAAATGATCGGAGTTTTTGTCTGCTGCTGTCACTATAGTCCATTTTTATAAAGTGATGTATAGACACAATCATGTATAATGTCATAAAAAAATACAAAATTGCAAATGTGTAAATTTTCTCAATTGAATTTTCAGTTTCAGAATCTGCCATGGTTTCTTCATATTAACAAGGGGCGGGATTTACAGCTGCTATCAAAGAAAAGTACCGGAAATGCTTTTGTTAAGCAGAAATCCGATACTTCCCTGTTTGTACGTAATTGTAGTATTGATCATTGCCCATTTGGCTTGTCCAGAAGGAGGACCCCCGAAAGGTGCCAGTTTTTCTGACATTGAGCAAAAACAGCGTGTCCTTATGTCAATGCAGGATCAAAGTCGGCCGGCTGGTTGGAAAGATTGACCAGAACAAGTCCTGCATATTCACAATAGTCAGTTATTTACAGCTGCTATAAAAGAAAAGTATCGGAAATGCTTTTGTTAAGCAGAAATCCGATACTTCCCTGTTTGTACGTAATTGTAGTATTGATTATTACCTATTTGTCTTTTCCAGAAGGAGAACACCGAAAGGTGCCAGTTTTCCTGTCTGGTTTTTCTGACATTGAACCAGAACAGAGAATCCTTGTGTCAATGCAGGATCAAAGTCGGCCGGCTGGCTGGAAAGATTGACCAGAACCAGTGCAGTATGGGTTTTATCCTTCCGGTAATAGGCAAAGATCTGCTCGTCTTCTGCCATGATTTCTTCGTAACTGCCGCTGATCAGTTCTTCATGCTGCTGACGAATCGAAGCAAGTTTTCTGTACCAGCTCAATACAGATCCATTGTCTGTTTCTTCTGCTTCAACATTGATCTTCTGATAATCCTCTGAAACTTTCAGCCAAGGTTTTCCGCTTGTAAAACCGGCATTCACTTCTGAATTCCATTGCATCGGGGTCCGCGCATTGTCTCTGGAAAAACGATGAACAGCAGCCAGTGCCTCTTCTTCATTGAATCCTTCTTTCAAGGCAAACTGATACTGGGCATAGGAACTGACATCATTGTATTCATGAATATCCCAGGCCGTATTATGCATGCCAATCTCTTCTCCCTGATACATAAACGGAGTACCCCGCATGGTCAATAATACAGTGCCAAGTGCTTTTGCTTTATCCGCATAACTCCCTTCACAGGTAAAGAAATTATTCACGGAACGCGGGGAATCATGGTTTTCAAAGAAGACCGGGCACCAGCCCTCGCCCGTACTTTTTTCAATATTGTTCAAAGCCTGTTTGAGTTCTGATAATTTCCATTCTGGTGCGTAACACCACTCTTCTGCTTTGCCGAGCGGAACATGAACATGATCAAAAGAGAAAATCATATCAAAGACACCATCTTTGCCAACCCACTGCGGCAGTTCATCCGTTTCAACACCATTGGCTTCGCCAACTGTAAATACATCTTTTCCTTTTACTGTTCTGTCTTTGAATTCATGAAGATAATCAAGAATACCAGGCTGGTTGGCCGTTAAAGGATGAATGGCAGACATGCCGTCATTGGCATCCACCGGACCATCTGCAAATACTTCAGGCTTTTTTATATACGTTACAGCATCCATACGGAAGCCGCCGGCTCCTTTATCCAGCCAGAAGTTTGCAACATCTGCCAGGGCTTTTCTGACTTGGGCATCTGCCCAGTTGAGATCCGGCTGCTGTACTGCAAAAGTATGAAGATAATATTGATTTCTTTCTTTACAATACGTCCAGGCAGACCCGCCGAAAATACTGCGCCAGTTTGTCGGTGCACTCCCGTCTGGTTTCGGGTCTTTCCAGATGTACCAGTCACTATATTGATTTGTTCTGTCTTTCTTCGATTCCAGAAACCACGGACATTGGTCAGAAGTATGATTGAAGACAAGATCGAGAACAATGCGGATATCGTATTTCTTTCCTTCCTGAATCAGCTGATCCATGTCTTTCATTTCTCCAAACATCGGATCGATATCCGTGTAATCTGCTACATCATAGCCGTTATCAATCATCGGGGAACGGAAGACAGGAGTAATCCACAAAGCACCGATATGCAGAGATTGCAGATAAGGAAGTTTCTCTATGATTCCCTGCAAAGTTCCTGTTCCTTTTCCTTGTGTATCATAAAAACTACGGGGATAGATTTCATAGGCAATTGTTTTCTGCCACCATTTCATAATATGTACCTCAATTTCCTGTCTTCATCTTACACCTGATTCTGTTGAAAAGCTTCTTCTGATAAATTGAAAGAACATGCATTAAGGACTATTTTCTTACTGGCACATTTATGCAGTATGATGAGTCAATCTGCCATCAGAAAAGAGAAAGAAAAAAACCGGATCAGAATTATTATCATCTGATCCAGTGATTGATTTCTAAAGAATCTGATGCCTGATCTGATTACCTGTTTCCTGATGTTTTCTTTCTGAAAATCACCTGAACCAGACCCGCAGAACATGCAGTCATAACTGCAATGAATCCTAATGGCAGTAAATAGCCGCCGGTAAAGTCATACATATAGCCGATGATAGTTGACATGAGTGCGTTTGAAATATTGCCGCCCATGGAAAGAACCGGATAGACTTTGTCATATGCTTCCATTCCGAATGTATCTTTTGTCAATGAAACAACCCCGACTGTAGAAGCACCATAAGACAACCCGATCAAAGCACAGCATATATACATCATCAAAGCAGAAGAAGAAACAATCATCACCAGCAGGCCGGCTGTAATCAGAACGCAATATAAGCTGATTGAAATTCTGGTACCGAAATGATCAGAAAGAATGCCATAAAGAATTTTACCAAGCGAATTCATCAGCATCGTGATCGATAACATCAAAGCACCGACCGAAGCAGCTTTGCCATACGCTTCAGCGACACCTGGGAAATGCTGAGGGAAAGCGGTTGCGGCGGCAACTGCTAATGGAAATAAGGAAACCAGGATAAATAATCTGCGGTCAACCTGCGCATCAGAATTCTTCTTTGCGCCATGATTTTCCCTTTCTGTTTCAGCTTCCATTGCCTGTTCTCCATATGCAGCAGTATGGATTGTATGCGGATCTGCTGAAGGCACAAAGAGGATGGAAGGAAGACAGCACAATATTGCCAGCAGGGCTGTAAACAAATATGCCTGCCGCCATCCGGCAGCCTGAATAACACCGGAAATCATCGGTGAAAAAACGGCACCGGCAAGACCTGAAAATGCCATGGCAATGCTGGTAAACAAACCTGCATTTTTATAAAACCACCGGTTGATAATCGTGGTTGCAAAAACGATGCCAAGCATGCCGGAGGCAATTCCTCTTACGGCACAGATCACATACATGACAATAATATTCTGTGCAAAGGCCAAAGCTGCGGTAGAGCCGATTACCAAAGCACTCATCACGATCAATGCCGGTTTTATGCCAAGTTTGTCAATCAGTCTGAAAACAAGGAAACCGCCGAGCGGATAAATCAGATTTGTCAAAGTCAGGGTCAGAGAAACAGACCCCCTCAGTATGCCGAACTCTTTCGCAACCGGATCAAAGAACAAACCTGCTACATTTGTTGCTAAGCCTAAGGAACAGGCAATCACACCGCACATGGAAATCAGCACCAGCATATATCTGCCTTTGGATAAACTCTTCATTTTTTATACCTCTTTATACTTTCAGTCTATGCTGAATTTTGTCCGATTTGAAGGCAAAAAAAGAAGATACATTTCTGTACCTTCAGAGTTTTCTCATTCTGCAGAGAGAAGTTCAATATGGAAATTGAGTTCTTTGCCTGCCATTTCCGGATTGGCATCCAGCCAGATTCTTTCTTCGTCCTTCTTTGCAACGGTGACCGGGAACCGGCGTCCGTCTGCCATTGCCAATGTGACCTTGTCACCAACACTCAGACCTTCTGAACCAGGCAGGTCTGTGATGGCAACATCAACAACTGCGCTCGGATCATATTCTCCATATGCATCTGCCGGCATCAGATGAATGTCTCTGCTTTCGCCGACTTCCATATTGACGACAGCTTCATCAAAACCTTTGATCATCATGCCGACCCCGCAGACAAACTCCAGCGGCTGGCCGTGATCATAGGAAGAATCAAACTTGGTACCATCATTAAAAGTTCCTGTATAGTGAACTCTGCATTTTTTACCGGCATTTTTCCCATCCATGATGACCTGCATTTCAGAATGGCATCCGCCGCAGGATGTGCCGCCTTCGCAGCATCCATCTCCACAGCCGCCGCTGCAGCATTCTTCGTGTTCACCTTCATGCTCATGATCATGGTGATCGCAGTTGATATCTTCAGAGATCAGTTCACCGCGAAGATATGCCTGGAGGGCTTCATCACAATTGCCGGATGCACCAGAGCAGACAAGAATACCTGCCTGATCCAGAGCTGCTTTGGCGCCTGAGCCCATGCCGCCGCAGATCAGTGTATCTACCCCCCGATCATTTAATAATTGTGCCAATGCTTCGTGACCCACGCCGCCACAGGAAATCACTTCGGAAGAAACTACCTGCATAGCTTCGATGTTATAGATCTTGAAGAATTCGGTTCTGCCGAAATGAGGAAAAACATTGCCATTGTCATATGTTACTGCTGCTTTCATTACTTTACTCCTTTATACGCTTTGAAAAGTATACCATTGATTTTCAGAATCTTAAGAAGAATAGTTCCTATCAGGAAGATAGGACATACCCCTGGATCAGGCATGTGTGTATAATACGTATTATGAATTCTGAGCAATCAAAAATGAAAAAAAATGTAAGTCCAATGACAGCAGTGTCCGTGGTTGTCGGCTGTGTCATCGGGGCGGGTGTCTTCTTCAAGCCTTATGCCATTTACCAGGCAACCGGCGGCGGACCTGGTATGGGCATACTGGCATGGATCATCGGCGGCCTGATGAGTATCTTCGGGGCACTTACCTTTGCAGAAGTTGCCGTTATGATTCCGCGTACAGGCGGTATGGTTACCTATCTTTCGGAGGCTTATGGAAAGAAAATCGGGTATCTGGCCGGCTGGATGCAGGTCATGATCTTCTATCCTTCTTTCTTAGCAGGGTACGGGGTCAAGGTTGGTGAAGAACTGAGCCAGATGACCGGCATCCATATGACCATGCCGGTTGCCATATTGATTATCCTGACGCTTTGTGCCGTCAATATCCACGGTACGAAAAGAGCCGGAAGAATGCAGACAATTTCAACCATCTGCAAACTTATTCCTTTACTTGTATTGATTGTCTTTGGTCTTGCCCATGCCAGCACCAATGCAATATTTACACCTATGACTTCCAACGGTGTCAGTCCGACGAATTCCTTAGGTACAACTTTGCTGGCTGTTCTCTTTGCCTTTGAAGGCTGGACCAATGTCGGTGCCCTGGCTGGTGAAATGAAGAATCCTGCAAAGGATCTTCCGAAAGCCATTGTCGGAGGCGTCAGTATTATCATGGCTGTCTACCTGCTGATCAACATTGCCTACCTGCGTGTATTGCCAGCAGATCAGTTAATGAATCTGCCGTCTCCTGCCCTGGCAGTTGCTGAAGTTCTGTTCGGCAAGTGGGGCGGAGCATTGATTGATATCGGCATTATTATTTCTGTCATCGGTGCCGGAAATGGTTTCCTTTTATCCGGATCCAGAGTTGCCTATGCTCTGGCAGAAGAAAATGAATTGCCTGGAAGTACGAAACTTGCTTCCCTGAATAAGGAAAATGTACCGGCATATTCCATTCTGCTGATTGGTATTCTTGCCTGCCTGTATTCTCTGAGCGGCCAGTTTGATTTACTGACAAACCTTGGTGTCTTCTCCTGCTGGGTATTCTACACATTGACTTTCTCAACAATCATCTGGTTCCGTAAGAAACGGCCGGATCTTAAGAGAACATATTCGGTTCCATGTTATCCGCTGGTTCCATGGCTTGCGATTGTATCCGGTCTCTACGTCATCCTGTCACAGATCTTCCTGTCTGGCAGCGAGGCAAGAATTATGGCTTTGTTCTCTATCGTCATTACATTGGCAGGATTGCCGGTTAATCGTCTTTATCAGAAGTATTGCAGAAAATGAAGAGATTCTTCGGAATCTCTTTTTTCTTTTCAGCTGATTTTGGCTATAATCAATAGTACTGAAAATCTGGAGGAAACTAATGATTCGTGAACAAATCAGGCCGGAATTATGGAAACTGGCTGAGCAGTCTGACAAAGACTTGAAAGAAATATATGAAAAAATCGATGCAACTGCATTGCATAACTCAGAAAGAATTCTTTCTGCTTTTATTGAAAACAATGTCTCTTATACAGACTTTGCGGATATGAACGGCTACGGCAACTACGATACCGGCCGTGACAAACTGGAAAAGATCTTTGCGGTTGTATTGGGCTGTGAGGATTCCCTGGTAAGGCCGCACATCATGTCCGGCACCAACGCTATTTATCTTGCTTTTTCTGCATTGCTGAAATACGGAGACACATTGATTTCCTTAACAGGACTGCCATATGATTCCCTGCAGGAAGGCATTGGCCTGGCCGGCAATTCTTCCCAGTCACTCATGGCAAACGGGGTAAAGTATGAACAGATCGATCTCATCAACAACGAATTTGATGAAAAGAAGATTGTTGAAAGACTTAGCAGAAATGATGTAAAACTGGTTGAAATCCAGAGATCCCGCGGTTATTCTCATCGTGCTTCCCTGACCATGGACAAGATTGCCCATGTCATTTCTGAAATCCGTAAAGTAAACAAGGATGTCATCATCATGGTAGATAACTGCTATGGCGAACTGGTCGAAGAAACAGAACCAGGTCATGCTGGTGCAGATATTGTCGTCGGTTCTTTAATGAAGAACCTTGGCGGCGGCATTGCTTCTACAGGCGGCTACGTAGCAGGCAGAAAAGACCTGATCGAAATGGTCGCTGACAGACTTACTGCTCCAGGCATCGGCAAGGAACTAGGTGCCAACTTCAATCAGAACAATGCCTTCTTCAAAGGCATTTTCATGGCCCCGAATGCGGTCAAGGAAGCACTGAAGTCACAGGTCTTTGCGGCATATATGCTGCAGAAGCTCGGCTATAAGAATGTTTCTCCTGCTTATGATGAAAAGAGAACAGACATCATCCAGACAGTTGAACTTGAAACAAAGGAAAATCTGGTAAGATTCACCCAGGGCATTCAGGAAACTTCTCCGGTTGATTCTTATGTCAAAGTTCTGCCGGCCCCAATGCCTGGTTATCCGTTTGATGAAGTAATGGCCTGCGGTGCTTTCACCCAGGGCAGTACGATTGAACTGAGTGCAGATGCCCCAGTCGTTCCTCCTTATACACTCTATATGCAGGGCGGTCTTTCACTGGAATACAGCAAACTGTCCATTCTGCTTGCTTTGTCCAGACTGCAGAACAAATAAAATTCAATAGCAATTTACATGCATGAATACAGGTACACAAAACAAAACGTACCTGTATTTTTATTATCTGCCCGCAAAAAAAGACCAAAGGACATCAATCCTCCGGTCTTCATTTTCAATTTAACAACTTCCCGTCTGGCCGCCGTCAATGCGGATCACGGAATTATTGATATATGCTGCCTGGTCAGATAAGAGAAAACGGACAAGATAGGCAACTTCTTCAGGTCTGCCGTATCTTTTTACCATGATTTTTTCTTCCTCTTCTTTGAGGAATTCCTCATCATAGCCGTCCAGTTCACTTTCGGTACCGATAAATCCCGGGGCTACAGCATTCACTGTAACGTAAGGAGAATACTGCCATGCCATATTATGCGTCAGGGAGATGAGGGCTGCCTTGGACGCATCATAATCAAAGCTCATCGGATAATACGTATTAATGCCGTTGGTCGAGGCAATATTGATAATTCTGCCTTTTTCTTTCTGCAGCATGTATTTTGCTGCTCTTTTAGCACAATTATAAGCACCGACAACATTGACATCCAATGTCCTGCGGAACTCATCTGCATTTTTCAGACCAACCAGATTGGAAAGATCTACCGCTGCGTTATTAACGAGTCCATAGACACCTGAGAATCTCTTTTCAATCTTTGCAAACATAGCTTCCACTTCATCTTCTTTGGAAACATCTGCCTGAATACTCATCGCATCCACATGATATGTGTCTCTGATTTCTTTTTCCAGATCTTCTGCTTCCTTCTGTGAAGTATGGTAGTTGATGACAATGTTGTATCCGTTTTCTGCCAGTTCAATTGCGATGGCTTTGCCGATGCCTTTGGCAGCACCAGTGATCAGAATTGTCTCCGCCATCTTATGCAATCTCAATTACGCTCTGGAAGCGTACTTGCCGTCTGCTGTAGAAACAATGATCTTTTCGCCCTGTTCGATGAACTGAGGAACACGGAGAGTCAGACCTGTATCTGTTGTAGCATCCTTGGACTGTGTAGATGGAGCACCCTTGATTGCCGGTGTTGTTTCAATAACTGTAAGCTCAACCTTATCCGGCAGAGATACAGAAAGAACTGCACCTTCAAAGAACATCAGACCAATTTCCATGCCGTCAACCAGATAGTACTTGTCATCGCCGATGTGTGTTTCATCTAGCTGATACATTTCATATGTTTCCTGGTCCATGAAGTAATATGCGGAACCATCATTATAGGAATATGTAGCTGTCTTCTTATCAATCTGAGCTGCTTCAAACTTTGTAGAAGCATTGAAGTTCTTTTCCTGTGTGGAACCTGTCTTGAGGTTCTTCATCTTTGTCTTCAGAATAGCTGCGCCCTTGCCCGGCTTTACGTGCTGGAAGTCAAGAACGACCCACGGATCACCGTCAACGATAACGGTCAGACCTGTTTTGAAATCACCTGCTGAAATTGCCATTTTTTAGCCTCCTTATGCTTGATTGCTTATGCGCGCATTTATTTTACTGTTTTTTCTGTGATAGCACAATTGAAAATATATCAGAAAACTGTGAGTTTTTCTTCTTTATGACTCTTAATGTACTTTGTCCATTTAATGTATCCGTAGGTGGTATTTGTAAAGTAGCCAAGCTTCAATACCAGCAACACATACTGGCCGGACAGGATATTGATAATTGCTTCAAGAGCTGCGTCAATATACCAGGCAATCCACTGTTCACGGAAACGGAAGAAAATAAACAAACCATTCGCAATGCCGACTGCAGAAGCACAGGCATCAAGATAAATGATGGCTGTTTCCAAAGTCTGGTTATGAATGAAGTCCGTTTTGATATCCAGACCGGAAATGAAATAGCCGACCACAAGCGTAAATACAACAATACTGATGATAACCAGTACTTCCTGCCAGCCCTTGAGTCTTCTGACCATGGTCAGATCATCATCCTCATCATCCTGATGCCTGGACCAGTTGATATAGGAAAGAATATCAATCGGCAGCCAGAAGAACAAAGTCGTTACCATAGTTGCAAAACGATACATGAGAACAATACACATGACAATTTCAGTAATTTCAACGGCAACCGATACCAGGAAGTTATACTTGGACTGCTTGGAAATCAGCAGCTCACACAAAATATTCAGGAAAGTATCCAGCAGATACAATAACATGATGACAATGCCGTTGACCCCGTTTGCACTCTCTTCCGGAAAAGCAACGGAAACAATCGTTGCCAATGTCATAATGGACAGGAACCATGATTTTTCATAAGTTGTAAAGAACTGACCCCATACCAGCATGACAAGCAGAGAAACTGAAAGAATTGCCAGAGAAGAACATGCATTGAAAAGCGGCATGGTCTTTTCTGCCATGACCAATGTATAGGCATCCGCTATTTCATCCTGGGATGGATCTTTATGATCGAAGAAGAGCTTTGTTCCTTTTTCTGTTTCGTACTCATAAGCAGTAATGGAATCGACATCCAGATCTTCATATTCTGCATAGGAATATGACTTGATCATCTTGTCGTCACCAGCTGTAAATGTGACATCACAGACGGTATTGTCCTCATCGTAATCTTCCAGATCCCGCTGGCGTTCCATTTCCAAAGTGTTCTGATATGTCAGACTGCCGGGAGCAGAATGGAGTTCCTTAGCGCCCATAATGCCGGATACAAGCGAACCGAGAATGAGCAGAACAAGGATAACCAGACCTGCTTTGATGCTTTTTTTTGATAAATCAAGATGAAACTTTTTTTTGTTTTCCATATATATGATCTTTCTAAATTTCTGACTCTTCCCCCTCAGGAATCAGGCATGTTTCCATAAAAAAAGTATTTGGAAGAATAACCTTCGTCTGAAATCAGAAAAATTATATGACAATGTCTCATCCTCAACAACAGAAATCATTCATGCAAACGCTTATATCATTATAAAAAACAAAAAAAAGCATGCACCCGAAGGTGCACACTCCAAAAGAGGAATCAGTTTGTATTGCCTACCAGTTCACCGGTTGTCATATAAACAACCCACTGACCGACATTGACAGAATGATCGCCGATTCTTTCAAAATACTTGGCAATCATAAAGAGATCCAGCAAGGCATCGAGATTCTTGGTCTCGTCTCTGAAGGAAACTGCAAGTTTCTTCTTCAGTTCAGTAAACCTGTTATCGACAACATCATCTGCTTCAATCACTTTTCTTGCCATTGCTTCATCCTTGTTAACAAAAGCACTGATGGATTCTGTCAACATTCCCATCGCAGCTTCTGCCATGCCGGACAGATCCACTGTACCAACCTGTCCTTCCGTGATATTGCCTTCCGCAACAATATCGGCAATGTCATCTGCGTTGTCGGCGATTCTTTCCATATCGGAAACCATCTTCAAAGCTGCAGTAATCACCCGCAGATCGCCGGCAACCGGCTGCTGTTCCATCAGCAGTCTCAATGACATGTTTTCAATAGTACGTTCTGTGTGATTGCACTCTTCAACCAAAGCAGCAACATCACCCTTGCGGTCTGCAGACGGATTCATCAGATACTCAACAGAAGTACTGATAGCCTTTGTGCAGAGATCACTCATTCTGATCATTTCTTCATTGAGCTCTTTCAGCTCATTTTCAAATACCTTACGCATCAGCCGAATCTACCTGTAATATACCTTTCTGTTCTTTCATCCTCAGGATTGGAGAAAATTTCATCTGTGTTGCCGAATTCAACCATTTCACCCAGCAGGAAGAAGGCTGTCTGATCAGAAATACGAACTGCCTGCTGCATGTTATGAGTAACGATAACGATCGTATATTGATTCTTTAATTCCTGGGCAAGATCTTCAATCTTGGATGTAGAAATCGGGTCAAGAGCGGAAGTAGGTTCATCCATCAGGATAACTTCCGGTTCAACTGCAAGAGTTCTTGCAATACACAATCTCTGCTGCTGGCCGCCGGAAAGACCCAGGGCACTCTTGTTCAGACGATCCTTGAGTTCATCCCAGATGGCTGCCTGACGCAGAGAACGCTCAACAATTTCATCCAGCTTTGCCTTGGACTTGATTCCATTGATTCTCGGTCCATAAGCGACATTATCATAAATGGACTTCGGGAACGGGTTCGGCTGCTGGAATACCATGCCGACTCTCTTTCTCAATTCAATGACATCGACATCCTTGAATATATCCTGACCATCCAGCTTGACACTGCCTTCAATCTTCACGCCCTTGACCAGATCGTTCATACGATTCAGGGTTTTCAGATATGTAGACTTGCCGCATCCGGAAGGACCGATCAATGCGGTAATCGCATTCTTTTTGATATTCATACTGACACCCTTCAGGGCCTTGAAGCTTCCATACCAGAGGTTCAGGTCCTTGACGGTGATCTTATAGTTTTCTTCCATGTTATTTTTTCCTTTGTCTGTGATTATTCACCTATCTGTTTCTTTGTAAGCTTGCGCATTGCTACACGGGCACCCAGTGTAAATGCAAGAGTCAGTACAATCAGCACCATACTTGTAACGTTTGCAATCTGGGTTGCGTCCGGATTCAAAGCACCTTCATTACGCAATGACCAGATGTGCAGAGCAAGTGTTTCACCAGTCCGGAACGGATTCAGCGGACACATAGAGGAAGAAAGATTCCAGTTGTTCCACCTGATGTTGGTTGTCTGGCCGGATGTATACAGCAAGGCAGCTGCTTCCCCAAAACCACGGCCGGCAGCCAGAATAACGCCGGTTACGATACGAGGCAGACAAGCTGGCAGCATAACGGAAGTGATTGCCTTCCAATGCGTAGCACCCAATGCCATACTGCCCTGTTTATAGCTCTTCGGCAGAGACCTTAATGCATCTTCTGTAGTTGTTGTAATAGATGGAAGAGAAAGAATGGAAACGGACAAGGCACCAGCCACAATATTCCATCTCATGCCGGTTGCCAGAATAAATACCAGGTAGCCGAACAAACCTACAACAATAGAAGGCAGAGAAGACAGAGATTCGATAGAAACACGGATAGCAGCAGTCAGCTTGTTCTGGCCGGCATATTCAGCCAGATAGATGCCTGCACCAACACCGATCGGAACGGAAACAAGCAAAGATAGGAAGACAAGATATACCGTATTGAAGAACTGGTTGCCGATACCATGTTTGTTAAAGGCAAGATACTGAGGCTTGAAATCCATCAGACCTCTGACGATGATGTAACCGGCCATGAAAATCAGAAGAAGCAGGAAGAAACCGCCGACACCATAGAGGATGCCTGTGATAATCTTGTCAGAGCGTTCTGCTTTGGCAATTCTCTTTTTCAATTCAGGGTTCATGCTTTCCTCCTCAGTCAGTCACACCGCTCTTCTTCTTGGAACGGTAGGAAATAAGATGAATCAGAAGAATACTGATAATGGACATGATGAACAGGACAAGACCCATTGTCCACAATGCCATGTTGTATTCACCGCCGGCAGCAGTATCACCCATCTGGGCAGCAATCTTTGTTGTCAAAGATGCAGTGGAAGAAAGGATGCCTGTTGCAGCCTTGCCGGCATTGCCCAATACCATGGATACAGCAAGAGCTTCACCAAACGCACGCGTCAGACCGAGAATGACACCCGTCAACATGCCAGGCAATGCAGCCGGCAATACGACATGCCAGATCATCTGCCATCTGGTTGAGCCAAGACCGTAAGAAGCTGCCCGAT
The DNA here is from genome assembly GCA_900315065.1 of uncultured Erysipelotrichaceae bacterium. Lineage (GTDB taxonomy): Bacteria > Bacillota_I > Bacilli_A > Erysipelotrichales > Erysipelotrichaceae > Bulleidia. The sequence continues at coordinate 20,437 of OMXQ01000043.1, forward strand.
AACTCTGCGGAACAGAACGGATCGCATCTGCAGAAACGGTTGTAATGGTCGGGAAAATCATGATGGAAAGCACGATTCCTGCTGCCAATACGGAATAACCGGAATCCGGTGCATTGAAAGCAGTTCTGATAAATGGAATCAGGGTAGTCATACCCAGCCAGCCGTAAACGACAGAAGGAATACCTACAAAGATTTCAATAGCAGGCTGGAAAATCTTTTCGCCGCTTTCCGGTGATATTTCAGTGATAAAGATTGCCGAAGCGATACTGAATGGAACTGCGATCAATAATGCAAGTCCGCAGGTTTCCAAAGTACCCAGCAGGAAGATTGCGGAACCGACTGTACCGCCGGAAACACCTTCTGTATCAGTCGGGTTAAAATCTGTGGAAAACAGGAATTCAGTCAGAGAATGGTGGAACTGTATAAATGTACCGCTTCCTCTGACAATCAGGAACACGCCGATAACCAGGGTCAGAACGATCAGGAATAGACCGCAGACCGTAACCAGAGTTCTTCCTCCTGTTTCCCTTTTGAAATTTTTCATATTTTCCTCCATTAGGGCTTAAGCCCTCACAAACGTTTGATGAATAAATGTGCGTTGCGTACTATTCTGTAGGTAGAGCAGTGGGCCATGT
>OMXQ01000125.1 GCA_900315065.1 uncultured Erysipelotrichaceae bacterium
AAGCACAGAATAGCAGAAAGAGTGGAAAAAACGAAATTTATTAATAACACATTTGTGATGGGTGGCGCAGCCGCCCATAATGGAGGAAACTATGAAAATCACAAACCTTGAAAATGAAAGCAGACACATTGTAAAAACACTTGGCAATTATTCAATCTTAGAGTATGAAACAGACCCGAGTGTCAACGGCATGAATGCACAGACAGAATACTTCATGTCCAAAATGGGTGTTCATAGAAGACAGGTCATCATTGACATGGATGGGAAAAATACTGCGATTGTACAAGCTGGTGCCATGCAATGGATGCTGGGTGATCTGAATGTCGGTACCGGCATCAGAGGAGCTGGTGACTTTGTCGGCAAGATGTTCAAGGGAATGGTCACAGGTGAAAAGGCAGTCAAGCCTGAATACAATGGTGTTGGGGTATTGGCACTGGAACCAACGTACAAGTTTATTTTGTTAGAAGATGTTTCCCAATGGAACGGGGGTCTTACGATTGAAGACGGTATGTTCTATGCCTGTGACGGGAGTGTCAGACTCAATATTGATCACAGAAAGAATCTTTCTTCGGCAGCCTTAGGAAATGAAGGTTTCTTCAATCTTTCTCTGCAAGGCAACGGCATTGCTGCTTTGGAAAGCAATGTGCCTGCAGAAGAACTGGTCAGGGTAGAGCTTGAGAATGAGACGCTCAGAATTGATGGTGACCTGGCTGTGTGCTGGTCAAGTAATCTGGACTTTACAGTTGAACGCACAACAAAAACACTCATTGGTTCTGCTGCCAGCGGGGAAGGTTTAGTGAATGTGTACAGAGGTACAGGTACTATTCTGATGAGTCCGATTTCTGCTACTGACAGCTACTTAGCTTCGACATCGGATTTGTCCGGCAAGGCAGCTGCCAAGACAAGCAATACGATCTTTGCCTCAAAGTAATCATTAGAGAAAGTATTAAAAGAGGATTGCTGGATTCATCTGCCGGCAATTTTCTTTTTCTCTTTTCCATTAAAGTATTGTTTCCTTATTCCATGACTGCCATCATGTTGTAGAGTTTCAATAAACGGATGTCTTCCTTGTTTACCATCAGTTTTTCCATGAGTTCCTGATTTTCTTCCAGCCTTGTTCTGGAAAACAGCATCTTGACTGAAATCGGCATGACCGGCCGGGAGGAAATGCCATTGAACAAGCCCCATTTGGTATCTGTATTCTGATAAGAAGCGAGAATATGGGCACTTGCTTTTTCCATGGAACTGTCCTGATTGGTCAGTATTATATTGGTCAAAGTATCAAAGTTTTCAAGATATCCGTAATAGGTGGTTTCACACTGCCGGTAGTTTTCATAATCAGAAAAGTTCATATAGAGGCGGACATTCTTCCGGTTTTCATCATAATCACCGGTGATATCAAATACACACCGGATCAGTTTTCTGGTTCTGCCATCATAAAGATAAGAATAAAACTGAGACAAGCCGGCAAGAAAAGCAGTATTCCGGTTCATCGATGTATTTTCTGTCTGAACAGGAGGCTGGTAAAGTAATTCTTCTACGTGTACGTGCAGGGCAGAAGCAATTTCATATAAAGTCTCAATATCCATGACAATCGTTCCGTTTTCGTATTTGCACAAAGTGGTTTTGGATCTGGAGATTGCGGAAGCAAGCTGTTCCTGGGTCATATGTTGTTTCTTCCGGTAATTGTGAATATTGCGTCCGATTTCCTGTGAGATCGAAGTCATGGCATCCTCCTGTATTGTTTCTTTAAAATCAACTATTGATGAATATTGAATTGCTTTCAGAAGCAGTTTCATTATAGCTTCCATGAAGTCAGAAAAGTATATTGAGAAGAAACTTTTTCCAAAAATTGTTGATTCAGAAGAAATTCTGCCTTTTTGATTCTTCTGCTGCCTCTTTATACAATTTGTGCATCAATAAAAGAAAGGAACAGATTATGTATAACTTTGATGAAATTATCAATCGCAGAAATACAAACGCCCTGAACACAGACGGCTTCCGCGGCTACATTTTTCATGCAGGCCCGGAAAAGAAGTTCCCGTATAAAGACGATGAATTTGTCAGAATGTGGGTTGCTGATATGGAATTTGCAACGGCACCGGAAATTTGTCAGGCAATCAAGGACAGAGTAGACAAGAGGATCTTCGGCTATACCGGCATTTACACAGATGACTATTATCTATCTTTCCGCAAGTGGTGCCTGGACCACTATGACTGGGAATTCCCGAAAGAAGAATTGTGTTTTTCACCAGGTGTTATTCCTGCTTTGTACCAGTTTGGTGAAACCCTGTGTACAAAAGATGAAAAAGTATTGATTAATACGCCTGCGTATAACTATTTTGCACATGCTGCTGAATACAGCGGACTTGGCATTCTCACTTCTCCTTTGAAGAAAGACGAGAAGGGATACTATACAATTGATTTTGAAGACTTTGAAAGAAAGTGCGCAGATCCTTCCTGCAAGCTTGTCTTCTGGTGCAATCCGCAGAATCCGACCGGGAGAATGTGGACGGAAGAAGAATTGAAGAAGGTTGCAGAGATCGTCGAAAAATACAATCTCTGGATTATCTCTGATGAAATTCACTGTGACCTGATCAGACAGGGAAGAAAGCATATTCCTATGGCCAAGGTGATGAAGAACTATAAAAAGCTCATTACGGCTATGGCACCATCCAAGACTTTCAACATGGCAGGTCTTCAGTATTCCAATATCATCATCCGTGATCCTGCCCTCAGAAGTATCTTCAAAGACAGAGACAAGCTCTTCGGCATGATCAATCCATTATCTTTGGCAGCTGCCAAAGCAGCATATGACTATGGTGATCCATGGCTGGATGCTTTGAAAACCTATCTTGATCAGAACTTTGCCTTTGTCAAAGACTTCCTGACAAAAGAGATGCCGGAAGCTGTACTGAATGTTCCGGAAGCTACATATCTTGCATGGGTGGATGTTTCCAGGTGTCTGCCAGGCGTTGATGATCTGCCTTCTTTCTTCGCTTATAAAGCCGGTGTATTGCTGGAAGGAGGAAGTCCGATGTTTGTCGGCAACGCAGACGGTTATGTAAGACTCAACCTTGCTATGCCGCGTTCTATTCTCAAAACAGGTCTTGAACGCATGCGCGATGCAATTAACAAATACAACGAAACAGAAAAAGGAGAAGAAAAATGAAAGTCACAGTACTTGGCAGCTCCATCTGTCCGGATACCCAGGCAGCTTTGAAAACCCTGAAGGAAAATCATGTAGAAACAGAATTTGAAGATGTTTCCACAGATCTTGCAATGCTGAAGAAATTCGTCAAGCTGAGAGAAAGCAATCCGCTTTACGATGCAGTCAGAGCAAGAGATGGTCTCGGTATTCCGGTTTTCTTCCTGAAGGACGGCACCGTTACGCTGGACATGCAGGAAGTGCTGAAGCAGAAATAATCAGTTGATACCAGCTGCAGAAATGCAGCTTTTTTCTTTCATTCTGCATCATGTCAATAGTTTTCGATAATGTCCTGTAAAGGGTTAAAGATCAGCGGGAGATTTTCCCGCTTTTCATGTTCCATTTTTACCAAGATCATATTTTGTT
>OMXQ01000081.1 GCA_900315065.1 uncultured Erysipelotrichaceae bacterium
CGAGGTTTTCAGTGCTGAAGGTTCATCTCAAAAAAAGTCAGACTCGGTTGAATCTGACCTTATATTTAAGCCCTTTTAATGATTATGCGTAATTACTATTCTGTAAAAGCGCTTTCTGATAAAGAACTGTCATTGCCCAGTCTCTGCTGACAACGCTTTCATTCAGAATCGCATCGCCTGTCATATTGACCATGAGCTTCTGCAGGATCTCATCATACATGCCTTCCGGCCACTGCACAAAACCGGCAAACCTGCCGTCTTTGATCATCTGGAAAGCATCCTTGCCATCCTTCTTTGCATAAACAAGATCATCCACCAGAACATTTTCCTGGCTCTGGATTTCACTGGTAATCAATACTTTCATCAATTCAACTGCCTGGTCGCTGAGCCCGGCATCCCGGATCAGAATCTTTTCCCTCAGATCGGAAGGCGTATGCACAATACGCACTGTATACTGATCACGCTCGCTTTCCTCAATGGAAAGATCACTGAAAGAAGGCATTTTGTCCGCATGACTTTCATGACTCAGGCTGATCAGCAGCTTTTTCTTTCTGTCAAGATACACAAGATCATAGCCGAGATTCGTTCTGTAACCGCAATGCGGACACACAAAAGCAAACAAAGTGCCATTTATGATTTCCTGTTTCAGGTTTGCCTGGCAGCCTGCATCAATAAAAGGATGCATGGTCCCTTCGACTGTTTCCCCGCAGCGGGAACATCTGAACTTTACTATTTTATTTTCATTCATTTCTGATTCCTCAATTCGTGCTTTGTCATTATAGCAACTTTCTGTAATTGTGACTTATGAAAATCCGGAAAATTCCATACCCGTCTGATGAGGCAGAAGGATTATCCCACAAAAAAACCTGTCCATCGGACAGGCAGCGCGAAGAAATTACTCAGCAGCCTTCTTGGCAGCTTTTCTGGCAGCCTTGGCAGCCTTCTTGGCAGCGAGCAGCTTTTCAGCCTTGGCAGCTGCCTTCTTCTTTTCGATCTTCTTTAATGACTGTGCCATGTATATTTACCTCCTGAGTCATAACAGAGGCAGACCTCTGTGAATACCGAACAATATGATACACCATTTCCGCCTTTTTGTGGGACAAAAATGATCAGACCAGTTTTTCCATGACGACTGTCCGGAAATATTTCTTCATTCGAAGATACGATGCCAGGTCTTCTTCTCTGCTTTTCTTTCCTTCATTCAGGCTTTCATAAAAGGAAACCGCACCCGGAATATCTTCTTTATTAAAAGAGGTTTTCTTTTCTTTCATGTAATTCCCGGATACTTTTGTTTTCACAAACACAGCAGCTTCCCTGCCATGGCCATCCCGGATCTCTTTGTATTCTGCCGGCAATGGTTCTTCTTCAAAGGTGACTTTGCAATAAGGGGCAAGCAGAACTTCTGCCTCTTCCTGCTTGGCATAATAAGGAAGCAGCTTCTGCAGATTTCCGGCAATGACATCTTCTCCGATTTCAATATCCATCAGCACCAGGTCAAACTTATCTTCGTATGCTTTGAGGAAACCAGCTGTGGAAGTAGAAATAAAAGAAGTAAACATGCCTTCTTTGCGGAAACATTGATAATCTGTTAATCTCTCCACCCGCCAGACGTGAAGATTTCCATGTCTGTCCTTGCGCAAAGCACTGATCAGATTCTGAAATACGCCCAGTGTTTCTTCATAGTGCACCAGCATCTCAGGATTCAGTTTTCTTTTTTCAGCAGCTCTTGCCTTTTCCGTATCAATACCGGAAAAAAGAAGAGAATTCAAAGTGACATAGGCTTTGGGATCAGACCAGAAAGGATCCTTTCCTTCTGTATCTCCTTCATAAAAACGAAGGGCCTGTAATTCTTCCTGATTCAGCATATTTCCTTCTTAGTGATGATGACGCTGGTATTGAGCACCGGCAAACATCAATATGACTGCAATGACAAGAATATATAATGAATGCCCCTGAGCAAAGGGTCCATAGATATACTGACCCAGCTGAGAGCCGGCAAGGACAGGATCAGCACCTGCATAGGCGGACGCATTGTTCCCTTCCATCAGCAGATATAAAGAAGCGGCTCCGATAATATGACCGCCTGCAAAGGAAGTCGCATACCGCAGTAATACGTTTTGATATTTTATCATCAGAAGACCGCAGACAATCATGACTGCGGCCATAGCGCCGTAGTACACATACGTATTCTGAAAAGGAATATACACTCCCAGGAGGCCGAAAAGAAGATAGCCGAAGTAAGCGCCGATCACAAAGAATGCTGCTTTTTCGGCAAACCTGACCAGCAGAACACCTAACACCCCTGCCAGAACAGAAATCAGCAATACATACTGGCTGTCTGAAACAAAAGAAGAAGCATATTGGTAAGCAGTAATAAAAGCATAGATTGCCAATAAAGAATGGAAAATCTTTCTGCCGAAAAGCAGAGAGAGGATGCCGGTCACATAGACCAGCGCAAAAAACAAAATAATTCCCTGCATGATTTCTCACTAAAACAGGAAGACAAAGTCTTCCTGTTCCCTTTCAATGTTTTACAGAACTTCAGAAAGAAGCCATGATTTCCTTTGCAGCATCTCTGCCGTCTTTGATGCAGGCAGCGACCGTCTTCGGACCAAGATATGCATCGCCGGCAATATAGACACCCTTTACCGTACTTTCATGCGTGCCTTCCTGCTTGTCAACATCAGCACCAAACGGAGCAAAGGATACCTTCTGGCCGATGGCAGGAACAACCAGCTCACATGGGATTTCATAATCAGAACCTTCGGTTTCAATCGGACGGGCTCTGCCGGAAGCATCCGGTTCACCCAGGTGCATGCGGATGCAATGCGCACCGACTACCTTGCCGGCATCATCCAGTCTGAGTTCCTTGATATTTTCCAGGAAAGCAAACTTTACGCCTTCCTTCTTTGCATCTTCGATTTCATCCTTGTTGGCAGGCATTTCCTTTTCAGAACGACGATAGATGACAGTTACTTCATCCAGAATTCTGACCAGGCTTCTTGCACAATCCATGGCTACGTTGCCGCCGCCCCAGACAACTGCACCATGATACTTCTTCTTATATTCTTCTGCTTTATGAAGAACGTTCAGATTATAGAGAAGCGAAAGACCAGCTTCGCAGCCTTCTCCATCCAGACCATATTTGTTTTCTACCTGAGCACCGACGGTAAGCAGAACTCTGTCATACTTTGCCTTCAGTTCATTGAACATTGTCTCATCTACATTTGTATTGAAGTGGAAGACAACACCGAGATCTTCCATTTCCTTTGTGATTTCATCAAGATATTTCTTATCAAAACGATAGGAAGGAATACCGGAATAGATAGCACCGCCTGCCTGATCCAGCTTTTCATAAATATCCACTGCATAGCCTTCCCTGCGCAGATCTTTCGCAGCTGCAAGTGCTGCCACACCTGCACCGACAATTGCAACCTTCCTGCCATTGTCTTCTGACTTTGCATAGGAACGGCCAACGGAATCAGAAATGAATTTTTCAATAGAATGAATCTCTACCGGTGTTGATTTGATGCCGCGGACGCAATGACCCTGGCACTGTCTGTTGAAGTCACACAGACGGCATGTCAATTGCGGGAAAGGATTGACATCATACAGAATTTCAGCTGCTTTTTCTGTATTTCCTTCCTTGATTCCCTTGATATAATCACGGATATGATTGCCGACAGGGCAGCCTGTTTCACACCGCGGCACAGGACAGGAAAGACAATAGGCAGCTCTTTCCTTTGTTGTTTCATCAATTGTAATATCAGACATGTTCGATCCTCTTTTCTTTTTTTCTATCTTTTTTATTTTACTATGTAAGTTCATATTTGCCACAAAGAAAAAGCTGCCCCCTTTCAGGCAGCTTCCTTCAGAGCCTCAAGCATTGCATTTCTCAGCTTTTCCTTGCAGGAGGTATAATCCTCATTTTCTTCCCCCTGATATACCTTGCGGTTGTTGACTAAGGCAACCGGCAGACGCGGATAGTCTTTGTGATCATCCTGAACATCGACAAGAGCGATGTGGAAATCACGAAATTCTTCTTCCAGGCTGATATATTCCAATGCTTCCAAAGCCTGATGGCAGTACGGATCATTATCCTTATACAGTAAAGTCAGTTCTACCATTTGAAAAAAATACTCCTATTGCTTGTTCATTATACACTTTGCCAATAAGAAAGACAAAGAAGAGAGTTTTTTCAACTCTCTTTACTTCAGATCATCAAGACTGATAATCTCATCGCTGCTGGTGTTTTTCATCAGCTGATAAATATGTCTGACACAATTTTCTGCATCTACATAAGAATTGCAGACTTTGACGATTTCCATTGTGGAATCAAGATAGAAAGCGACATCGTATTCTTCTTCATGACCATAGACTGGTGAAATTGTAATTTTGCGAATCTGATCCGGAATATAATAAGTTGTTTCATTTTCACGTACGACTTTCAATAACATACGGATGAATCCTCCCTTGGTTTTCTATCTCTATTATCGGTGAAATCTGAATTTTTGAAAACAGATTTTCAGACTTTTGCGAACTGGGAATTATAGAGCTTTGTATAGAAGCCGTTCTTTGCCATCAGGGTTTCATGGTTGCCTTGTTCGATGATGTGGCCGTCCTTCATAACCAGGATGATATCCGCATTGCGGATGGTGGAAAGGCGATGGGCAACAACGAAACTTGTTCTGCCCTGCATCAGCTTGTCAAAGGCTCTCTGGATTTCCATTTCGGTTCTTGTATCGATGGAAGAAGTAGCTTCATCCAATATCAGCATCGGCGGATCATACAACATGACTCTGGTAATGCACAATAACTGCTTCTGGCCGGCTGAAAGACTGTCATCCTTCAGAACTGTATCCAGACCCTGCGGCAGTCTTCTGATGAATTCCCAGCTGTGGGCTTCCTTGGCAGCCTGGATAATTTCTTCATCAGCTGCCTCTGGTTTTCCGAAAGCAATGTTGTCTCTGACAGTACCGTTCTGCAGCCAGGTTTCCTGCAGAACCATGCCGAAGCTGCTTCTCAGAGAAGCACGGGTAACATCATAAATATTCGTACCGTCAATACAGATGGAACCGCTGTCGATATCATAGAAACGCATCAGCAGGTTGATGAAAGTTGTCTTGCCGCAGCCGGTCGGGCCGACAATGGCAATAGACTGACCGCTCTTTGCGTGCAGATTGAAATGGCCGATCAGAGGCTTGGCAGGATCATAAGCGAAGAAGACTTCGTTGATATCGATCTGTCCCTTCACAGCTGGCAGCTGACCAGGCGCATCCTTTGTTTCCGGTTCTGCTTCAATGAATTCAAAGACTCTGGCAGCGCAGGCAAAGGCATTCTGCAATTCCGTAACAACGGAAGAAATATCATTGAAAGGCTTCATGTACTGGTTGGCGTAGTTGAGCAGAACGGACAAGCCGCCGACACTCAAAGTACCGCCGATAATCAGCCAGGCACCGAATAAAGCAACGCCGGCATAAATAACGGAGTTGACCGCACGGGTGCTGGGATTGGTCAGAGAAGAATAGAAAGTCGCCCGCCATGTATAATCGTAAAGTTCATTGTTGATCTTACGGAAATCTTCAGAAGCAGCTTTGCCATGAGAGAAGGCTTTGACAACGGTTTCGCTGCCGACCATTTCTTCAGTAAGACCTGTTAACTGACCGCGGCTGGCTGTCTGTTTGGAAACCATGCCGTAGGAATGCTTTGCAATAAACTTTGCAACAAAGAAGGACAGAGGGGTCAGGGCAATCACAAACAAAGAAATGTGAACGCTCTTGGAGAACATGAATACCAGGGTCAGAACAATGGTCACAACACCTGAGAACAACTGAGTAAAGCCAAGCAGCAGGCCGTCGCAGATCATATCGACATCAGCAATGATACGATCGGTAATATCACCGATGGTATGACCGTCAAGATACTTCAGCGGCAATACCTGCATATGTTCAATAGCCTTGTTGCGGATATCCTGGCCGATTCTGTAAGTCAGTCTGTTGTTGATCAGATTCATAATCCATGTCAAAGCGCTGCAGATAAGAACAATGATCAGAATCTTTGTCAATACACCTGATACCAGGCCGAAATCAACTTTGCCGGCAGCGATGATGCCGTCAATTGCCTGCCCGAAAAGAATCGGTACATACAAAGTCAGAGCAACTGTTGCAAAAGCAAGTAAGATAGAAACTAACAGAAGGAAGCGGTACTTGCCGATATAATTCATCAATTTGATGAAGACATCTCTTGTTTTCATGCCTGTGCCTCCTTCTTTTTGACGTTGGTCTGGGAATCATAGATTTCCTGATAGACCTTGCAATGTTTCAATAATTCTTCATGGGTATCATCGCCAGCGAGTTTACCATCATCCAGAACCAGAATATGATCTGCGTCCTTGATAGAGGAGATACGCTGGGAAACGATAAAGACAGTCATATTGTCAGGTAAGTTATGAATGGCTTTACGCAATGCTGCATCCGTCGCAAAGTCGAGCGCAGAGGAGCTGTCATCGAGAATCAGAATTTCTGGTTTTCTGACCAGAGCTCTTGCGATCGTGAGTCTCTGCTTCTGACCGCCGGAGAAGTTACGCCCGTTCTGTTCAACGACGTAATCAAGTCTTCCTTCCTTGTGATCAACAACTTCCTTTGCCTGAGCCGTGACAAGCGCTGCTTCGATATCTTCGTCGCCTGCCTTTTCATTGCCCCATTTCATATTGTCACGAATCGTACCGGCAAAAAGAACTGCCTTCTGCGGTACAATGCCGAACTTCTTACGCAGGGTTTCTTCCTGATAAGTCTGAACCGGATTACCGTCAACATAGACAGTTCCCTGATCTACGTCATAGAAACGCGGGATCAGATTCACTAAAGAAGATTTGCCGGATCCGGTACCGCCGATAATGCCGATGGTCTGTCCCTTCTTTACCGTAAAGGAAATATCACTCAAGGCTGCTTCACCGCCATAGCCGAAGGATACATGATCGAATACAACTGCATCAGCGTCCTTCTTTTCTTCAGGATCAGAGGACGGGAATGTCATGCCGGCATCGAGATTCAGAACACTCTGGACACGCTCTGCACAGGCATTGGCACGATTGACCTGAATAATCAGGTTGGCAAACTTGATCAATTCGACAATGATCTGAGCCATATAGTTATAAAGGGCAATCACCTGGCCAGTCATCAGGACACCGTTATTTACCTGAACAGCACCCGTATAGATCAGAATAATTGTGGCAATATTGACGATGGCATAAGTTAAAGGATTCATCAAAGCCGCAATTCTGCCGACAAATTCATTGGCAGCTCTGAGTTCCTGGTTGGCATCTTCAAATGTTCTGATCTCATCTTTTTCTCTTCTGAAAGCACGGATGACTCTGACCCCGGCAAGATTCTCACGGGTAAGACCTAAGATGCGGTCAAGATAGCGCTGGCACTTTCTGTACAGCGGAATACTTACCAGCATGATCACAAAGACGACCACAGCTAATACCGGTACGGCAGCCAGGAAAATCAGAGCACTCTTCAGATCGATCGTGAAAGCCATGATCACGGAACCGAAGACGATAAACGGGGAACGCAGAGCCAGACGCAGGAACAAATTCAATCCGGTCTGAATCTGGTTGACATCAGAAGTAATCCGGGTAATCAATGTATCCCCGCCCATCTGGTCCAGTTCGGAATAAGACAATTCCTGAATATGATCAAACAAAGCCTGACGGATACGGGTTGTTGTACCGGCAGATGCCCTGGCCGCAAAATACTGGGCCGTAAAAGAACACAGCATACCGATGACAGCCAGCGCAATCATCAGTAAGAACTTCATCATGACATAGTGCATGTCATTTCTGGCAATGCCGTTATCGATCAGGTCCGCAACAACTAACGGAACGAACAGATCGAACAAGGCTTCCAGCATCTTGAACAAAGGTGCCAGGATTGCCTGTTTTTTATCTTTTTCAAGATAGATAAGCAGATCTTTCATAATTTAAGCTTCCTTTTCAATACTATTCTATTCTTCAAAATATATATGTAAAATATGTATGTTATATAGTATCAATACATTTTAAATATAGGAGAAAAAGATGGAATTCAGACAACTGGAATACTTCCGCACTATTGCGGATGCAGGCTCTATCTCTGAAGCAGCCCGCATCCTTCATATGTCACAGCCGCCCCTGTCTACATCCATGAAGCAGCTGGAAGAAGAGATGGGAAACGTATTATTTGAAAGAGGCAGAAAGATTACATTAACGGAAGCCGGCAAAATTCTCTATGAAAGAGCAGGCATCCTGCTTTCTCTGAGCAAAAACACAATCCGGGAAGTTTCTGCCACTAAGAACCACGCCTTATTAAAGATCGGCGTAACCCCTACTACTCTGCCAGTCATTCTGCCATATCTTGCAGAATTCAGAAAAGCCGAAGAAAACTATGACTTTGAAATCTATGACGGCACTACCTTCCGCCTTCATACATTATTGGAAGACAAAGTCATTGACTGCGCCGTCGTCAGAACACCTACTCGTCTGAATCATGTCAATGCAATCGTTCTGGGAACAGATATGATGTACATAGCTTCAAAAGAAAAAAGAAAGGAAAAGGAACTGGCTTTGAAAGAACTGGCTGGTCTGGATCTGATTCTCTACCGCCGCTATTATGATTTCATTCTCAATGAAATGAAAAAACACCAGCTCAATCCTCATATCAGTGTTACATGTGATGACGGCAGAACTGCTCTGGATTTTGTCAGAAGCGGCATGGGATGTGCTGTCATTCCGTATTCTCTTCATTCTGCCTGTTGTGATCTGTATCTGACGAAGATCAATGATACAGGTCTGCAGACAAAAATATTGTTTATCTATCGAAAAGAAAAAGAAACGGATCCTTCCATTGAAAAATTCGTTTCCTGTTTACCACAAAAAAGTGCCGGTTCGGATTGAATCGACACTTTCTTATTTATTTGTCTGTTTTCGATTATGCGGGAGACTGCACAATCAATTTCAAACTTTTGTCTGCTGATTAAGCAGCTTCTTCGGCAGGCTGACGGTTTGCAGCGATGACGAATGGAGCGTACAGAACTACAGATACTGCCAGGCAGATCAGCTGACACAGACCGCCCATTAAGTGACCACCGGAAGCTAAGAAGCCAAGGATACCTGCAGGTGTTGTCCATGGAGCATCGACAACCATGATCGGGCACATGCCGATCTTTGTGAAGAGGTAACCTAATGCAACGGAAAC
>OMXQ01000028.1 GCA_900315065.1 uncultured Erysipelotrichaceae bacterium
CACTGTTGCCCACCTAAAGCATCTTTCTTGGCGAGCCGCCAGTGATATTATATTAGAAAATCAAAAAACAGGGTGCTGTTTTACCAACACTCTGCAAATAAATTGGAAAAAAAATAAAAGAGAAATAAGAAATCATGGTTCTTTGCCCTGCATTGACGATGCCAGGGGAATGAATTATCATGAAAACAGGAGATTTTTACCACAATTTTATGACTGTTCACAATACCAGAAAATGGACAAAGAAGAGAAAAATCTTTTTCTGTTCGTTCTTTATTCTGATCTTTGCTTTGCTTGTGTGTATATTTGTCTTCCAGATGCACATTGTCATTACGCCTGAAGACGGCATGGAAGTACATGCAGAGCTTGGCGAGCCTTATCAGGACTCAGGTGCTGAGGGAGAATTGACCGGTACTTTATTCCGTTTTATTCATAAGCCGGTGCAGGTAAGTACAGAAGGGGAAGTCGATACAAACAAAGCCGGTACCTATGAAATTATTTATTCCGCAAAGTCAGGCAGATACACCGTCACCTGTACAAAAAAAGTAATCGTATCGGATACCAGAGGACCCGTCATTACGCTGAAATCCAATCCTGATAGCTATACGCCTTATGGTCATCCATATGAAGAGGAAGGCTTTACTGCCATAGATGCTACAGATGGGGATGTCACTGACAAAGTGACAAGTGAAGAATCAGACGGAAAAGTATATTATCGTGTTTCGGATTCGCTTGGCAGCAGCAGTGAAGCAATCAGAACAATTCACTACGATGACCGCAAGGGACCTGATATCAATCTTGCCGGCGGGAATGAAATCACCTGGTATACAGACCAGGGCGATTATGTCGATCAGGTTACGGCAGTAGATGATGTGGATGGAGATGTGACTTCTTCACTTCAGAAGGAAGGCAGCGTCGATGCATCTGTCCCAGGCGACTATACTTTGTCTTATTCTGTCACGGATGCCCATGGCAATACCACAACTGCGCAGCGTATCGTCCATGTCCTGTCTTCTGAAAACTACAATGCCAGAACCATCTATCTGACTTTTGATGACGGACCGGGTCCATATACAGATCAGCTGCTGGATATTCTGGACCAGTACAATGTCAAGGCAACTTTCTTTACGACCAGTGTCAGATCTCAATATTCTGATTGTATAAAAAAGGAAGCAGAAAGAGGACATAGTGTCTATGTTCATTCTGCTTCCCATAACTATGCAAAGATTTATGCCAGTCCGGATGCCTATTGGGCTGATTTTGATGCCCAGAATTCCCTGATTCAGCAGGAAACAGGATCCCGTGTCAATGTATTCCGGTTTCCGGGCGGTTCTTCCAATACAGTTTCTGCCAATTATTCTGCCGGTATCATGACTACTCTGACCCAGCAGGCATCCGCCAGAGGATTGATCTATGAAGACTGGAATGTATCCAGCGGTGATGCCGGTGATACAACTTCAACCGATGCTGTTGTCAACAATGTCACCAGCCAGGTCAGCGCCAATACTGCTTACGGCATTCCAAGTGTTGTCCTGCAGCACGATATCAAGGACTTTTCTGTCAATGCGGAAGAAAGAATCATCCAATGGGGTCTTGAAAACGGATATTCCTTCCGTAAAATTACGCCTGCTTCCTATATTGCCCATCACCATGTCAATAACTGACCTGCATGCTTATTTCAGCAGCCAGTCAATACCTTTGCGCATTCTCTTTTCTGCATCGATAAAATGATTGCCCGGATTCAATTCAAAGGTGGTTTCTGCATACGCATAGACCATCTTTTCTGCTTCTTTCGTACAGTCTTCCACCCTTGCCATGATGGGATTCTTTGCGTTTTTTTCCTTGTCTCCCAATGAAAAATATGCTTTTGTGACATGCGCAGGATGGTCTTTCAGATAGGATATAAAATCCGGGAACCACAAGGAACCGGAAGCACAGACAAAACCATCAAACAAATCACATTTCGTAGTCATATACAAAGCAAACAGACCTGCTAAAGAATAGCCGCAGATATACATATGGTTCCATTCACTTTGATTCAATTCCGGCAAAGCCAGAATTTCTGCGATCAGATCGTCTGCTTTTCCCTCGAAATCTTCTCCTTTTTTAAAGACCTTCGGTGCAAACCATGGGGAAAGATCCTTGTTCCAGTCAAAGCCGGAAATCGTCAATACAGACGTGTCCAGTCCCTCTGTTACCAGTTCTGCAGATTCATTTTCTGCATCTGTCACCAGGACCAGCAGATCCTGATTTCTTTTTGTCAATGTTGTTCTCATGAGTGTAGTATAGCATTCAAAAAGGAGAGCCTGCACTCTCCTTGTATATCAATTGACCATGTCTGTCACAAGATCTTCGTATTGTCTAGTATACAGATCGTAATAATAGCCGTGTTTCTTCATCAGTTCATTGTGTCTGCCGCGTTCAATGATCTTGCCGTCCTTGACAACGAGAATAACATCAGCGTCGACAATGGTAGAGAGTCTGTGGGCAATCACAAAGCTGGTTCTGCCCTTGATGACAGTAAAGATGGCATCCTGAATAGCTTTTTCAGTCAACGTATCAATAGAAGCGGTCGCTTCATCAAGAACGAGGATCTTGGGATCCGCCAGAATGGCTCTTGCGAATGACAGCAGCTGTTTTTCGCCAGTAGAAAGCAGATCACCGCCTTCGCCGACTTCAGAATCCAGTCCCTTGTCCATCTTATTGACGACGTTGACAGCATCGACCAGTTTCAATGCATTCCAGATTTCTTCATCACTTGCGTCCGGGTTTCCATAGCGGAGATTGTCTCTGACAGTACCGGAGAACAGGTGCGGTGTCTGCAATACATAGCCGATATTGGAATGGAGCCACAGCTGGCTTCTTTCTCTTGCGTCTTTTCCATCGATCAGAATCTGTCCCCTGGTTGGTTCAAAGAAACGGCAGACCAGATTGACTAAGGTACTCTTGCCGGCACCAGTTTCGCCGACGATCGCAACGTTGGTTCCCTGCGGAACTTTCAGATTGAAGTGTTCCAGAACCCATTCATTGCCATCCGGATACATAAAGGAAACATCTCTGAATTCAATATCGCCGTGCAATGGCTCCCAGTTTTCCTTCTTCGGGTGGAAGGTATCCCCATACTTTTCAATAACTTCCGGTGTATCAGCGACATCACTTTCTGTTTCCATCAATTTTGTGAAACGTTCGATATTGACCTGAATTCCAATCAGGGCAGAAATGGTACCGATGATGTTCTGGATCGGATCCAGCATATTCATGGCATAGTTCATGAAGACAGAAAGGGTACCGATCATGATGACGCCGTCCATGGTAATGATGCCCCCGTACCACAATACAATTGCCAAAGCAGCAGATGACATTGTCGTTACCATTGACGTAAAAGCAGCACTGTATTTAGCTGCCAGAATGGATTCTTTTTCCATTTCGGCAGTATCTTTGCGGAAGTCCTCATTCATGGTATCTTCAATGACCATGGTTTTGATAGATTTCGCACCGGTAATGCCTTCGTTGAAATTACCTGTGATTGTCGAGTTGATTTCTCTGATTTTCCGGTGGAAAACGATGATTTTCTTTTCAAAATAGGAAATCACGGCAACTGCAGCCGGGACCAGAATCAGGATCAGTAAAGCCAGTTTCCAGTTGATCACCAGCATATTGATGATGACAAAGACAAGATAAGCGCCTGACCAGATCACATCCATCATCCGCCAGGAAACCATTTCACCGATCTTGCCGGTATCAGACATGACGCGGGCATGAATATAGCCGACATTGTTCTGGTTGAAATAGCCGAAGGACAAAGTCTGCAGATGGTTGAAAGATGCATTTCTCAGGTCCTGGTCAACACTCATTTCCAGGCTTCCTGCCCAATACATTGTCACAAAGTTCAGGATAACCTGAACAATCAGAACAACCATGAAAGCCAGAATAAACAAGCCCAATGTATCCAGGGTTTTCTGTGCCACAAAATGATCGATCGCATAGCGGTTGAACAAAGGATAGACCGAGTCAATCATGGAGGCAGCAGCTCCCAGGATAATCATAGCAATGAGTTTCTTCCTATATGGCCTGATAAAGGGCAGTAATTTCGGAATGCCGAAGAACTTCAGTCTTACGTTTTTATCGTCACTCATCAGAAGCCTCCTTTGCATTTCTGCTCTGCAGATCATAAATCTGCTTATAAATACCATCTTTGTGAATCAGTTCTTCATGAGTGCCGGTTTCCACAACTTTACCCTGGTCCATAACGACAATCAGATCTGCATTCATCAAAGTCGTAATCCGGTGGGCAATCAGAATGACCGTAGAATCGCCGGCATTTTCTGCCAGAGCTTTACGAATATAAGCATCTGTTTCTGCATCCACTGCACTCAGCGAATCATCAAAGACCATCACCGGCGGCTTTCTTATAAGCATCTGGGCAATGGCAGTTCTCTGTTTCTGTCCGCCTGATAAAGTGACGCCTCTTTCCCCGACGTAAGTATCATAGCCCTCCGAAAAATGAGAAACCGCATGGTCCAGAGCCGCAATCCCGGCTGCTCTGCGGACATCATCCATATTTGCTTTCTGATTGGCAATCCGGATATTTTCACGAAGAGTTCTGGAGAAAAGATATGGTTCCTGCAGAACAATACCGATATTCTTCCGCAGCCAGTCTGCCTTGATGTCCCGGATATCAACGCCGCCAATCGTAATCTTTCCATCCTCTTCCGGAAGTGGATACAATCTGTCCAACAGATACATCAATGTACTCTTGCCGGACCCTGTACCGCCGAGAATACCAACCGTCTTACCAGATGGAACCGTAAAGGAAACGTGATCCAGAATTTCAGAAGAGCCGTTTTCATACTTGTAGGAAACATCATCAAAGACGATATCCTGATGCATATCAGGTTCTTTGGCATCGGGTCTATCTTCCTCTTCTTCACTATTCATGATGTAGGCAAGACGATCAATAGAAATACCTGCTTTGGACAAATTGGCAATGACTCTTCCCAAAGCTCTGATCGGCCACATCAACATGCCTGTATAAGACAAAAAGGCGATATAATTGCCGGCCGACAACTGACCGTTGACTGACAGATACGCACCATAGCTCAGAACAGTAAGAATCTGCAGATAGGAAAACAGATCACTGGAAGACCAGAAAGCAGCCATGAGCCGCATCAGATCCACCCACATGTGGGTATAATAACGATTCTGCTTTTCAAATCTCTGTCTTTCATAAATTTCTCTGCCGAAAGCTCTGACAACTCTGACCCCGGTCAGATTTTCCTGGGCAATGGAAGAAAGCTTTCCTTCTTCGATATCAACTTTGCTGAAAGATGCACCGATCTTCGTATGAAAGAAAAGCGAATAGCCGACAATGATCGGAATGAAAGCAGCTGCAGCTGCCGCCAATCCTGCATGAATGGAGAACATAAAATACAAAGTCAGCACAATCATGACAATAAAACGAAACAATGTCAGTAATTGTTCAGACAGAAACATCTTGATCTGTTCTACATCAGATGTACACCGCTGGATGATATCACCCGTCTGGTTTTCACTGTGCCAGGCAAAAGGCAGACGCAGAATGTGATCAAACAAACTGTCACGCATGGTCCTGACCAGTCTTTCGGCACCCATGTTATTGAATAAATTGAACATGAAGCGGCAGAAAGCACTGAGAACTGCAGTTATGAGAACTACCAGGGCAATGATCCACAAATGACTCCTGAGATACGCTGCATCCCCGAATCTTCCCATCAGGGCACTGACAAACCCGTCTTCCTCCGGCTTGTTGTCAAGCACTGCATCAACGGTATAGGAAATAATCTTCGGATTCAGAAGATCCAGCAAAGACACAAGACATGCAAAAAGAATTGCGCTGAAAAAATATTTCTTGGCTCCCTGCAGGAAATACAATATTAACTGCGTTCTGGTTTCAAAACGCTTTTTCTTCATATGTTGTTTCCTCCTCATGGCAAATATTGTATCATTTGTCCTTTTTTATTTCTTTCCCACTGCACAAAAAAGAACAGAAAGATGTGTACTTCTGTTCTTCGTTTCCATTATTTATGATCAATCGGTTCCAGATGCAGATCTTTGCACGCTTCGATCTTGTCCTGTCCGCCGACTACACAGATATACGGGTCCCTGAATGCCTCTTCCAGAACTTTTCCGATCCTTCTCATGTCGTCCATCGTCGCATGAAGAATTCTGGTCCGGTTATTGCACCTGTCTTCATAGGTGATGCCCTTGAAGTAGCAGGCGTCATTGGTACGCATTCTGTTATACGGTGACAACAGCGGCTCCGCTGCTGCAATCGTACCGATAATCATCTGTTCAAGATCCAGGTCATCTGCTTTCTGCAGCCACCTGCCTGCTTCTCTGGCAGCCCTGATCGCATTCATCGGATCCGGATCACGATAGGAATACGCTGATGCGTTGCGGTTCAGATTGACACTGAAACCTGTGCCGTAAGCACCGCCTTTGACTCTTACTTCGTTCCACAGCCAGTCATAGGTAAGGATATGGGAAGCAGCCATGATAGACGCATCAAAGTCCCAGTCAAACTGACCAAGATTGATGCCGACAGCAGAATAAGCAATGCCGGCTGGAATCGTAATGCTTTCTCTCTTTCCTGTTAACAGAGGATAATGAACATTTGCCCGGTTAGCCGGAATGGTATGAAGAAAGTCCATGATCTTTTCCATGACGGAAACATTTTCCTTACCGGTAACAGAGAAGACCAGTCTGTCCTTTGCAAATAGGATGTCACTGTACATCATGCATGCATCAATGAAATCTTCTGCCTTTTCATCAAAATGCTTTTCAAGATCTACTTCATAGACATTGGAGGCATAGCCGCCGACATATTCACGGAAGACACCTTCTGCACTATTATGAGCAGATACTCTGCGCATCGCAGCTGCCTGGCCGGATGCAATCAGACTCTGACGGAAATCTTCATTGTCCTGCTTCAATAAAGGAAGGATGGTTTCTTTTTCATATTTTGTCTCATAGAGGATTTCCTCAATGAGCGGCACAGCCTTTTCAATATTCTGCTGCAAAGCAGAGAAGGAAACCCCCAGCAATGGGGTTGCGCAGTCATTTCGGCCGTCTGGTGAATATGCATCTACCCAGAAGTTCAGAGAACCAAGATCCTTCTTGGCCAGAGCCTGCAGCTGCTGAACAGTATGTTTTTCAGTCGGCAGATTCATTAATAAGGAAGACCAGAAACCAAGTTCCGGGAGCTGTTCTCTCCTGACGCCGGCCAGATTGAAATAGAGATTGGCATAGACAATACCATTGTCTTCAGCCGGATAGATAAGGGCAGGTACGCCTCTGATTTCCTTTTCCTCACATGCAAACTTTTCCGGTTTCGGATTGATATCAGAAAGTGAAAGCTTCGGCAAAGTTCTGAGCTGTTCCGGGGTATCGGATGCAGCCTGCCATGCGTCAAGTTTCTTATTCAGTTCGACATACCGGGAAACATCTGTCCAGGAAGCTTTTGCCTTGACCAGTTTTTCCTGTTCTTCTGCTTCTCTTCTCCTGCCGGCTTCTTCACTTGGTACGGCAATAACTGCCTGCAGGTCATCTTCTTTCAGAAGGAATTCCTTCAGCAGATTTTCAAAGTAGCCGGTATTAATTTCCTGACGCAGTTCCTCAAACAAAGAACCGCGTTTCAGATACAAAGCAGGATCACCGCCGTACAGCCATGCATTCATGGCTCTTTCCCCATACATGAGTCCGGCTGGTTCATGTTTCTCACGATACTTGAATTCCATGATATTCAATGTCGCATAGAGATCATCATGATCGATGCCCTCAGCAACGAGAGTTTCTGCTGTCTTTCTCAGTACTTCTCTGACCTTGTCATATTGATCGGCATCGGTATTTCTGATTGTCAGCACAGCCCACGGCTGCTGGATGCCGTCATAGATATCAAATTCAACATTTTCACCAAGACCTGCATCAATGATGTTTTTTCTGAGAGGAGATTCGTTGCTGTCGACAAGTACCGTTGTCAAAGCTGCCCAGGCCAGGTTCTTTTTGGAATCAGCGTAAGAAGAAACAATCTTGGCCAACGCAATCTGGGTCCTCTGTTCCTTCTGTTCGCCTTCAGCAATTTCATATTCATAAGTATGAACTGCTGCCGGTACCGGTTTCTGATCCGGAATATCGAAGTTCATTTCTTCTTTTTCATAATGGGAGAAATATTGGTCATTGATAAAAGCCAGCGCTTTATCCAGATCCAGATCACCGTCCAGCCAGACTCTTGCATTGCCCGGGTGGTAGAACTTTTTATGCGCTGCCAGGAATTGTTCGTAAGTCAGGTCTGTGATATGCTTCGGATCACCGCCGGAAACATACTGGTAGCAGTTATCCGGGAACAACATCCGGTCGAGTTCATCAATGATTGTTTCATCAACAGAAGAAAAAGCCCCCTTCATTTCATTGAGAACGACGCCTTTATATACCGGCATATCTTTCTCATCTCTGATTTCATAATGCCAGCCTTCCTGGTAGAAAATATTCGGGTTGGTATAAATAGCCGGGTTGAATACAGCATCCAGATAAACAGACATCAGATTCATGAAATCATGATCATTCCGGGAAGACACAGGATACATGGTCTTGTCCGGTGCCGTAAAGGCATTCAGGAATGTCTGCATGGAACTTTTCAATAATTCCACAAAAGGTTCCCTGAGGGGATATTTCTTTGACCCGTTGAGAACAGAGTGTTCCAGCATATGGAAGACGCCGGTGTCATCAGAAGGCAGGGTCTTGAAAGTAATCGCAAATGTTTTATTGGTATCATCCCGCTTCAGCCAGATCAGCTGAGCACCTGTTTTCAGGTGTTCGAATTCATATAAGGTACCGGCACAGTCTGCCAGTTCTTCAATTTTGTTCAATACAAATCCATGATATGTTTCTTTGATCTTCAGCTCCATGAAAAAATGCCTCCGTACATGGAGACATTTTATCAAATTCTCTGTATTCTTTCACCTTTTCCACTTTCTCAGAAAGTGACAACTTCACTGGCAGCAGTGAAGGAAGCCAGAACTGCCTTTGCGTTCTTCAGATAAAAGACAGCGGTGTTGCCATCGCCTGCCTGATACATCTTCTGCAGACTGGTGTAATCATCCAGCATGTCCTTCTGTGCTTCGATTCTTTCATCCAGGATTGCTTCGGCTTCAATCCGGATCCATTTACCTTCTTTGCAGGCACAGATTTCTATCTTCGGATTTGCCAGCATCTGCTTTGCGACATCCTTCTTCAGACCGGTCTGGATATAAAGTTTTCCTTCAAACATATGAGCGGTACCGAAAGGTCTTACTCTCGGCTGGCCTTTGTCATCTGTTGCCAGATAATATGTACCGCATTCCTTCAGAAATGCGCATACGTCTTCAATTGTTTTCATTGTTACTCTCCTTTGCAATACCTGTATTGTTATTGTAGTAGTTTTCATCATAGATGGTAAGCCAGCCGTTATTGCGGATATACCACCCATACCCGATGTCTTTGCCGGAAGCAGACACAATGACTGAGAAGGGGCTGCCGGCAGTATATGTATAGGTGAAGGTCTGTTTCTTTCTTCCCTGGGTAATTGTCTTTTCCTTCAAGGTATCATCCTCGTTGTAGAGATAGGTTTCATCCTGCTCAGGCGTATCCATTTCCTTTACTCTGTCATTTTCATCATAGGTGAAGGTTGTTTTCTTATTCTTCGGACCGGTGATTTCCTTCAACAGGGAATCTTCATATTCGTATTCATATACAGCTGTACTGCCGGCACCTTTTTCCCGCATTTCTTTGATCTTTCCGTCATCGTCATAAGTATAGGTACGATAGAGCGTTGTCTTGGAATCGGTATCAATATCCTGCAGTTTTTCAATATCCCCGTTATCATTCAATGTTTTCAGAATGGTGTGGTATCTGCTGTTGCGGTAAAGAGAAACATCCATTTCTGCATCTGCATCAAGATCAGGAATGGTAAACGTATCATCTTTGCGGCGGTAGGTAATTTTTGTAATCTTCTGATCCTTGTCGTAGGTGATTTTTACCTTGGCATCTTCATAATTCAGTTCTTCCGGCAGGCCGTATACATTATAGACATTGCCGTTCTCATCTTTGTATGAACCCTCGTTTTCACATGCCTGCTGACGCAGCCAGGTTACCTTGTCATCATCCAGGGCATATTGTTCTGCAAAGCATTGTCCTGCTTCTTTGTATTTTTCTTCGTCAATGTAAGCATTGCCCATTGCCTGATAGGTCAGGATCAGATCTTCCTTTGCTTCTTCTGGTTTCAGCTTTTTGAAAATAGTCAGAGCCTGATCGTATTGATCGTTTTCGTAATAAGCTCTGCCCAGTTTTTCTTCCGCATCTCTTGCGCCGCCATAGCTTGCAGCATTGGTCAGATGCCGGATTGCTTCTTCGTTATTTCCCTTTTCCATTAAGGCAATGCCCGTTTCATATTCCTGTTTTGCAAACTGCTTGACGATAAAGAAAGCAGCACAGATAAAGACAACCATTGCGGCCAGAATCGATTTCCAGATGATTGGTTTCATCTTCCGGAAAGATGGTCCTGCCGGCCGGTAGTTTTCATCGTCAATTTTTTCTTTTTCTTCTGCTTTTCTCTGCTTGGAAGAAAGGTCCGGATGATTCTTCTTCCAGGCGGATTGTAAATAGTATCTCACCTGGGAAGACGTAAGATTGAGAAGCTTTGCGATATCTTCAATATTTTCTTTGTCTTCTGTTCTTAAAAGAAGACAAATTCTTTCTTCATAATCGAGCTGACGAAGCTGGCTGAAATCCTCCAGTGTTTCCATAGTCCTGGAATCATCGCCATCCTGGAGCTGATCAAACAAAGCAGGTTCCTGTTCTCTGATCCAGGCAATGCATGCCAGCGACAATGTATGCATGTCTTTGTTTTCTGCAGATATTTTCTCTGCAGCAGAAGCAGAACCGGTATAGCCGAGAGCTGTCTGATACAGCAGAGAGGAATCTGCCTGCACAAGTTGTGACCCGCAATACATGCAGTACTTCATGCCTTCGGGATTTTCATGACCGCATTTGGAACAGCGCATTGTTCTGCCTCCTTTCCTTTTTCCTTATTAATAATAACAGAAATTGAAAAACAGATTGTCAATTCAGAAAGTCAAGCCATGCCTTTACTGCCTGGGACTGATATTGAAGATCCCGGAAATAGAAATACACATCACGCAAAGCCAGAGAATCATCAATTTTATAGAAAACAACCTGATCCTGGTCAGGCTGAGGAACCGTGTTCAAAGTCGTATCACGGATGATGGAATAGCCGTATCCGTAAAGAGACAGGAAGTAAGTCGTAGGCATCTGGTCAGAGAACATATGAATCTTCGGCCGCTTGTTGTGTCTGGCAAACATGCCCATAACTCTTCCGTATAATTCACTTTCCGGACGTAGTGATAAATAAGGAAGCTGGGCAAAGTCTTCCAGCTGAACTGCCGGACAATCTGATTGCTTGTGATAGCCGCTGCGGATATCGTTATAGCTCAGGGCTTCTTTCTTCAGTTTCTGATTGATTTCCCAGGCGGCAGGCACAGCCATAATCAGATATTCAGAAGCAAAGAAACGGGAAGAGAAGAATTCAAAACCATGCGGGTTGACGCTCAGAGCCAGATCAATCTTACCATTTTTCAATTGGGCGGCAAGGTTTTTATTGGAAGTCTGTTCCACCAGGTTGATATTGAGGTTAGGATGCAGGGCGGCAAACGGTGCCAGCCGCTTCGGCAATGACCAGCAGCAATAAAATGATGTTGTCCCGATTGTCAAAGTTCCTTCATCCAGGGAAGTCAGAGAACGGAAGTATTCATGAATCCGGTTTTCCGTTTCATCGATCTGCCGCGCACATTGCATATAAAAGATGCAGGCTTCCGTTGGTCTTAGTTCATTGGAACTCCTGTCAAACAGAACCGTTCCCAATTCTTTCTCCAGATTGGAAATTGCCTTGGATAAAGCAGGCTGGGAAATATAGAGCTTTTTTGCAGCTTTTGAGAAGTTTTTTTCCTGATACAAAGCCATGACATAGCGGTAATCGTTTCTCATAGTATCACCTCATAACTTCTGGTTATAGTTTATATAATTACTATATATTTATAATTATACTAGTGAGGATTACAATTTTCCAAAAGAAGCTGTGAGGAAGAGTTATGAAAAAACTATACGAAACAGATATAGAACATGATGCCTGCGGCATCGGAACCATCGTCAATATTGACGGTTCCCAGGACCATGATGTTCTCGACAATGCTTTGAAGATTGTTGAAAAGCTGGACCATCGTGCCGGTCGTGACGGTACTGGCAAAGTAGGTGACGGCGTCGGTATTCTTTTACAGATCAGTCATCGTTTCTTCTCTCGTGTCTGCAAAGAAGAAAATATTGCGATCGGTGACAAGGGCGACTATGGCGTCGGAATGTTGTTCCTGCCGAACGATCCGATGCAATGTACTTTCACAGAAAGAATGCTGGAAGTCATTGCCAATAAGAACGGGCTTGAAGTATTGGGCTGGCGTAAAGTTCCGGTCCATCCGGAAGTATTGGGCGAGCCTGCCAGAAAAGTCATGCCGGTTATCAAGCAGGTCTTTTTCAAACGTCCGGAAGGAGTAAAGCCGGGCATTGACTTTGACCGCCGCCTGTATATCACCCGCCGTGAATTTGAACAGGGCAGTGACAACACGTATGTCTGTTCCTTCTCTTCCCGTACAGTTGTGTATAAAGGCATGTTCCTGGTAAATCAGCTGCGTCAGTTCTATCCGGATCTGGATGCAGAAGATAACGAAACTGCCATTGCCATCGTGCATTCCCGTTTCTCGACCAATACCAAGCCGAGCTGGGAGCGTGCGCATCCTTACCGGATGATTGCCCACAATGGTGAAATCAATACCATCCGCGGCAACGTCGACAGAATGCTGGCCAGAGAAGAAACGCTTTCTTCTGACTTATTGAAAGACGATCTCGACAAGATCTATCCGGTTGTCAGTGCTTCCGGTTCTGATTCTGCCATGGTCGATAATACACTTGAATTCCTGTACTATGCCGGCATGGATCTGCCGTTAGCGATGATGCTGATGATTCCGGAACCTTGGAAGAATCAGAAGAACATGGACCAGGAAAAACGCGACTTCTATCACTACTATGCAACCATGATGGAACCATGGGACGGCCCGGCTGCCATCATCTTCACGGATGGCGATGTCGTCGGTGCTACTTTGGACAGAAACGGTCTGCGTCCTTCCCGGTATTACATTACCGATAACGGCAAGCTGATTCTTGCTTCTGAAGTCGGCGTACTCGATATCGATCCTGCTCATATCGTTACCAAGAGCAGGTTGATGCCAGGCAAGATGCTGGTCGTTGATACCAAGCGCAAACGGGTCATTTCTGATGAAGAACTGAAGGAAGCTTACGCAAAGAGACAGCCGTATGGAGAATGGCTGGACGGCAATCTGCTTCACATGTCTGATCTGAAGATTCCAAACCGCAGAGTAAAACAATATCCGCAGGATGAAAGAGATCGTCTCTACAAGGTCTTCGGCTATACTTATGAGGACGTCAAGGAAATCATTCTGCCGATGGCGGAAAATGCAGTAGAACCTACCATGTCCATGGGACACGATATTCCGCTGGCTGTTCTTTCCAAACAGACACCTTCCATCTTTGATTATATCCAGCAGGAATTCGCCCAGGTTACCAACCCGCCGATCGATTCCCTGCGTGAAAAAGTCGTTACGGATACCACTGTTTATATTGGTTCCGACGGCAACCTGTTAAAAGATGCACCGGAAAACTGCCGGGTTCTTGAAATTTCCCAGCCGATCCTGACCGAAGTAGATCTGATGCAGATCAGAACATTGAACCGACCTGGTTTCAGAACTGCTGATATTTCCATCCTTTACTATAAACATACTTCTTTGAAGAAGGCATTGGATGCTTTGTGCGTATCCTGCGACAGAGCATACAACAACGGTGCCAACATTCTGATTCTTTCCGACAGGGGCGTGGATGAAAACCATGTGCCGATTCCTTCTTTGTTAGCTGTTTCGGCAGTTGAAACGCATCTGGTCAACACCAAGAAGAGAACGAAGGTTTCCCTGATTCTGGAATCTGGCGAGCCGCGTGATGTGCATCAGTGTGCTGCCATTCTTGGTTTCGGTGCCCGTGCCATCAATCCGTATCTGGCCCATGAGTGCGTCACGGAACTCATTGACAAGGGACTGCTGGACAAGGATTATCACGTTGCAGTACGTGATTATGATGAAGCATTATTGTCAGGCATTGTCAAAACCGCTGCCAAGATGGGTATCTCCATTCTGCAGTCTTATCAGTCAGCCAGAATTTTCGAAGCAATCGGTCTTTCCGAAGATGTCGTTTCTGCTTACTTCCCTGGTATTTCTTCCCGCATCGGCGGCGTTGGCCTGAAGGAAATCGAAGCTGCAGTTCTGAATCGACATGATCATGCCTTTGATCCATTGGGCCTTGGCGTTGATACAACCCTGGATTCTACCGGCTATCATAGATTGAGAAGCGGGGAAAGAGCCTATGACCATCTGTATTCACCAGATGTCATTACGACCTTGCAAAGAGCGGTCAGAGACGGCAGCTATGAAGAATTCTGTGATTATACGGATCTTTTGAGAAAGAAGACGCCGCATTGTCTCAGAGATGAACTGGATATCATTCCGCAGAATGAACCGATCCCGTTAAGTGAAGTCGAGTCGGTGGATTCCATCGTGCAGAGATTCAAGACGGGAGCCATGTCCTATGGTTCCATTTCCAAAGAAGCGCATGAGTGCATGGCAATTGCCATGAATACCCTCCATGGCAAATCCAATACGGGTGAAGGCGGTGAAGATCCGGAAAGATTTGGTACGATCCGCAATTCTGCAATCAAGCAGGTCGCTTCCGGCAGATTCGGTGTTACCAGTGCTTATCTGATCTCTGCATCTGAAATCCAGATCAAGATGGCTCAGGGAGCCAAGCCTGGTGAAGGTGGCAACTTACCAGGCAAAAAGGTTTATCCATGGATTGCAAAGACAAGATACTCAACCCCGGGTGTTTCTCTGATTTCCCCGCCGCCGCATCATGATATTTATTCCATTGAAGATCTTGCCCAGCTGATCTTCGATCTGAAGAATGCCAACCGCAAGGCAAGAATTTCCGTCAAGCTTGTTTCTGAAGCAGGCGTCGGTACGGTTGCCTGCGGCGTTGCCAAGGCAGGAGCTCAGGTCATTCTGATTTCCGGTTTTGACGGCGGCACAGGTGCTGCTCCGGTTTCTTCCATCCATCATGCCGGCATGCCTTGGGAACTTGGTATTGCCGAAGCCCAGCAGGCATTGATTGACAATGGTCTGCGAACCAGAGTCAGACTGGAAACAGACGGCAAGCTGATGTCAGGCAGAGATGTTGTCATCGCTGCTTTGCTTGGTGCCGAAGAATTCGGCTTTGCATCAGGTCCGCTGGTAGCCATGGGCTGCATGATGATGCGGGTATGTTCCAAGGATACCTGTCCGTTTGGGGTTGCCACCCAGAATACAAGGCTCAGAGAATGCTTTAAGGGCAAGCCTGAACATGTCATCAATTACATGAAGTTTATCGCTCAGCAGGTCAGAGAAGAAATGGCGAAACTTGGTTTCCATACGGTAGATGAAATGGTCGGCAGATCCGATTGTCTTTGTGCAAAGAAGGATGCCAAGGCTGATCTTTCCTGCCTGTTGAATCCTGAATACGCAAAGAGTCAGACCAGACACTTTGAAGCCAGGGATGTCTATGACTTCCATCTGGAGAATACTCTGGATGAGTCTGTTCTGCTGCCGGCTTTTGAAAAGGCTTTTGCAAAGAAGAAACCTCTGACAATGAATGTCAATGTTTCCTCTGTCAATCGTACAACCGGTACGATTCTCGGTTCCGTCATTACCGAAAAGTTCGGTGATACATTGCCGGAAGATACGTATGTATTGAATTGCACAGGCGGCGGCGGTCAGTCATTCGGTGCCTTCGCTCCGAAGGGATTGACATTGCGCTTAACAGGTGATGCCAATGACCATGTCGGCAAGGGTCTTTCCGGCGGCAAGATCATAGTCATTCCGCCGAAGGATATTCACTTTGATCCAGCTAAGAACATCATCATCGGCAACGTTGCCTTGTATGGTGCTACTTCCGGCAAGGCTTACTTCGAAGGCATTGCAGGTGAAAGATTCTGTGTCAGAAACTCTGGTGCTACGGCGGTAGCAGAAGGATGCGGCGACCATGGCCTTGAATATATGACCGGCGGCAGAGCTGTCATTCTCGGTCCGGTAGGCAAGAACTTTGCGGCAGGCATGTCCGGCGGCATTGCCTACGTATTGGACAGCGACCATACCTTATACAGAAATCTGAATAAGAAGATGGTTACCCTCCATGAAGTATCCGACAAGTATGATGTACGTGAGCTGGAAAGCATCCTGCGTGACTATGTCAGAGAAACAGGTTCTGTGCGCGGCCGGATGATCCTGGATCACTTTGAAACCTGGCTGCCGCAGTTCAAGAAAATTGTTCCGATTGATTATCAGAAGATGTTATCTGTCATTGGTAAATATGAAGAACAGGGCATCTCTCATGAAAACGCCGTCCTGGAAGCTTTCTACAGGATGCAGAAAGGAGCCTGAAGATGGGAAAAGAAGATGGATTTCTCTTATATGAGAGAAAAGACAATACTGTCAGACCGCCGTTAGAAAGAATTCATGATTTCCATGAATTCCATGTTCCTCTAAATACGGAAGAAAGAAGAAAACAAGGTGCCCGCTGCATGAACTGCGGGGTTCCTTATTGTCAAAGTGCCCTGAAGATCAAGGGCATGGTCACCGGCTGTCCGCTTCATAATCTGATTCCGGAGTGGAATGATGAAATCTACCGGGGCAATCCATCCCATGCATTGGCACGATTGTTGAAAACAAGTCCTTTCCCTGAATTTACTTCCCGTGTGTGTCCTGCTTTGTGTGAAAAGGCATGTCTTTGCGGGGTGAATGAAGAGCCTGTCACGGTCCATGAAAATGAGTATTACATCATTGAGAGCGCCTTTGCGAATGGTCTTATGGAACCGCGGATTCCAAAGACAAGATCCGGTAAAAAGATAGCCGTTATCGGTGCCGGTCCTTCCGGTCTGGCAGCTGCCGATCGTCTCAACCAGAGAGGCCATAGCGTCGAAGTCTTTGAAAGAGAAGACAGAGCAGGCGGCTTGATGATGTACGGCATTCCGAACATGAAGCTTGAAAAGAGCGTCATTGACAGAAGAATTGCATTGATGAAGCAGGAAGGCGTTGTCTTCCACTTCAATTCCGATGTCGGCAAAACAATAAAAGCAGAAGAATTGAAGAAGAACTTTGATGCGGTCATTCTTGCCTGCGGCGCAAAGCAGGCAAGAAGCCTGAACCTGCCTGATCAGGACAAGACAGAAGGCGTGTATTTTGCGGTAGACTTTCTCAAAAGCACCACCCGTTCCCTCCTGGATGAAAATCTGAAGGAAGGTACTTATATTTCCGCAAAGAAAAAGCACGTTGTCATTGTCGGCGGCGGTGATACCGGCAATGATTGTGTGGCAACCTGTATCAGACACGGGTGTACTTCCGTAACCCAGATTGAAATGATGCCTTGTCCTCCTAAGGAAAGAGCTGCAGATAATCCATGGCCTGAGTGGCCGAAGATCCTGAAGACCGATTACGGTCAGCAGGAAGCCATCGCTCTCTTCCACCAGGATCCAAGAATTTATGAAACAACCATTGATTCCCTGGTGACGGAAAAAGGAAAGCTCAAAGCTGTAAAGACAGTCAAAGTCCGTTTTGAAAACAGAAAACTGGTCAAAGTTGAAGGCAGTGAAAAGACCCTGCCATGTGATCTATTGATCATTGCAGCAGGCTTTATCGGATGTGAGAGTTATACACCGGATGCTTTCCATGCAAAGCTTGGACAGAGACACACCGTCCAGACGGAAGAAGGCAGCTATCATGTTGCGGATAATCTCTTCACTGCAGGCGATATGCACAGAGGTCAGTCTCTGGTTGTCTGGGCAATTGTCGAAGGCAGAGAGTGCGCAAGAGAAGTTGACCAGTATTTAATGGGTTATACAAATCTCTGATCAAAAGGATGATGTACGAAAAGATGTACATCATCTTTTTTATTGAAAATTTTTCTTCACTTCACTCGTTATTCAGAGACTTATCACGACAAACAGAGAACTGTGTATGTATCTTTTGGTATAATGATTTTCATACATTCAGACAGAGGTGGAATCATGGAAGACAGCATATACGGTGATGCAAGACCGGAACTGGAAAGAATCATGAACAAGCTGCTGGAGGATATCCGGCTCGTTCGTCAGGAAATGAGTGAAAAGCTCGGCATGGATCCGGTAGAACATTGCCTTTCCAGAATCAAAGGCGAAGAAAGCATGCGGGAGAAGTGCCGCCGCAAAGGTCTTCCGGAAACCCCGGAATCTGCCCTTACCCTTATCCATGATACGATTGGTCTGAGAATTGTGTGTTCCTTTATCGATGATATTTATACAATCCGTGATTATCTGGCTGCCCAGCCTGATTATGAAATTATCAATGAAAAGGATTATATCCGTCATGCCAAGGAAAACGGCTACCGGAGCTATCATCTGATTCTGAAAGTAGAAGACAAGTATTATGCTGAAATCCAGCTGCGTACCATCTCCATGGATACCTGGGCTGCTCTGGAACACCATCTGAAATACAAGAAGAAAATCACCGGCAATGAAAAGCTGATCCAGCAGGAACTGAAGCGGTGTGCAGATGAACTCGCTTCAACAGATTTGTCCATGCAGACGCTGCGGGATATGATTTTTGCTGAAAACAACAAGCAATAAGAGAAAGGAAGAATAAAAAATGAAACTTCTTTTAGCAGAAGATACAAAAGATCTCAACCATGCTTTGACGGTTGTGCTGACACATGAAAATTATGACGTGGATTCTGTCTTTGACGGCCAGGAAGCCCTGGATCATATTGCAAAGGACAGCTACGATGCGATGATCCTCGATATTATGATGCCGAAGAAAGACGGTATTGAAGTATTGAAGGAAGTCAGAAAGAATAATATTGTCACTCCGGTTCTTTTATTGACTGCCAAGGCAGAAGTCGATGACAGAGTTACTGGTCTTGATGCCGGTGCAGATGACTATCTGCCGAAACCGTTTGCCATGAAAGAACTCCTTGCGCGAATCAGGGCTATGGTCAGAAGAAGAACCAGCTACAATGAACAGACATTAAACTACGGAGACATTTCCCTGAACGCGGAAGTCCTGGAACTTGATTGCAAGAATTCCGTTCGTCTTTCTATCAAGGAATTTGAGCTTCTCCAGCAGCTGATTCTGCATGCAGAACATCCTCTGTCTACAGAATATCTGCTGAGTCATGTATGGGCAGCGGAACCCGATGCCCAGGAAGATACCGTATGGCTGTATATTTCCTATCTGAAGCGGAAGCTGCAGGCAGTGCTTTCTGACATTCAGATCAGCGGTGAAAAAGGCGGTTCCTTTGTCCTTGCAAAATCAGTATAAAAATGGTGAATTGACATGAATGAACAGGCAATTAATAAACTGCGTAAAAAATTTGTGATTGTCTCAACTCTTGCTTTTTCCATGGTCATGTTTTTCGTCAGCGGTCTGATTTTTATGGTAAATCTGCAGGCGGTAAGAACAGAAGCCAGAGCCGTCACCCAGTTCCTGGTTGATCATAACGGCGACCTGCCTGAACCTGAAGAAACAACTGAGAACCAGACCGATTCCACCGCCAGTTCCAATGACGATATTATTGCGGATACCCGGCCTTTTGATGAAAAGATGGAAGATTTCCTGAACACCTTGTTCGGTGAGCAGAATGAGATAGATAATTCCATGGACATGCGGTATGCGACCAGATATTTTGCGGTCATTACAGATACGCAGGGCAATGTCACATCCGTAAAAACAAATCACATTTCTTCTGTAAATGAAAAAGGTGCAGAAAAATATGCATCTTATCTGATCGGGAAAAAAGGTGATTTCGGTGCAATGGGTAATTATTACTACCAGGTAGACCGGCATACAGACGGCAGTGCCATTCTGGTATGCGTGGATTATGCCAACCAGATCCGTACTTCATACCGGATTCTGTACCTGGCTATGATCATTCTCAGTTTCGGGGTCATTTTATCCGGGATCCTGATGCATAAACTATCCTTCCGGATGGTTGCCCCGGAGATCAGAAACTCCGAACAGCAGAAAGCCTTTATTACCAATGCCAGTCATGAACTGAAAACACCGTTAGCGGTTATCAGAGCCAACACGGAAGCAGATTCGATGATCAACGGAGAAAATGAATGGAATACTTCGACCATGAAACAGGTAGACCGCATGACTTTGTTAATCAATAATCTGGTCACGATTGTCCGTGCAGAAGAAAAAGAAAACAAGCAGGAGCGGACAGATGTCAATGCAAGTACAGCTGTCAATGAAACCATCAAAACCTACCAGCCGGTGGCTGAACAGGAAGGCCTCTCATTAAAAGGCAATGTACAGGAAGATGTGCATATGACTGCCAATGAAAGTCAGATCAGACAGCTCGCAACAATCTTTCTTGATAACGCTGTAAAGTATTGCGACAAAGGCGGCACGATTGGTGTGGATCTTTCAAAGAAGGGCAATGCGGTAAAGCTTGTTATTTCCAATGATTACAAAGAAGGTGCCGAGGTTGACTATTCCCTCTTCTTCAATCGTTTTTATCGTCAGGATAAATCCCACAATACGGATAAAGGCGGCTTCGGCATCGGCTTGTCCATTGCCGAGAGTCTTGTAAAGCAATACAAAGGAACCATCAAAGCTTCCTGGAAAGACGGCATCATTTATTTCACCTGTATACTGAAAGGCTGAGTCAGATATGATTCAGTCTTTTTCGTTGTACATTTTCTGGTAAGTCACAGCTATCTGCTCAGCGGCAATCATCAGCTGCCAGGGATGAGAAGCAGAACTGAGATCGGAAGGATAGAAAAGATGATGGTGGATAAAGGAAGGACACTTCCCGCTGCCGATCATCCAGATATTCATCTGATCCAGTTTTCTTTTCAAAGCTCTGACATCCGGATAATCGAAATAAGCACCGGAAAATGAGAAAATCAGAATCAGGTCATCCAGGGAAGCATCTCTGAGATACTGCAGCTGGTCTGCATAAGCAGTTTTCGTGATGATCAGTTTTTTCTGCATGAGCAGGTCTGCCTGTAACATGATCACTGGTGCCTGGGCTTTCAATAAACCGAAAGCCGCAACACTCCCGTTTTCCCTGATTGCTCTGCAGAGTTCATTGATTTTCTTCTGATCAAGTGCTCTGGATGCAGAAAGAATTTCATCACAGATCCTTTCCGGTGTTTCCTCTTCCATAACAGGAAGCTGAAAATCTTCTTTCAGTAATACACTCAGTTCATGATAGCCGGATAAGCCGATGTCTCTGACAAAGCGGGAAACAGAACCGGTGCCGACGTGACATCTTTCAGCTAATTCCGTAATTTTCAAGTCACCTGCAGTTTCTTTATGGGCCAGTAAATATGACGCAATCAGATAATTGGTGGAATCATTTTTTTCTGAGGCCATTGTACTTAACAACACAATCGGTAGTTTTTTGTAGATCATATCTCCAGTATATCTTTTTTCCATGATTTGGAAAATCCTGTTGTTTTCACTGGTGTCGAAGTATCTTACAGATGCATAAACAAAGGAGGAAGTTATGATGAAAAGAGCTGCTGTATTATTAGCTGAAGGTTTTGAAGAAGGAGAATCTTTATTCACGGTTGATATTTTAAGAAGATGCGGCGTTGGTTGTGATTCTGTTTCCATCGGGGATGAAAAAGTCACAGGATGCAATTCTATTACCGCTGTTGCGGACAGAGTATTGGGGAACAGTGATCTTTCTGAATACGACATGGTTGTATTGCCAGGAGGTATGCCAGGCGCGAAGAATCTGAAAGAAGATCCACGTGTCATTTCCATTGTTCAGTCTTTCATGAAAGAAGGAAAGTATGTCGCCGCAATCTGCGCTGCACCGATGGTATTGGCAGAAGCAGGCGTTTCCAAAGGAAGACGATTGACTTCTTATCCGGCTGACAAGTATCGTGATTTGTTTAAAGATGCAGAATACGTAGATGATGAAATCGTTGTCCAGGACGGCAATCTCATCACTTCAAGAGGTCCGGCAACCGTACTTCCATTTGCCTATAAACTGGCAGAGGTTCTGGGCGGGGATGCAGATACAGTAAAGAAGAGAATGCTGTATCCGGATGTCATTGCCTGGGAAAAATAATTGCAGAAGCGAAAATACAAAAAAATCCACTCTCACAGGTGGATTTTTATTTGTCAATACAGAAACTTATCAATAGTAACCTGAGCTCTGCCAAGCGAGATCTTGTCGCCTTCGTGGATTCTTTCTCTGCCAAGAGAAGGAAGTTTGATGCCGTTCAGGAAGGTGCCGTTGTGTTCAGAAACATCTTCCAGATACAGAATTCCGTTTTCCTGCAGAAGCTGTGCGTGTCTTCTGGAAACTGCCGGTTCAGAAATAACCAGGTTGCAGGAAGTCACTTCACGACCGATCAGGCATGGGAAGATCGTTACTTTATGAGCAGTTGTCTGGCCATTGACGGTAACAGACAATTCAACGCCCTTGACGGAAGGATTTCTGACTTCCAGCGGAACTTCAAGATTGGCAACCTTGGTACCTTCCGGATCATTGTCTTCTTCCAGATTCTTCAATGGTTCCATCTTCTGCGGCATGACAGGTTCAGGTGCAGGTGCTGCTGGCTGCTTTACATGATTGGTTGCTTTGACAATGTCCTTCTTCCGCATCGGAACTGCCTTGTCTTCCTCAACGTAGTAGACAATATTTTTCTTGACGGCTAATGCAATGACTGCCACAAAGAGCACGGCGATGATGCCGACCAGTGCATAAATAATCAATTTATCTAATTCAGGATCGCTAAACATAGTTCTTTCCTCTCAAATATCCCTATTATCTTACATCAATGCAGGGAATTTTGTCTATTTTCAGGAAACAGTGTCCTTGTTATGGAAGGCATCGTAAATCTTGTTTTTGGCAATGCCGGTTTTGACAGAAGCAGCTTTGATGGCATCCTTGGCAGACAGGCCTTCTTCAATGGAAGCGTTGACCATATCCAGGACTGCACTCATATCGACATCCTTCTCAGGATCATCGTGGCAGCCTTCCATGACGATGACCATCTCACCTTTGAGTTCATTGACAACCGCCAGGATTTCCGAAATCGTACCGCGGATGAATTCCTCATGGACTTTGGTCAGTTCTCTCACAAGGGTCATTTTCCGATCACCGAATACATCCAGGCAGTCCTTCAAACACGCCTCTATCCGGTGCGGTGCTTCATAGAAGACCAGGGTCATCGGATAATTTTTGTATTCTCTGAGTTTTTTGACTCTTTCGCCGTGTCCCTGCGGTACGAAACCGACAAAGATGAAAGGCTGGACAATCTGGCCGGAAGCTACAATTGCATTCAGGAATGCACTCGGACCGGATACCGGCACAACATTGAAACCTGCTTCACTTGCGGCAAGTACTACTCTCTGGCCGGGATCATTGATTAAGGGATACCCTGCATCAGAGATCAAAGCGACATTTCTGCCTTCTTCAAGAAGATTCAGCAGACCTTTGGTGCTGGCTTCTTCGTTGAAATTATGATAGGCAATCAGATGTGAATGAATATCAAAATGCTTGAGCAGCTGCCCGCTGGTACGCGTATCTTCACAGGCAATTACATCCACGCTCTTAAGAATTTCAATAGCACGGGGTGACATTTCATTCAGGTTGCCGATCGGGGTAGGAACCAGATACAAAGTCGGCTTGTCATTTTCAAAAGAATGCTGGCGGATCATTTCTTTTCCTCATTCTTCTTTCTGCCGAAGGTACGAACGGTAATGTTCTTGTTTTCTGTTACCGGCTTGTGGTTTCTGTTCTGCTGATTATTGTGGCGGCGGCTGCTATTCTGCTTGTTTGCGGAAGCCTGCTTAGTTTCAGATTTGTTTTCCGGCTTGTCTTTCTTTCTGCCGAAAGTTCTGACTTCAGCAGCAGCAGGCGCGGCCATGACTCTGTCTTCCTTTTTGACCGGTGCCGGTTTATTGGCATGAATGACAGTCTTGCGGACCGGCTTGTCGCCGTCGTCCTTTTTCTTCATGACAACGCCCTTGCGCGGAATTGCCTTTTCCCTCAGGTCTTTCAGCGTAATGAAGATTGCAGTTTCCCTGTTTTCCAGTTTGGCTTCTTCACTCATGACATTCATATTGGTAATACGATAGATTTCGCCATCGTATTCAACCTGGCTGCCCATTTTAGGCAGGTCTTTGGTGAGTTCTTTATAATAATCGTCTTCGTATTTCAGACAGCACTTGAGCTTGCCGCACATACCGGACAATTTATCGATATTGAGGGCAAGAAGCTGGTTCTTGGCCATATTGATGGAGATGACATCAAAGTGGTTCTTGAATCTTCTGCAGCAGCATTCCATGCCGCACATGCCGATGCCTCCGACCATCTTGGCCTTGTCTCTTTCACCGATCTGTCTGAGTTCAATTCTGCAATGCAATGTAGAACCAAGTTTTTTCAACAATTCACGGAAATCAACACGCTGATCAGCCAGATATACAAAAAGGATCTTGGATCTGTCCAATGTATATCTTGCACTCAGCAGGTGCATGTCGAGATCGAATTCATTGATCTCATTGCAGCAGATGCGGAAAGCTTCCTTTTCTTCTTCCAGGTTTCTTTCGAAATTGGCATGATCGTTTTCAGTTGCTCTGCGGATAACAGGCTTGCCCGGCATATGAAGTCCGTATTTTTCAACGGAAAGGGAATCTGCATCACATTGTCCCATTTCAATTCCCTGCTGGGTTTCAACAACCACCCATTCACCCTTCTTGTAATCATTTTTATAAGAACCGAAGGTATACGGCTTGCCGGCTCCTCTGAATCTGACAGCGACGGCAAAAGGATACTGTACTGCCTTCTGTTCTGTAGTTTCTTCACGTTTATGCAATGCCTCGCTCATGGCGCAGCACCTCCAATCTGTAATATGCCTGATCCATTAATAAATTCAGGTCATTGAAACGATTGACCTTGTCTCTTTCTTCCGATGCAATGACAATCATTTCCGCATAGTCTTCCTTGGGGGAAGACGCCCTTTGAACAGCACTATGATACCATGCCGGTCCTTGTTCGTCATTTCTGATCACATCGCGCCAATACAGGATCAGAAGTGTAAAGAAGTCACGCAGAATCGCAATGTTTTCTGCCTTTGCCTTCTTTGTGTCCTTTTCTTTGCTTTTCCAGCTGATATCAAAATCAATCAGCAGATCATTGCGTTCCCTTGGGTCAAGATACTGACGGAACATGCCAAGCGCGCTCTTATATATAGAAGAAGCTTGTCTTCCTGTATTATCCAAAGGAAAAAGCTGATCAAGATCATCCATGTTTCTGGCAAGATGAGAAGCAAAATACTGGTCTTCTTCCGGAATGCCGGCATCTTTGCACATATCCAGATACGCATCTGCAGAAAGGGGCACAAATGGAAGAATCGTGCATCTTGACAAAATAGTAGGCAGAACTGCATTCACATTATCCGTTGTCAGAATTGCCGTAATGCCTTTGCCTGGTTCCTCTAAAAACTTAAGCATGGAATTCTGGGCAGAAATGCTGGCTGTTTCACAATTGAGAATGATGTAGATTCTCTGCCCGTTTTTTTCCAAAGCTGTTTTGGAAAAGACAGACTGGACATAATCGACCATTTCCTTGGAAACAGGCTTTTCCTTGCCGTCAATGAGAATCAGATCAGAATAAGTGCCTTCTCTGACTCTGCGGCAGCTATTGCATGACTCGCAAGCCATGCCGTTTTCATCCGGATTTTCACACAAAAGAGACTGGGCAAGCAGTATAGCAGCTTCTTTCTTAGGAGTTCCGTAAGGACCGGTAAATAAGTAAGCAGAGGAAACTGTCTTGTTTTTCAAGGCGTTTTCCAAAGCAGTATAAACAACCGGTTCTTCTTTTTTCAAAAGTTCCTTAAGCATGCAGGTACCTGAGGACAGCCTGCAGAACTGCTTCTTCTTCTGATTGCAGATCCTGGGAAGCATCGATGACGATGAAACGATCCGGATCATCATGAATGAGTTTCTGATAGCCGTCATAAACAGCCTGGTGGAACTTCAAAGGTTCCTGATCCAGACGATCCATGTCCCGGGTTGTATCATGATTTCTTCTGGCCAGGGAGATTTCCGGTTTTACATCAAGGAAGATGGTAATATCCGGTTCCTTTCCTTCGGTTGCATACGCATTGATCTTCGCAACTTCTTCCATGCCAAGACCTCTTGCGACACCTTGATAAACAAGGGAAGAATCTACATAGCGGTCAGAGATGACAATCCTGCCTTCTTCAAGAGCAGGCAGAATGGTCTGCACCAGGTGCTGGCGGCGGGAAGCAGCATACAATAAAGCTTCCGTGCGGGCATCCATTTCTGAGTTGGCAGGATCAAGAATGAGTTCCCGGATGCAGTTAGCAATCTTGTTGTCAGTGCCGCCTGGTTCATAGGTCCATAGAATGTCCAGATTCTTTTCAGCCAGTTTGTTTCTGAGATATGTCAGTACGGACGTCTTGCCGCATCCGTCTGTTCCTTCTACTGTGATAAATACGCCTTTTTTCATTCTTCTATTATACCAAAAAACAGGCTAACTCTGCCTGTTTTCGTACTTTACTACCTGATAGCGCATGGGTTCATAGCTGAACCTGAGTTCATAGCCGAAGATCTTGAGAACATCATTCATGCCCCGGCAGATACTGCCTTCTCTTTCCGCCAGTTCCATATCCCGGCAGGCTTTTTTCTTCAGCATCAGCTGCATGTGTCCGTCTGCCATCCGGGCTGCGTATCTGGCATATACTAACATGCCTGCTTTTTTATAAGGATCCTTTTCCACACTGAAAACACAGGTCTCATGATCAAAGTGACAGGTATAGCCCATCGCGATAATGGCATCTGAGACACCTTCAAAGTAGCCGTTGACATAGGGAAGCGTTTCTTCCTGTGCATGGATGTTTTCGTTGAACGCACTGTTGAGAAGCTCCCGCAGTTTCTTTTTCAGGACTTCCTCCTGCATAGTTTCATCATATAATATTTTCAGTAAGGGAGAACATTGATTTATGGAAAAGAAACAATTTCCTGCAGGGTTCCTGTGGGGCGGTGCAACCGCTGCCAATCAATTTGAAGGCGGCTGGAATGAAGGCGGCAAAGGCTGGTCAGTCGCAGATTGTGCCAGAAGCCATCTGGATACAGATGTAAAGGACTATGCAAAGCAGAACGAGGTATTAATGAAAGATGTGGAAGAAGCTATGGCCCATCCGGAAGATACTGTTCATTATCCAAAGCGCCATGGTTCTGATTTCTATCATCACTATAAGGAAGACATCGCTTTGCTGGGAGAGATGGGGTTCAAGGTATTCCGCTTCTCCATTGCCTGGTCAAGAATCTATCCGAACGGGGATGATGAGAAGCCGAATGAAGAAGGTCTGAAGTTCTACGATAATGTCATCGCTGAATTGAAGAAATATCACATTGAACCATTGATTACGATTTCTCATTATGAACCGCCTCTGCACCTGGCACTGGAATACAACTGCTGGTACAACCGCAGGACAATCGGTTTCTTCATGAATTTTGTCCATACTACCGTCGACAGATACAAGGATGATGTTCACTATTGGCTGACTTTCAATGAAGTTGATTCCATGATCCGTCATCCATACACAACCGGCGGTCTGATCCGGGACAGATTCAAAGATCACAATTGGGATGAAGTCATCTTCCAATCCATGCATCATCAGTTTGTCGCAAGTGCGCTTGCCACAAAATATATTCATGAAGTATCTGATGCCAAAGTCGGCTGTATGTTAACCAAGCTGACCTATTATCCTTATTCCTGCCGGCCGGAAGACGTATTGGAAGCGCAGCAGAGAATGCGGGCAACGTATTGTTATTCTGATACCCAGGTATTTGGAGAATATCCTTCCTATCTTCTGGCAAGGTTCAGAAATGAAGGCATCGAATTGAAGATGGAGCCGGATGATCTGAAGATCATGAAGGCCTATCCGGTTGATTTCATTTCCTTCTCTTATTATTCTTCTTCCTGTGTAGCAAAGAATACAGAAGGGCTGCAGACAACTGCCGGCAATACCGTTACTGCCATTAAGAATCCATATCTGAAAGCCAGTGAATGGGGCTGGCAGTCTGATCCGACGGGTC
This sequence comes from uncultured Erysipelotrichaceae bacterium, assembly GCA_900315065.1. GTDB lineage: Bacteria > Bacillota_I > Bacilli_A > Erysipelotrichales > Erysipelotrichaceae > Bulleidia. The sequence goes on from OMXQ01000028.1 coordinate 28,356, forward strand.
TGAGAATTTCACTTGTTGATCTGTATGACAGATACAGAAAACCATTATTTATTGTTGAAAATGGGCTTGGTGAAAAGGAAGAACTGGTACCGGACGGAAAGGGTTCCTATACCGTCAATGATGATGCCCATATTGCCTACTACAAGGGACACATCAAAGCCATGTATGATGCCGTTCATGAAGACGGCGTTGATCTGATGGGTTATACTTCCTGGGCCTGCATTGATCTGGTTTCTGAATCCACCAAGCAGATGTCCAAGCGCTATGGATTTATCTATGTCGACTGTGATGACTATGGCAATGGTACCTACAACCGGTATAAGAAGAAGTCCTTTGATTTCTATAAAGAAGTCATTGCGACTAACGGCGCAAGTGTTCTGAACGAAGACGAATAAGCAATCCAGAAAACAAGCTCTTGTCCAACACGGGCAGGAGCTTTTTCTTTCAGTTATACGGCTGACAATACGAAGCATGTACTGATAATAAGTATTTTCACCGGGATTTTGTACTTGAACTGATTACTTTCCCAATAAAAAACTATCATAAAGAAATCTTCAATAGTTTTCAACTCCTGCCATAATTGTTACTATTCACCGATAAACAAAAATAATCACGACATTTAAAGGACCGACACATCGTAAAGTGATCTCCTTGTCAAGTACAAAAGTCTGACAGTTTCAGAGGTCAAAGAATCAACAGAGGTAAATCATCCCATTGTGGTGATCTGCCTCTGTTTT
>OMXQ01000091.1 GCA_900315065.1 uncultured Erysipelotrichaceae bacterium
CTCTAAGCACAGAATAGCAGAAAGAGTGGAAAAAACGAAATTTATTAATAACACATTTGTGATGGGTGGCGCAGCCGCCCATAATGGAGGAAACTATGCAGAAAGAAACGATTGCGGCAATTTCCACTGCCAATGCCATGGGTGCGGTATCCATGATCCGCATGTCTGGCGAAGACGCAATAAGAATTGCCTCTGAATTAATAAACAAAGACCTGTCAGACAAACCAGGCTATACGATTCACTACGGTACCATTTCGGAAAACGGGGAACCGGTCGATGAAGTCCTGGTATCCTTATTCAAAGCACCGCATTCCTATACTGGGGAAGATGTCATTGAAATTTCCTGTCATGGGGGCTTGTATATCACCCGTAAGATTCTCTCCATTATATTAGGACACGGAGCCAGAATGGCCCGCCGGGGAGAATTTACAGAACGCGCTTTCCTCAACGGCAAGATGGACCTGTCTCAGGCAGAAGGCGTGGATGATCTGATCCGGGCAAGAGATGAAATGAATGCGAAAAGCGCCATCCATTCTCTCAAAGGAGCAGTCACCAGATTGCTGGAACCATTGGAAGAAGACCTGACTCAGATGATTTCCAACATTGAAGTCAATATCGATTATCCGGAATACGATGATGTCCATGTCTTAACGGAAGAAGAAATTCTCCCGAAAGCAGAAAAATGGATCAGAGATATTCATCAGATTATTGAAACAGCCCAGGCTGCTGTCACGATCCGGGAAGGCATTGACACTGCCATCATCGGAAGACCTAACGTAGGCAAGTCTTCTTTATTAAATGCATTGCTGGAAGAAGACAAAGCTATTGTTACCGACATTGCCGGTACCACCAGAGACATCGTTGAAGGAACGGTCAGAGTCGGCGGCATCACACTGAATCTGATTGACACTGCCGGTGTCCATGACACATCCGACAAGATTGAACAGATGGGTATTGATCGTTCCATCAAAGCCATGAACAAGGCCAGGTTAGTCATCCTGGTTCTCGATGCCTCCCGTGACCTGAGCGAAGACGATCAGAAACTCCTGGACCTGACAAAGGACAAGGACAGAATCATTGTTTACAACAAGTCTGATTTAAATAAAAAAGGAGACATTTCCATCTCTGCTCAGAACCATGACATTGATTCTCTGGTTAAAGCCATTCAGGAAAAATATGAAAAAGAACTCGGTGCCGCTGACAGTGACACATTGAATAACGAAAGACAGATCGGCTGTGCCATCCAGGCAGAAAAGGCTATGAAGGATGCGGTCACTTCACTGAAAGCCGGCATGGAACTGGACCTTGCCCTGATTGATCTGGAAAACGCATGGCATGCCCTCCGTGAAATTACCGGCAAAGCAGGACGGGAAGACTTACTGGATGAGATTTTCTCCAGATTCTGTCTTGGTAAATAATCAATAACACAAAAAATGAAACACAATCACACACAAATATGAGCGAAATACATTACATAGACACACACACCCATCTGATGGGCGAAGAATTCAAAGAAGACCTGGAGGATGTCATCCGCCGTACTGAAGAAAATCATGTGGACAGGATTATGATCATCACCCTCAATGCAAAGGAAGCAGAAGCTGCCATTGCATTTGCGAAAAGAGATCCTCATAAATATGTCGTTGCGACCGGTATCTTCCCGGAAGACCTGGATCACATCGATGAAAATGACTGGAAAACTTTTGAACAAATCGCAAAACGTCCGGAAATTTCCGTGATCGGAGAAATTGGTCTGGAATACCACTGGATTAAAGAACCGGAAAAAAGAGAACGGCAGAAAGAATTCTTCATCCGGCAGATCCAGCTGGCAAATGAACTCGGCAAACCCTATGCTGTCCACAGCAGAGATGCTATTCAGGATACATATGACATCATGAAGAAATACGGGGGACACGGCCTGCTTCATTGTTTCTCCGGTACTAAAGAAATGGCAAAGGAATTCAACAAGCTCGGTTTCTATATTGCTTTAGGCGGTGCTTTGACATTCAAGCATGCAAGACATGCCGTGGAAGTCGCCGAAACTGTCGATGAAAAGTTCCTCTTAACGGAAACGGATTGTCCGTATATGGCACCGGAACCCGTCAGAGGTACAAGAAATGAACCTGCCAACATTCCCTATATTACAAAGAAGATGGCAGAAGTCAGAAACGTATCTGTCGGACACATGGCAGCTACCCTGGAAGAAAACTGGGACAGATTCCTGGAGATGAAGTGATGCAGAAGATCAGGGAAGTCATTGTTGTGGAAGGCAGACACGACACGCAGAAACTCAGAAAATACTTTGCCTGTGACACGATCGAAACCGGCGGCACTTCTTTAGGAGAAGATGTCTTTTCCTTGATTGAAAGAGCGCAGAAAACAAGAGGCGTCATCATCTTCACTGATCCTGATGGACCAGGCAACAGGATCCGCAATGCGATCAACCAGAGGATCCCGGGCTGCAAGAATGCCTTTGTCAGAAAGAAGGATGCGTTAACCCCAAAGAAAGTCGGTGTCGAACACGCAGAAGAAGGACCCCTTTTGGAAGCTTTGTCCCATCTGATCACCTATGATCCCAATGCCAAAGCTGAGATTACCATGCAGGATATGTATGAACTCGGCTTAAGCGGCAGAAGCGACAGCGCAAAGAAAAGGGAGGCTTTAGGGGAGAAGCTTCACATCGGTGCCGGCACTGCCAAAACCATGGTTAACAGACTGAATTGCTTAGGCATTACGAAAGAAGAATTGCAGAAGGAGGCAGAATCGAATGGATAAAAAATTTATTTCCACCCCCTCCAGAACCAAAGAAATTCTGGAAACGTTCGGCCTTCGTGCAAAGAAGGGATTCGGACAGAACTTCCTGGTCGATCCGATCATTGTGGAGCGCGCTGCCAGGGAATCTCATTGCCAAGGTGCTGTCATTGAAATCGGTCCCGGTATCGGCTCACTGACTGAACAGCTGGCAATTTATTCCAGGCACGTCACTGCTTATGAAATCGATCCTGATCTGCCTGAGGTCTTAGCTGAAACCTTGAAGGATTATGATAACGTCGAAGTTATTCTGCAGGACTTCATGGATATTGATTTAGGCGAAAAGGTAAAAGAACTCAAAGAAAAATATGGAAGCGTTGTTGTGTGTTCCAATCTTCCTTATTACATTACAACCCCGATTCTTTTCAAAATCTTTGAACAGGGAAAAGACATTCCTTATATCACGGTTATGGTTCAGAAGGAAGTCGGTGATCGCTTTGCGGCCAGTCCGAATGATCCGCAATATGGTGCCTTATCTGTTGAAGGCCAGTATCTGTATGACGTAAAGAAGCTCTTCAATGTACCGGGCAGATCCTTCAATCCTTCCCCGGATGTCGATAGTGCCATTATCCAGTTCCGCCGAAGAGAAGATGCCGATCTTTCCATCGATCTTGAAAAGTTCTTCGCCTTTGTCAGAGCCTGCTTCAAGCAGAGAAGAAAGACGATTTATAATAATGTCAAAGACTACACAGGTAACGCAGGCCAGGCAAAAGCAGCCATTGAAAAAGCAGGCTTGAAACCAGGACAAAGAGCGCAGGAACTGACTGCAGCTGAAATTAAAAGGATTTATTTATCTTTATGAAAGAAAAAGCATACGCAAAGATCAATCTCTGTCTCGATGTTGTCGGGAAAAGAGAAAGCGACGGATATCATGAATTGAAAATGATCATGACCCCGATTGATTTCTATGATGTTCTGGAAATGGTACCGACGACGCAGGAAACTACCTTGTCTTTGAACAGAAGCTACCTGCCTGTCAATGACAAGAACACGATCATCAAGGCAATCAATGTCATGCGCGAACACTACGGTTTCCATCTTAACTTCCGCTGTGTTCTGCAGAAGCATATCCCGACAAGAGCAGGATTAGCAGGAGGCAGTGCGGATGCAGCAGCTGCGATCCGGATCATCAACCAGATGCTGGAACTTCATATGAGTCAGGAAGACATGATCAAAGTCGGCAATGAAGTCGGTTCTGATGTTCCATTCTGTTTAGTCAATCATCCTGCATTGGTATCCGGGACTGGCGAAAAGATCGAGCCTTTTGTCTGTCATCCGGATTTTGAAATTCTTTTAGTCAAGCCGCGGAAGGGCGTTTCTACCAAAGAAGCTTTTGCGATTGTGGATCAGGGAAATGATATACACCCTGATTGTCAGGCGATGCGCAAAGCCCTGATGGAAAATGACTATGCAGGGGTAATCCATAACCTCGGTAATAGTCTGGAACCAGCATCTCTGCAGCTTGTTAAAGAAATCAAGACAGTCAAAGATGAACTTACCAGACGAGGCTTTGACGGCGTTTTGATGTCTGGCTCAGGTTCCACGGTATTCGGTATTACGAAAAATGATGACCTGCTGAATCAGACGATGCAGGATATGAAGAACCGCAAATACTTTGTCAGAAAAACAAGAATCATAACTCCGGAGGAAAGAAAATGAGAAACGCAATTATTATGGCCGGCGGCAAGGGCACAAGAATGAAGAGTGAAACCCCGAAGGTCCTGCATGAAGTTTTACATGAACCAATGGCAGGTCTTGTCATCCGCAGCCTGAAGAAAGCCGGTGCAGAAAGAATCGTTACGATTGTCGGCTATCGTCATGAAGAAGTAGAAAAGGCACTGAAAGGCCAGTGTGAATTCGCAGTTCAGCAGCCGCAGCTTGGAACAGGACATGCAGTCATGCAGGCAAAGCAGCTGGAAAAGGAAGACGGCATTACGCTGGTCGCTTCCGGTGACTGCCCTTGTGTCTCTTCTGAAACTTATGCCAAGATGTATGAGAAAATCGGTGACGCTGATATGGCAGTTCTGACGGCTGTACCGGATGATAACGGTGCATATGGCAGAGTCATCAGAAGACCAGATAATACGGTCGAAAAGATCGTTGAATTCAAGGACGCAACCGAAGAAGAAAGAAAAGTCAGAGAAATCAATACCGGCATCTATGCCTTCAGGAATAAGTCTTTGTTTGAAGGACTGAAGTTATTGAAGAATGACAATGCCCAGCATGAATACTATCTGACTGACCTGGTTGAAATTCTGCAGGGACTTGGCAAAAAGGTTATCGCTGTAGCCTGTGACAACTGGCGGGAAGTGGAAGGTGTCAATGACAATGCAGCATTGGCAGAAGCAGGAGAATATCTGCAGCATCAGGTCAATCTCAGACACATGAAGAATGGTGTAACACTCATTGATCCGAAGAATACCTATATCGGTCCTGATGTTGAAATCGGTCATGATGTTGTGATTTATCCGAATACCTATCTCTACGGCAGCAGCGTAGTAGAGGATCATGCAATTATTCTGCCTGGTTTCATAGGTATCAATACAATTGTTCATAAAGGCGAAACAGCCGGTCCTTATCGTATCAGAAAAGGTTGAAAATTCTTTGTAAAACTGTTTTAATTGTGTGTGCGTAATCAACGTACATGTCACAATAGGCATGAAGAAAAGGAAAGAGGAAAACATGGTTAAGGAAACTGTTGTATTCGCTTTGACTTCCAGCACGGATCTTGCAGCATCTATCTGCAAGGACCTGGGACTGCCGCTTGGCAAAATCAAGGTAGAGCATTTCGCTGATGGCGAGATTCTTGTTGAACCGCAGGAATCTGTCAGAGGACGTAAGGTATTTATCGTTCAGTCTACATGCACACCAGTCACAGAACATCTCATGGAGGTACTTGTCTGCATCGATGCATGCAAGCGTGCTTCTGCCGGCGAGATCAATGTCATCATGCCGTATTACGGCTATGCACGTCAGGATCGTAAGGCTAAGCCGCGTCAGCCGATTACATCCAAGCTGGTTGCCAACCTTCTGCAGGTTGCCGGTGCTAACCGTGTCATCACATTCGATCTGCACGCAGCTCAGATTCAGGGCTACTTCGATATCCCGATTGATGACTTAACAGCTGTACCGATGATCGGCAACTATTTCAAGAGCCTGAACCTGCCAAAGGATGAGGTTGTTGTCGTTTCCCCGGACCATGGTGGGGTTGTACGTGCAAGAAGACTGGCTGATATTCTCGATGCACCGATCGCTATCATTGATAAGAGAAGACCGAAGCCGAACATGGTAGAAGCTCAGAACGTCATCGGTGACGTTGACGGCAAGATCTGTATCGTCGTTGATGATATCTGCGATACAGCAGGAACACTCTGTGCCGGCTGCCAGATCCTCAAAGACCATGGTGCCAAGGACGTTTATGTCGGTATCTCTCATGGTATCTTCTCCAGAGATGCAATCGACAAGATTGAAAAGTCTGTCATCAAGCAGCTTGTCATCACAGATACAATTCCGCTGTCTGAAGAAAAGAAGGCAAAGACAACCAAGATCAAGGTTCTCTCTGTCGCAGACATGATTGCCAAGACAATTGAATCCATCGAAAACCATACACCTGTATCCAAGGTTTATGATGAATTCAACTTTGACATGTACAAGTAATAAAACAAAAGAAAAGCTCCCGTAAAAAGGAGCTTTTTTAGTGATAACGATATCCTGGAACAGCCAAAACAAAGAAGAATACAGTCTCTATGCCAGATTGGCAGAGCACAATATTTATATCAGAGAATACCCGGTTGATCTTCCGCTGCCTGTTTTTCTCACAAGATTTTGTCTGATAAGACACTATTGATGGAAAGAACAATTCATATTTTGTTTTCTTCAGGTGCCGGCTGATATACCGGTTTTGTGACTGGAAGCGTAACGGTTACGAAATTATCTGAAATATCGAATGCAGGTTTCACAGAAAACGGCTTGTAAGCATTTCTGATTCTGGTGATTCCTGTACCGGATATTTCAATCATGTCAAGTCTTTGCACAACATAGGCAGGACACGGATTACGCAGCACGGATACTTTACCTGACAGATAATCTTCTTTGCCCTCGCCATACGGCAGACCGCCAGGTGAAATCATTTCAATCTTGTCACAATACATGGAAACTTTGATATTTGCATTGAGATCCCAGCTTCTATATAGGAAGTACTGCATATATGAAACGAAAAAATATTATATGATACTAAAATAGTTTTCGTTTCAATACGAAATGATACGAAAAACTTTTTCGTATCAAAACGAAACAAATGAAAAAATGGCTCACCAAACGGTTTGGGGGATTGAATAAACTCCATGGGGGATCTCATGGGGGACCGAATCAGAAGTGAAGCTAAAGAAACCCACGTTTACATGAT
>OMXQ01000027.1 GCA_900315065.1 uncultured Erysipelotrichaceae bacterium
GATAGATCTCCGCACGGCCTACGAGGAATACCACTATGGCATATTTGCGGAGACTAATTCAGATACCGGGACCAACACTTAGCTCGAACATAGCGATAAAAGATTAAAAACCAAAAATATCACAGGGACTTTGAAACAAAAAAGGATATTTTACATTGAAGTAATGAAGAAATTTTCAATACTCGGAGAAAATACGGCTGAAAAGGAAAAAAATCCGGAATGTTATTTCGGGTTTTCCTGCACAAAGAGGTTATTCATTCATAACTTTGTCATTGTGGTATGATTAATAAAGCAAAAAGGAGATTGCAAAAAATATGGGAAAACCAGTAGTTCTGGTCGTCATGGATGGTGTCGGCTGGACAGACAAAGACAACGGCAATGCAGTAATGCATGCTTACAAACCACAGATTGATGAGCTCATGACAAAATGGCCTCATAGAACAATCAAGGCATCCGGTACAGCAGTTGGCCTGCCTACAGATAAGGATATGGGCAACTCTGAAGTCGGTCATAACGCACTTGGCTGCGGCCAGATTTATTCTCAGGGCGCAAAGCTTGTCAATGAATCCATTGAAAGCGGAGAAATTTATAAGGCAGCTGCCTGGCAGAAGGCTGTTGCATTTGCCAAGGAACACAACGGCAAGATGAACTTCCTCGGACTTCTTTCCGACGGCAACGTTCATTCCAATATTTCTCACCTGATCGCTTTGATCAGGGAATGCAAGAAGGAAGGCCTGAAAGAAGTAGCCTGCCATGTTCTGCTCGATGGTCGTGACGTACCGGAGACAAGTGCTCTGCAGTATGTTGACCAGCTCGAAAATGTCATGAAGGAACTGAATGATGATACATTCAATTCTTATATCGCATCCGGCGGCGGCCGTATGGTCATCACAATGGATCGTTACGAAGCTGACTGGTCCATGGTTGAAAAGGGCTGGCACGCACATGTTATCGGTGATGCCAGACCATTCGCTTCTGCTACAGAAGCTATTGAAACATATCGTAAGGAAGGCGGCTATACTGACCAGTATCTGCCTGGCTTTACAATCGTCAAGGACGGCAAGCCTGTTGGCACGATCAATGACGGCGATGCAGTTATCCTCTTCAACTTCAGAGGCGACCGTGCTGTTGAAATTTCCAAGTGCTTCGACTACATGGATACATTCGACAAGTTCGATATGATCAAGAAGCCGAAGGTATTCTATGCAGGCATGCTGCAGTATGACGGCGACCTTCACTTACCGGCCAACTTCCTGGTTGAACCGCCGCATATTGAACACACAATGTCTGAATTCCTGGTCAAGAAGGGCGTCAGATCCTATGCATGTTCCGAAACACAGAAGTTCGGTCATATGACATACTTCTGGAACGGCAACCGTTCTGAAAAGTTCTCTGATGAACTCGAAACATGGGAAGAAGTACCGTCTGATGTTATTCCGTTTGATCAGAAGCCTTGGATGAAGGCAACTGAAGTAACTGAAAAGATGATCGAAGCTATGGCTTCCGGCAAGTATCAGTTCTTAAGATGCAATTATCCGAACGGCGACATGGTCGGCCATACAGGCAACTATGAAGCTACAATCATCGGTGTTGAAGCAGTTGACCTCAACCTCAGAAGAATCATGGATGCATGCATGAAGTATGATTATACTCTGCTCGTCATGGCAGACCACGGCAATTCTGATGAAATGCTCGATAAGAAGGGCAACCCGAAGACATCTCATTCTCTGGCTGTTGTTCCATTTGCTGTATATAACGGACCGGAAGGAACAGAAGTCAAGCAGGACGGCGACTTCGGTCTGGCTAACGTTGCTGCTACAGTATGCAAGATCCTCGGTTACGAAGATTATCCTGAACAGTGGCTTGAACCAATCATCAAGTAAGAAAAATGCTGAATTCACAAAAACAGCGGAGCATATATTTGTTCCGTTGTTTTTTGTTTGATTTATAATAATTGAACAGCAGATTCAAAAAAACCTGCCCGGAGAAAGAGCCTATGTTATTTGATTATAAAAATATCAAGTCATTGAATGACACGGAAACAGATATCTACCAATACGTCGTTAATAATATGGAAGATGTATTGAAGATGAACGTCAGAGATCTCGCAGATGCCACCTTTGTCTCCACAGCTACGATTGTCCGCTTCTGCCGCAAGCTCAATTGCGAAGGGTTCCCTGAATTCAAGGAAAAGCTCAGAGAATATCATGCTGGTTCTGCCATTCCGGATTTTCAGAATGAATATGCAAAGCTGGAAGATATGCTTCAGATGTTCTCCACTCCTGAATACCGGGAAAAGATTCATAAATTCGGTGAATATATCCAGAACGCAGATGAACTGATTTTCTTCGGCATCGGCAATTCCGGTGCCATTGCAAAATACGCAGCCCGTTATTTTTCCAATATCGGCTATTTCGCAGCCGGTATCGATGATCCTTTCTATCCGCCGGTTCTGAAGAAAGATCATAAAATCGTTGCCGTGATGCTGAGTGAATCCGGTGAAACGGTAGAAATGCTGGATCAGCTTCATGCCTACAAGTCCCAGGGAGTTACGATTCTTGCCATTACCAATGCTGCCGATTCCACCCTGGCAAAGGAAGCTGACTATTGTCTGTTCTATGCAATCACCAATGTATATCTGCCGCAGACCTATAATCTGACTTCCCAGGTACCGGCTGTCTTCTTGATTGAAGCGTGTGCAAGGGAGCTGCAGAGAAAAGAAAACCGCATGGCCAGCATCAAGCCTTCAACCATTCATCCCAGATGAAGGAGAAAATACAAAATCCTTCATCTTTTTTGATCGGGAGATATACTTAACAGGGAAATTTCAAAGGAGGTTGCTTTTATGAAGGATAAACACTTTGATATCAATGAAGAGGGCGTCTCCATCCGCTGCCGCCTGATGACTTCTTCTGACAACCGGACGTTTGAACGTGTCATTATTATTACGCACGGCTTCGGCGGAAATAAGGAAGCAGCCAATATTACAAGATTTTCAGACAAAGAACTGGGCAAGCATAAGAATGATGCCCTGATTGCTTTTGACTGGCCTGCTCATGGCAAGGACGGCAGAAAGAAGCTGGAAATTTCCGAGTGCCTGCAGTATCTGAGCATTGTCATCAAATACGCAAAGGATACGCTTCAGGCAGAATACATTTATAACTATTCCGTCAGTATGGGCGGGTACCTTACTCTTCTCTATATTCATGAAAACGGGAATCCTTTTACCAAAGTTGCACTGCGTGCACCAGGCTTGCGTATGTATGAATCTATGTTACGGAATCTGAGTGAGGCCGACAGGGAGAAACTTGCCAAAGGCAGAGAAGTAGAAGTGGGTTTTGAAAGAAAGATGAAAATCAGCCAGTCTCTGCTGGATGAGCTTCAGGCAAAGGATGTACGTACCTATGAATACATTGACTGGGCAGAAAATATGTTATTGATTCACGGGACAAAAGATGAAATGGTTGATATCAATGATTCCCGTAAGTTCAGTGAAGACAACATTATTGATTTAGTCGAAGTAGAAGGTGCTGATCATACCTTCCGCAATCCGAAATATATGGATCAGGCAATTCATGCGATTGTTGAATTCTTCGCCCCGGAAAACTGACACAGAAATGTGTCTTTTTTGTTACTCTTTATGAAAATAGCAGAAAACAGATTGCAATTACTTTACCGGTTTACTAAGATAGTCCTGTGACTTTTACAAATGAAAAACTGAAGCGGATGATCATTCCCCTCTTCATCGAATGTTTCCTGGTACTGCTGGTCGGTATGGTCGATACTTTTATGGTCAGCTATGCCGGGGAAACAGCTGTTTCCGGAGTATCTCTCGTCAACAGTCTGAATACCGTCTTTATCAACCTTTTCCAGGCTCTGGCATCAGGGGGTGCGGTTGTTGTTTCCCAATATATCGGTAAAGGCGATAGGGACAAAGGCAGTGAAGCTTCTTCCCAGCTGCTGATGTTCTCAACTTTGTTCTCGCTGCTCTTAATGGCCGGCGTATTGGCAGGCGGCAGACCAATGCTCAACGTGCTGTACGGGGCAGTGGAACCGGCAGTCATGGATGCGTGCGTCATCTATCTCTGGATTACAACTTTGTCCTATCCGTTCATGGCAATTTATAATGCTGGTTCTTCCGTATTGCGGTCCATGGGCAGAACAAAGGAAACCATGTATATTTCCATACTGGCTAATATTATCAACCTGGTTGGAAACTACATCGGCATCTTCATCATGCATGCAGGAGTTGCCGGCGTTGCCTGGCCGACAACCATTTCCAGAATTTTCCAGGCTGTTGTCATTACCATCATCTGCTGGCATAAGGAAAATGAAGTTCATTATGTGCTGAAGAATATCTTTGAATGGAACGGAGATCTCTTGAAGAAGATCTTCAACATTGCCGTTCCTAACGGCGTTGAAAATGCCATCTTCAATATGGTCAAAGTTGCCCTTTCTTCCGTAGTGGCAGGATTCGGTACCGTTCAGACAACCGCCCATGGCGTTGCCCAGACAATCTGGGGCATCTCCAATGTTTCTTCCCAGGCAATGGGACCGGTATTCGTTACCGTCATCGGCCAGTATATGGGAGCCGGGGAAACCGGGAAAGCAGAACATGCTTTCTGGAAGCTGCTGAAGCTGACGACTTTGATTTCCATTCTCTGGAATGCCGTGATGATATTCTCCACGCCGTTCTTAATGAATTATTATCAGATTTCTGCACAAGCCAAGCAGTATGTCATTCTGATTGTGGCAATTCATGATGTCTTCAATGCCTTCTTCATGCCGTTCTCCGGACCGTTGGGAAATGGTCTGAGAGCTGCCGGTGATGTCCGCTTTACCATGATCTGGGCCATTGTCGCATCCGTCGGCGGCAGACTTGCCCTGACTTATATTCTTGCCTGCGGATTTGGTATGGGGGTAATCGGCGTAACCATTGCCATGGTATCTGACTGGGTCATCAGAGGCATTATTTATACCGTCCGTCTCAAAGGCGGCATCTGGAAAACCAAGAAAGTCATATAAGAGAAAAGAAGACCTCAGGCAAGGACTTTATCAATCTTTGCAAGAAGATCTTCTTTTGTTTCATAGGTATCAATGCGGAAGTAAGGATCACCCTTCAACATGGCACTGAGCTGGGTTTCTTTGTTCCGGTAGAAAATATACACTGGTTTGCCCAGTTTTTCTGCGAAAGCTAATTCATAACCTACTCCCAGTGATGGGTGCGTGCATTCGGCAATGACAAGATCGCATTCTTTCAGCCAGCCTGTATCCTGGTTGTAGATTTCTTCATCGTGGCTGCTTTCCTTCAGTGAACGGGTCATATCCCCTACCTGTTCGGTTAATACGATGTCTGATTTCTTGATGTGTTCGATAGCTTCGTGATAGAGGGCTGTGTCGTTCTGACCGCCGCGGATGGATCCGGCAAAATAGATTTTTTTCTTCATATTCAATATTATAATTAGGACATATTAAAACGGGGTAAGAGATATGGAAAAATTACAGGAAAAGACGCTGTCTGAAGATTATGTTTATCATGGTGCAATCATTCAGGTAAGAAAAGACCAGGCAGAAACTGCAGAAGGTCTGCCATGCATAAGAGAAGTTGTAGAACACCCGGGCGGGGTCGGCATTGCCCTGGAAGATGAAGACGGTACTTTCTTCTTTGTCAGACAATGGCGCTATGCCCAGGAAGAAGTAACGATTGAATATCCAGCCGGCAAGAGAGAAAAAGGCGAAAAAGATATCGATGTTGCCAAGCGTGAGATCGTTGAGGAAACAGGCTATGAAGGAAAAGACTGGGTGTATCTTGGTCTGATGTATCCGACCCCTGCTTATGACACTGAAACGATCGGTATGTATTATGCAAAAAAGGGAAAATATCGCGGCCAGCATCTGGATGAAGATGAAAACATCAATGTGCTGAAATATACACTCGATGAAATGACGGACATGATCGTCAAAGGCGAAATACATGATGCCAAGACCATCGGCATGACCTTCCTCGTCAAAGAAAAAAAGAATAAAGGAGAAATCTGAATATGGATCAGATCGCAAGTTTTAAAATCAACCACCTGATACTGGAACCGGGCATCTACGTATCCCGCAAGGACAAGCTCGGCCAGGAAGTCATCACAACCTTTGATCTTCGCATGACAGCGCCGAATCGCGAGCCGGTCATGAATACAGCTGAGCTTCATACCATTGAACACCTGGGCGCAACATTCCTGAGAAATGATCCTCAGTGGAAGGACAGAATTATCTATTTTGGTCCGATGGGATGCCGTACCGGCTGCTATCTCCTGGTCGGCGGGGATTATACATCCCGTGATGTCGTAGATCTTGTGATCCGCATGTTTGTCTTTATTCGTGACTTTGAAGGAGAAATTCCTGGTGCAAAGGCTGCAGAATGCGGCAACTACCTGGATCAGAATCCGGGTATGGCAAAGTACCTGGCAAAGAAGTATCTGAAGGTATTGGAAAATATTGATGACAAACATCTGAATTATCAGGAGGCATAATAAATGAAGATCGGAATTATCGGAGCAATGGATGTCGAAGTTGCTCATCTTAAAGAAACCATGAAGATTGAAAGAACCCTGACGGTTGCCGGCCAGGATTATTGCGAAGGAAAGATCGGCAATACGGATGTCGTTGTTGTTCAGTGCGGCGTCGGCAAGGTCAGAGCAGCCATGAGCGTGCAGGTACTCAATGACCTCTTTCATGTAACGCATGTTCTGAATACAGGTGTTGCCGGTTCTTTGAATAATGAACTGAATATCGGTGACATTCTTGTTTCAGAGGATGCTATGTTCCATGACGTAGACGCAACCAATTTCGGCTATGCATTAGGTGAAGTTCCTTCCCTTGGCGTTGCGTCTTTCAAAGCTGATGAAACCCTGAAGAAGGCTGCTGTAGAAGCAGTCAGAAAAGCGGCACCGGATGTCAATGTCCTGACGGGCAGAGTCGCTTCCGGAGATCAGTTTGTCCGCACCAGAGAAAAGAAAAAATGGATCAAGGAAAATTTCAAAGCTGACTGTTGTGAAATGGAAGGCTCTGCCATTGCGGAAGCCTGCTATCTGAACCAGCTTCCTTTCGTCATTATCAGAGCCATTTCGGATAAAGCAGATGAGAGCGTAGCAGAAAGCTATGATGTCTTTGAAGGCAAGGCTGCAGAGCATTGTGCAAAGATCGTTTCCTATATGATTTCCCATATGAATGCATGATAAAATGCTGACTTTTTTCATTCATAAATATATTTGTAAAAAGGCAGTCAAATCACTCACACTCTGATAGAAAGTATGCGATAATCAGAACAGAAAGTGCAAATGCACGAGGAGGATATACATGAAATACAGATGTACAGTATGTGGTCATATCTATGACGAAGAAAAGGAAGGCGTCAAGTTCGCTGATCTGCCTGCTGATTGGAAATGCCCGATCTGCAAGGTAGGCAAGGATAAGTTCGAACCAGTTGCTGAAGAAGAAGGCAAGCTGGACTGGGCTAGTGAACATAAGGTCGGCATCGCTGCTGATCTGCCTGAAGATATGAAGGAATTCCTGAGAAACGAATTTGCTGGTGAGTGCAGCGAAGTCGGTATGTATCTGGCTATGAGCAGAGCTGCTATCAGAGAAGGTTATCCTGAAGTCGGCATGTTCTACAAGCAGGTAGCATTCGAAGAAGCTGAACATGCAGCTAAGTATGCAGAAATGCTCGGTGAAGTTGTTTCCGATTCCACAGCTAAGAACCTGGAAGTCAGAGTAGCTGCTGAAAACGGCGCATCCAAGGGCAAGACAGCTTTCGCTAAGAAGTGCAAGGAAATGAATCTTGATGCTCTGCATGATGCAATCCATGAAATGGCAAGAGATGAATCCAGACATGGACAGGGCTTCGAAGGTCTGCTGAACAGATACTTCAAGAAGTGATTTTCAAATCAGAATCTGAAAAATCAGACTTTTCTCAATGTGTCATTGATGCAAAGAGGAAAGTCTTTTCTTTGCTCGGAAATCATTTCCTGAGCAGACTCATCATATTTCAATCTTGTTTTTACTTTTCATAACAATAACCAGAAGTGAAAACATTATTTTCAGGCAGACAATTTGATTTCATGCTTTGTGCCATTCTGAAAGATCAATATCTCCCTATAGGGATGATATAGTGAAGATGTCGGTCATTCTCCGATTAGAAAGGAGGATCCGGATGGAATTTTTAGCTACGTTTTTGGTGTCTGTCGCAGCTGGTGTTGCAGTCCACTTCATCAGCAAATGGCTTGATAAACACTTAAATCACAATGACTGATGAGCCGAAGCATTAAGAAAAAGGAGAGTTGCAGCTCTCCTTTTTCTTTGTCCGAATGGACCAGCTATGTTTTTGCACTCATATATTAGCTGAAATACATGGGAATGCAAGAGAAAAAGACAATTTTCTGATCAGTATCGGTGAACCTGAATGATACGAATGCAGGAAACAATGATCAATTCTCAGGAATTCTTCTTCTTGTAAATGAAGAAACCGGCAACACCGAAGGTTAATATAACAATAAGAACTTTGAATAATGTTTTCATGATATCTCTCCTTTACTGGAACCTTTTTATCCGGTTCATACACTGAAGATAAACCATGATTGTGAATGCTTTATTGCAGAAATATGAATGAATTGTTAATTCATACTTTTCTGATCAATTGTGATTGACTTCATAGATGCCAAGACATACCAATGCCAGGGCAATATAGATGGTAGCACCCATGCTGCTGAGACTTTCATGAAGTAACAAGGCACTGAGGAAAACCCCGAAGACCGGATTGGAGAAACCGAAAACAGCAACCTTGGAAACCGGATGATACTTCAGTAATAAGGACCAGATGGAATAAGCAGCAGCACTGACAAAGGCAAGCCACAGAAGAATCCACCAGCCGGTACCGGATAGTGCATGGAGTCTGCCGCCAAGGACGAAACCTGCAATTGCCATCAGAGCACCGCCGAACACAAACTGCCAGCCGGATAAGAGAACCGGTGAAACATCCTGGCTGTATTTTTTGATCAGAACTGTCGAACAGGAAGCCGCAAGCGTGGAAAGAAGAATAAACCCTTCTCCGTTCCATGCAAAGGAAAACTGCAGGGTCTGTCCATTCAGGTTGATCAGTAAGACACCTAAGAAACCAGGAATGCACCACAATAATTTCCTGGTCAGATTCTTTTCACTCTTCATGAAAACAGCGGTAAACAAAATCGCAAAGAAGACATTGGAAGCTTCAATGATAGAAGCTTTGACACCGGTGGTATGCGCTAAAGCGACATAGAAGAAGAAATATTGAAGAATGGTCTGAAACAAAGAAAGCTTCATAATCGAAGGAATGTTCTTTTTCGTTGGTGCCAGGAATTGATGTGAGGCAAGAGAACCAATGGCAATTGTCAGAATACCTGCCAGTGTAAATCTTGTACCGGCAAATAGAATCTGGGAAGCAGTATCTTCAGAAACAATGCCGAATGCTGCATAGCCTAATTTGATAAAAGGGAAGGCACTGCCCCATAAGAGATTGCAGAAAAGAGCCGCTGCAATCATAACCGGTGTTTTCTCAATGAATTTTTTCATGTGTTGATTTTAACTCTGCTTGACGTAGTTTGCACAGTGAGTAAAATTAACTACGCTGTGTTTTCACAGCCGTGAGTAGCGGCTACCTCACGTTACTAAAAAATAAGGAGATTTACAAAAAATGAACACAAAAACTTTCGCAAAGGTTGCGATGATTGCGGCTATCTATACAGTCGTAACTCTCATCCTTGCCCCCATTTCTTACGGCAATCTGCAGGTCCGTATTTCGGAAGCATTGACAATGTTACCGCTGGTATACAGTCCTTCTATCTGGGGTGTAACCCTCGGCTGCTTCCTGTCCAATCTGATCGGTGCCATGACCGGTGTTAATCCAACCGGCATGATTGATTCTGTTGTCGGTACAATCGCAACACTGGGTGCTGCTTACTGCACATGGAAATTCCGTGATATCAGGACTGGCGGGCTTCCATTAGTATCTATGGCTATGCCGGTCATCTGGAATTTCTTCTTTGTAGGAGCTGAACTGGGTGTTCTCTTCATGCCTGAAAATGTTGTGCTGGGAACCATCATCAACGGTGCCTGGGTCGCATTAGGTGAAATCATCTCCGTCATCCTGGGTTATATTCTTGTTCAGGCTCTGAAGAAGACAAATATTTTCAACAAGTAATTTCTGTATCAGGGAACAGAGGAAAGCCGCCTCTGTTCTTTTCTTATGTTTTCTCTTATCACAATAAAAAATCATATTCTCAGAATATGATTTTTACCTGTTTAATAAGATGCTTGCAGCTTGATACAAGGTGTCTGTATTTCCTACATTTCCCGGGAAAATAATATAGGGAATATCAGGAAAACGGCAATCAGGATCTGTCTTCCATACCGGCACGCCTGGCTGGATCTGGCCCATAACCAGAGCTTTTCTTACCTGTAATGCTTTGACACCTATATCCGAAGAAGTAATACCGCCCTTGGCTACAACAAAGGAAGGTTTTGTCTTCAGATTTCTGGCCAGAGAAACAAGAGCATCTGAAATAGATACAGAACGAAGAAGACTTTGTTTTTTGGTGTCACCGGCAACGACCAGTTCTTTCCGGTTTGTATATACGCAGACCGTTATGCCTTTGTTAAGGAGCTCATCAGTTTTCCTGGTCAGTGTTTCTATTTCTGTTTTGAATTCTTCCGGTTTCAGAACAAGATCACTGTTGCATGCAAGAAAGGAAATTTCTTTGATTTTCATAAGTTCCCTGAGCTGGGCAGTTGTTTTTGCAGTATGGGAACCAATGATGATAAGACCGCCTTTCTGGCTGTCTTCACTGATCATGTCTGCATGTTTCAGCAATTCCTTATCTGTGACAGCAGCAGAAGCTTTGACAAAAGCAGCCGCACTGCGGATCAGGAAGTGTTTCCCCTTCTGCATTGCCCTGTACATAGCGGTCACAAAGACCATGATATCTTCATCTTCCACTGCATTGATAATCATGCGTGTATGTTTATTCAGATGAAGCAGAATGTCAGTAATTTCTTCATATTTCTGCTCTCTTAACAGAGATAAAGGAATGGAGACAGCTTTGTCAGCAGGATATTTTCCTTTGGTTTTTTCCTCTATGTAAGCTTTGAGATTGGAGGCGTGATAGCCGAAAGCTGCATCTTTGGCAAACTCAGTTTCACTGCACGGAATCAGATCACCACCTTGCTTTACATAGTGGATATCATCAATGGTGAATCTGCCGCCTTCTCTGAAATAAGGACACAGAATTTCACCGTCAAATGTAATGGAAAGTTCCTTTTCAAGCGTATCTCTGAGGGTATCTGTTTCCAGAGGATAATGGCCTCTGAGAGTACTGTCGCCTCTTGAAATGAGCAGGAAAGGAATGCCTGTTTTCTTTGAAATCTTTGCGATACGTTTGGCAATTTCAGTATGTACTTTCTTTGTCTTTTCTTCAGTAAAAGCACGACTGTTGGTCAGCAGGAAGAAGAGCTTTTCTTGTGAGAGGAAGCCGCCTTCAATGCTTTTTTCAGACCAGTCTGTATAAACATGGATATCATGTATGGTCTGTACGCCGGTCGGATCATCATCGAGAGCGATCACTTTGCCTGGAAACGAATTGAGGGCATCTGTAAGTTTGTAACGGATGTTTTTCCTGTCTTCATCTGTATATGCAGGCAGGTTGATATCTTTGTATTTCATCAGAACCTGGCATCGTGAAGCCAGACATATCTTTCATCTTCACAGCGGTCTGTCTGCAGCCATGGATTGCCGTCAATGTGACGGATCATCCAGCAGGTATACATCTGATAGCCTGGAGCTGCGCTTTGCGGATGCAGGTTGCCGCCGGGAATAGCAGAGAAGCTGTTATTGACAGACTTGAATACCTGGTCGCCGACGAAAGAAGCACCGAATCCTTCCGGACGGTCAAAGAGGAAGAAATAGCACTCAGGCTGCGGATGGCGATGCGGCAGATAGCCGGACCAGTTGCCGCGGTCATTCAATACTTCACCAAGGACCATATTGGATTCCGGAGAAATGTCGTGATCAAAGATTGTGTTGACTCTGCGGTTAGCAGTATTTCCGAAAGCACCCTTGCAGGAATATTTCCAGGGAGCATCTTCCGGCTTGTATAACTTTGCGCCGAAGTCTTTGTCATTGTGGGTCTTCTGAACGAGGATTTCTGCATCTTCTTCAGCGGTAACTGCTGCCTGAATGTTTCTGGAAACATGCAGGGCATACGGGCCTTCTGTAAAGACATCCTTACGGGAAGCTTCAGCTTTTTCATCCTTCCAGGCATAGACAACTTTGCCGGATAGCAGCAGAACGGCTGTTTCTTCATCTGCGGATACAAATGTTCTGGATTCACCTTTCTTCATTGCGTAGACGCGGATGTCCATGTTCATATCACGATAGGCATTGTCGTAGGTGGTCAGTACCATCTCTCCGTTTTCATCAAATTTTCCATAACCGAATACTTTTTTCTCTTCCATGTTTATTCTCCTATTCTGGCAATCATTTCGCCGTATTGTTTCTTTTCTTCTTCAATAAATTTTCTGACTGTTTCTGTATCAGGCAGGTCATCGCTGCAGTTGTTGGAACGAACCATCATGGATGCTTCTGCACTGCCGAATTCAAGACAATCAATCACTTCCCAGCCCTGGAACAAACCATAGATAAAGCCGGAACCATAGCCGTCGCCGCCGCCGAAGCCTTTTCTTGCATGAACCGGGAACGGCTTGATGGAAAACTTCTGGCCGTCACAGGTATAAGCTGTAGATCCCTGCATGCCGTGCTTGATGACGCAGATCTTTGCGTTCTGTTTGAACCAGTATTGAGCGGAAGTTTCATCATCGCTGTGCGGCTGGATCAGAGCTTCCATTAAATCGAATTCTTCCCGGCTGCCCATGATAATGTCGGCATCCTTTGCGGCTAAGCTGTAGTAGAGGGCAATCTCATTTTTGTTCTTCCAGTTGTATTCTCTGTAGTCAATATCAAAGATGATCTTTGTGTTGTTCTTTCTTGCAAAGAGAATTGCCTTGAGAGCTGCTTCTCTGCTTGGGGATTGACAAAGGGCTGTGCCGGAGACAAGCAGTGCCTGGGAACTTGCAATATATTCCTCGTCAATATCTGCAGGTTCCAGAGACAGATCAGCTGCCATGTTGCGGTACATCAGAATACTGCTGTCTTTTTCAGATAACATTTCAGTAAATGTCAGGCCGAGTTTTTCACCATGTCTGGCACGGGTGACGTGACTTGTATCAATGCCTTCGTGATTGAAGTAATCAATGATGAAAGTGCCGAACTGATCATCACTGACCTTGCCGATAAAGCCGGTCTTCAGACCGTGTCTTGAAGTGCCTACCGCAATGTTGGCAGGACTGCCGCCCAGGTACATTTCAAAGTTATGGACTTTGTTCAGAGGCTTGAAGTCTTCTTTGACTTTGTCATTCCAGGCCGGATTGAAGTCAATGGCAGCTCTTCCGAGGAGCAGCAGCTGCATAGGTCTTGTTGTGTCAAATTCTACATATTTCATAGTATTACACCTTTTTCTATTTCGACTATAGCATAAAAATGATTAAGTTGTGAATAATTGTTGAATAAATTATGACCATGTGTTGTATGATAAGGATGAGGTGATTCAAATGACAAAAATTTATGCAATTCATACCAGTACTGTTTCCTACAATGATCTGAAAGCTTTATTCGCAAAGTATGCACCGGATGTTGAATACTACAGCATCGTCGATGATTCTCTGATTCAGGAAGTCAAAACAGTCGGTCATATTACGCCGGATATCATTTCCAGAATGTCCGCTTATTTCAAAATTGCGGAGACTTGCGGCGCAGATCTGATCTTCAACCAATGCAGTTCCGTTGGTGAAGCAGCCGACATTGCGGCCAAGGGCGTCAATATTCCGGTTGTCAGAATTGATGAAGCCATGGACGAAAAGGCAGCTGAAATCGGTCATCGCATTGAACTGATCGCAACCGTTGCCAGTACGGTTGCCCCTTCTGAAAGATTATTGAAGAGAAAGATTGCGGAAGCAGGAAGTGATGCAGCTGTTGATGTATGTCTTGTCGATGGTGCGATGGATATGGTTATGCAGGGCAAGGTTGAAGAACACAACCGCCTGGTCAAGGAAGCCATTGTCAAAGCTGCCAAAGATCATGATGTGATCGTGCTTGCACAAGGGTCCATGACTGCTATACTTCCATATCTGAGCGACGTCAAAGTACCGGTGCTGACATCTCCTGAACTGGGTGTTCAGAAGGCTGTGAAAGTCCTCAGGGAAAGCCTGGAAAAATAAGGAATCATGGCTGAAAATACCATTCAGCCTTTTTTGACAAAGAATTGAATCATTTAGTAAAATTGGAAAATCAATCCGGTAAACAAACGGGGAGGCATCATGAAATACGACAGAATCCTGGCCATGGAGGAGTATATTCATCAGAAACAGACTATTTCCAATAAGGAACTCTGTGATAAATATGAAATCAGCATGCAGACACTGCGCAGGGATATCAATACGCTCTGCAGAAAAGGAAGCGTCAGGAAAATCTACGGCGGCGTGGTATACAACGAAAGCAGAACTGCTTCTTCGGTTGCCAGCATGGACCAGCGTCATGATGAACATGCCTATGAGAAAGATGCTATCGGGAAAGATGCTGCCTCATTAGTCGAAGAAAATGATGTTATCTTCATAGATTCCGGCACCACTGCGGCATGCATGATCCCTTATCTGAACGAGAATCTTCATATCACGGTCATTACCCATTCTTTATTTGTAATCAATGCCCTGTTTGCAAAGAAGAATATCAAGGCAATCTTACTGGGCGGTGAGCTGAATTATAATACGCAGAGTTTCATGAGTGATCCGGCAGAGATCCCCTACCGCTACAACAAAGCATTTATTGCGACCGTAGGCATCAATGAACAAGGATGCACCAATACAAATATTCAGGAAGGCAGAATCAAGCGCCATGCCATGGCTCATTCTGATCAGAAGATTCTGCTTGCAGATCGTAGCAAATTCCTTGTCTGCGGCTATAATACCTTTGCATACCCGCAGGATTTCGATGTCATTATTTCAGATGCAGATGCACCGGAATGGCTGCAGAAATCCAGCGGAAAATACGGGATAGAAATCAGGAAGGCAGGTAATTGAACTCATGGATAATGCATATACACTTCTTTATATCATTGTTGCTTTTGCAGCAGCTGGCTGGCTTTTCCAGGCAGCCAGACTCTGGCCGGATTATAAAAACGGTTTGTATCGTGAACTCTACGGCGGCTTTATTTTCTATTTCTGGCATGTGGTCATCCGTCAGGATGCCAGTGAAAGCGGCTATCTCAGACAGAAGATCGGTTATTCGAGAATTCTTTTCTCCAAGATTGACAAGAATGGAAAAACAGCCGCAAGATTCTGCACCATTTTCTATAACGAGGGCCTCTTTACCATCTGCTATCAGAACACTGACGGTGCTATTCACGGCAAGGCAAAAGATAAAGACTGGGTTGTCACCCGTACTGACAAGAAAGGCCAGACAGCCAGCTTCCGCCACCACAATCCGACCGCAGATCTTGAAGCATATCTGCGCAGACTGGCCATTGCCTTTCCGGATGCCCATATGGAGACGAGAATCTGCTTCCCTGACAAGGTGGATTTCTCCGGCCTGAAGTCCGATGTCCAGCTGATCCACGCTGAACAGATTATGAACGAGCTGCAGAATGTCAAAGCTGACTTTATTTCTGATGAAATGATCAAGGCCGACTTTGCCAAAGCGTCCGGGGAAAAGGCATGAGCAGACGAGTTAAAAGCGAAAACCAGCAGATATTGAAAATCCTTCTCGACAGAGACAATACAACTGCTGCCCAATTGGCAGAAGAGATCGGCATCTCTGAAAAAACGGTCCGCAACCGGATCAAGGAAGTCAATGCTCTGCTTGGTGAAAAGAAACTCGGCGAAATCATTTCAAAACCGAAGAAAGGCATGATTCTGGAAGCAGATCTGAAACAGAAAAATCAGATCCGCCTGTTGTTAGGTGAAGTCAGAAGAAGTGATTCAACCGATGAAACCGGCAGAATGTCTGCGGTATTGAGAATGATTCTGCGTTCTATCAAGACGCCAGGCATCACCATCAATGAAATTGCGGATGCTTTGTATATCAGTGCCCCTACGGCTGCCAAGTCCATTGGTGAATGCCGCGATTGGCTGGCGGGTTTCCATATTTCCCTGGAAACAGTCCGCAACAAAGGCATTGCCGTCAAGTGCACTGAGCAGCAATACCGCCAGGCCATTATGGAATACATCGTTGAAGAAGCCGGCGATAATGATCCGCGGACAGAATTGAAGTATTTCTTTGATGGTCTGAATGTTGACCTGATTTACGATCTGATTCTGAACATTGAAAAAGAATGGAACTTCCGTTTAATGGATGAATCCTTCAAGCAGATTCTGACATACGTTTGTATCGCGACCGTAGAAAACATGAACCGGGAACACAATCTGAACTTCCGCTATCACGGGGTCAATCTTTCGGCCTACAACGAATACAACTTCGCTGCCAAGGTTTTCCATACGGTAAATACCCATCTCGGCTTGCAGGACAGAGATGATGAAATTGCCTATCTGACTGTACAGATTCTTTGTGCAAGAGTTATTACCCAGTCTGATTACGACCCGGTAGAACAGGTTCAGCAGTATGATTTACAGCTGCAGAATTTCGTTCACAAAACGATTTCTTCGATTTCTGATGTATTGAATATCGACCTGACCAGAGATGAGCGTCTGTATTTAGGTCTTCTGAACCATATCCGTGCCCTTGTCTTCCGTATGAAATACGGCCAGCCGCTGGAAACCAGAGTCAATATTCCCATGCAGAAGGAATTCCCTACTGTCATGAGAGTCTCCTGGCTGGTATCTACTTTGTTTGAAGAATATTTCCAGATGTCCATCAGTGATGATGAACTGAGTTATATTGCCCTTTATATCCAAAGCGCCATCGACGAAGTTACAAGACCTGTTAATGCGGTTCTTGTCACCAGTGAAAACTCCGGTGTTACAAGACTTCTTTATCATCGTCTGACTCGTTCCATTCCGGAAATTCAGAACATGAAGATCATCACCATGCATGAATTCGATACTGCGGTTACACCGGACGTTGACGTTATTATTTCCACGACCGATCTTGATATCAAAGATGGCAGAGTCGTTGTTCTGAAGGATCTCTTTGCGGATGAAAATATCAAGCTTGTCAGCGAAAAGATCGAAAACTGCCGGAAGAAGAAAGAGGCTAATGTCACCCGTTTTGATGCAGTGTGCCATCAGCTGTTTGAACCGGATCTGATGATGCCGCAGGTTTCCTATCGTGACAAGGAAAGTCTTCTGAAGGATATGTGTGCAAGATTGACATCCAAAGGCTATGCCATGAGCCGCTACAGTTCAACCGTTCTTGCAAGAGAAGCAGAAAACGATACTTCGATTGGTCAGGAAATTGCCATTCCGCATGGCAATATGGCGTATACCAATGAATCCAAGATTGTCGTTGCAACATTGAAGGAACCAATTGACTGGGGCAAGGAAAAAGTCTCGGTTGTCTTTCTGCTGAATATTCTGATGAATACGGAAAAAGAGCAGAACAAATGGTTTGCTTTCTATAAGCAGTTCATCAAGCTGACTGATTCTGAAACAGAAATAGAGCAGATAAAAAACATTTCCAATTCCATAGATCTGTATTATCATTTCATAATGTAAGCCAATGTTGTGATTTCCAAGTCTACACTGCGGATGAGAGGGAGAACAGCATTATGAACTTAAAAGATATTCTGAATCCGGCTATTATTGATGTTGCCGTTGAAGGGAAAACCAAGAAAGAAGTTCTGGACAACCTTGCAAAAAGGCTCTATGACAATGGTTATATCGGTGACATTGACCAGTTTGTAAAAGATATTTACGTACGTGAAGCAGAAGGACCTACCGGTATGGGTGCCGGCATTTCCATTCCTCACGGCAAGAGCAGGACAGTAAAGAAAATCGGCATTGCCATTGGCAAAACCGTCAATCCTGTACGTTGGGAATCCAGCGTTGAAGAAGGCGGTTATCAGGACACAAGGATGATTTTCCTCTTCTGTGTCAGTGCAGATGCATCCTTTGCCGAAAACCATATGAAACTTCTGAGCGAACTTGCCGGCAAGCTTGGCAATGACGCAAGAGCACAGGCTCTGGCCAAGGCAGATAACGCAGAAGAAATTGTCAGACTGCTGTTAGCAGATGACAGCGAATTTGCAGGAACAACGGTCGATAATGAAGAAATTGTTGACCTTGACATCGATCTTTAATCAAAAAATAAATGAGCGGAATTGATTTCTGCTCATTTTTTGTACAAAATTTACCGCATTTATGTAAACTGCAGAAAATCAAATTTTAGGCATAATTCAGGGAAAATATTGACAATAAGGTAAACTATTTTGTTTCCATAAATCAAAAATTACCGGATATCCGGAATAAAGAATTTCTTTTTTGAAACCGGTTACATGCTACTTTGATAGTGCAGTGTAGAGAAGAAATCAGAAAGGAGGAATCACTCTTGAAAATCGTTGGCGTAACAGCCTGCACAGCAGGTATTGCTCATACTTACATCGTTGCTGAGAAAATTCAGAAGGCAGCGGAGGAAGCCGGCTGCCAGTGCAAGATTGAAACACAGGGTACTATCGGTGCACAGAACAAACTGACCGAAGAAGACATCAAAGAAGCTGATGTTGTTATCCTGGCCCATGATATTGCCATCAAGGGAACAGAACGTTTCAAGGACAAGCACGTAGTTGATATTCCGATCTCAGTGGCCATGAAGTCTCCAAAGAGTCTGATCGCAACCATTCAGAAGAAACTCGGTATCAAGTAAAAAACAATTTGCATCAAATAACTCAAAGAAGATTCTGAATCTACACTTACAAATTATTAAGTCCATTTTAAAAGGGGAAAACATAATATGAAATGGAATGAAATCAAGAAACATCTGATGACAGGTATTTCCTACATGATTCCTATGGTAGTAGCCGGCGGTATTCTCGGCGCTCTGGCAAAGGGATTAGGCGGATATACCATCGGCGGCATGGGCCCTGAGGCTGGTGCCACAGCATTCTCCAACCTGAACGCGTTCAACTGGACACAGTTCTGGTGGTCTATTTCCAAACTCTCTGACTTTGCAATGAGCTTCGTCTGCGCAGTATTGGCTGCCGGCATCGCTTATTCCATGGCAGATCGTCCAGGTATTGTTCCGGCATTCATCATTGGTTACACAGCTAACCAGGCTAAGGCCGGCTTCCTTGGCGCAATGCTGATGGCATTCATTATCGGCTTCATTGTTAAATGGATGGAAGGCTGGAAGCTTCCGAAGTATCTGCAGGGTCTGATGCCGGTTCTGATTATTCCGGTATTGGCAACATTATTATCCGGCGCATTATTCTTCATGATTATCTGCAAGCCGATGGCATTGATGATGACTGCTCTGCAGGTATGGATCCAGTCCTTGTCTGAAGGTTCTCTGTTCGTAATCGGTGCAGTTATCGGTGCCTGCATGGGCTTCGATATGGGTGGTCCTATCAACAAGACAGCATCTATGGCAGCTAACGCACTGTTCGCTGATGATCCGGATGCTACAGGTATTGGTTCTTCCGCTGAATCCGCTAAGATCGTTTCCGGTATGACTCCTCCGATCGGCATCGGCGTTGCTACACTGCTTGCCAAGAAGAAGTTCACACAGCAGCAGAGAGATGCTGGTATCTCCTGCATCCCTATGGGTCTTTGCTTCATCACTGAAGGTGTTCTGCCGTTTGCAGCAGAAGATCCGCTGAGAGTTATTCCTTCTTCCATGGTTGGTTCTGCAGTAGCAGGCGGCATGGTAATGGCTATGGGCTGCCATACACCAGCTGCACACGGCGGCGTCTTCATCATCCCTGTTACAGCTAATCCATTAGCCTTCATCCTCGCTCTTCTGATTGGTTCTGCAATTACAGCAGTTATGTATGCATTCCTGAAGAAGCCGATCGATGAAACAGAAGAAGTTGAAGAAGATGTCAGCGATGACATGGATATCAACATCAACTGATAAAAACGATTGATTATTCAAGCACTGGGACAGGAAACTGCCCCAGTACTATTCTGTAGTATATAAATTAGGAGGAATTTAGATTATGTACGTATCAATGGCACCAATTCTCAAGCACGCAAATGAACACAACTATGCAGTTATGGCTGTCAACAGCGTAAACATGGAAATGGCACGTGCTGTCATCAGCGCAGCTGCTGAGAAGCATTCTCCAATCATCATCAACATCGGCGTCGGCCAGATGGCTAAGCTTGCACATCCGTCCGAAATGGTTCCGATGATCAAGGAAATGGCTGAAAAGGTTGATGTTCCGGTTGCTCTGAACCTTGACCATGGTTCCAAGTTCGAAGATGAAGTTGCATGCATGCGCTACGGCTTCAGCTCTGTTATGATCGACGCATCTGCTCTTCCATATGAAGAAAACGTCAAGAGAGTCGCTAACATCGTTGCTCTGGCTCACGCAAGAGGCATCTGTGTTGAAGGCGAACTTGGTCATGTCGGCCAGGCAAATGCAGGTGACAATGAACACCTGGATCTGTACACAAATGTTGCTCAGGCAAGAGACTACGTTGACCGCACAGGCATTGATGCTCTGGCAGTTGCAATCGGCACAGCTCATGGTGACTATCCGAAGGGAATGGTACCAAAGCTTGACTTCGACAGACTGGCTGAACTCAAGGCTGAATTGAAGATGCCGTTGGTTCTGCACGGTGGTTCCGGTGCCGGTGAAGAAAATATCCGTAAGGCTGTTGCCGGCGGCATCAACAAGATCAACGTCTGCACAGACGCTTTCCACGCAGCTGAAAAGGCTATGAAGAAGAAGTGGGAAGAAGAACCAGGTACTAACTATCTGGGCATCATGATGACTGCTGAAGCAGCTATCAAGAAGTTCGTTATGGACTATATTGATATCATCGGTTCCGCTAATCAGTACGGATATGGTGATACCTTCAACGACAGCAAGGAATAATATTCTGAACTGACCAGAGGAGCAGCTGATCGCTGCTCCTTTTTAAGAAAAGAGGGAAGCACAAGCTCAAAGACATGTTTTCTTCCCTCAGCAGGCGAACAAGCTTATAATCAAACTGTTGATCAAGCTGCCAGCTTACACGGAGGAATTTATGTTAAGAACGATTATTATGCTCATCCTTCTTGTGATCGGACTCGGCCTGGTCTGCTATGCAAAGATGCACTTTGCCCAGCGCCAGAAAACAGAACCCGATAACAAATGGA
This sequence comes from uncultured Erysipelotrichaceae bacterium, assembly GCA_900315065.1. Lineage (GTDB taxonomy): Bacteria > Bacillota_I > Bacilli_A > Erysipelotrichales > Erysipelotrichaceae > Bulleidia. Next base: position 21,383 of record OMXQ01000027.1, read on the forward strand.
GCGCAGAAGAAAACAAATTGCGCTATGCAGGCTATATCATCTGTATCATTGATGTGATTATTGCCGGCTTTATCAATTTCTGATCAGATAGGAGAAATAAAAATGACAGAAGAAAAAGACATGAACTGCGCATATTGCGCAAAAGGCGATCTGGTTAACGCCTTCGCTTATGAAATCTGTGAACTTCCTGCTTCTACAGTCTATGTATTCAGAGACCAGACACATCCGGGCAGATGCGTCGTTGCTTCCAAGCACCATGTATCTGAAATGACAGACCTCTCTAAGGAAGACAGAGAAGCATTTATCGAAGATGTCAACACAGTATCCAAGGCTATCCACGCTGTATATCATCCTGCAAAGGTCAACTATGGCATGTTCGGTGATACAGGCCACCATCTGCACTGCCACCTGGTTCCTAAGTACAAGGATAAGGAAGAATGGGGCGGTACCTTCGTCATGAACTATTCTCAGGACAAGATCGGTGATGAGGAAGCCAAGGTTATCGCTGACAAGCTGAGACCTTATATTCTGAATAAGTAAGGAACGGAGAGACTATGAATCATTCTGACTCATAGTCTTTTTTCTGGTTGCGTAACAGGTACAATTCATAATAGAAGTAAAATAAAAACATAGATACTGACAAGAGGATAAATGTATGAACGACAATGAAAACAAGGCATTCCCGAAAGACTTTCTTTGGGGCGGTGCTACCGCTGACTTCCAATATGAAGGCGGTTTTGGAGAAGGCGGCAGAGGCACCAATTCCCAGGACTTTGTCACTGACGGTTCCATTCAGAGAAGAAGACAAATTACTCTGCAATTGAAGGATGGTTCCAGATCTTCTGTCAATTCTCTGGAAAGCTTTCCGGACGGGGCAGAAGCGAAGATGTATGACGATGAATATTATCCAAGCCACAAGGCAGTTGACTTCTATCATCACTACAAGGAAGACATTGCTCTGATGGCAGAGATGGGTTTCAATGTCTATCGTTTTTCTATCTGCTGGTCACGGATTTTCCCAAAGGGAACGGAAGAAAAACCGAATCCGGAAGGTATTGCTTTCTATCGTAATGTCATTGATGAACTACACAAGCATGGTATGGAACCATTGATTACGATTTGTCATGATGAAATGCCTGATTATCTTGCCCGTCATTACAACGGGTGGGAAAACCGGTATGTGATTGAATGCTATGTCAGATATGCAAAAGCTTTGTTTGAAGCATATGGTGACAAAGTAAAATACTGGCTTACTTTCAATGAACTCAATGCGATTCATGGTTATTCCAAGATTGGCGTTCACAAGATGACCCCGCAGGTTTACTACCAGGCCCAGCACCACATGTTCTTAGCAAGCTCCTTAACAATCAAAATGGGACACGAAATGATGCCAAATGCAAAATTTGGTGCCATGTTTGCAATGAGTGAAATGTATCCTGCAACATGCAAACCGGAAGATATTATGGCTGCATATTTACAGAGAAGAGAAAACTACTTCTTTATCGATGTCATGGCAAGAGGCAGGTATCCTAACTACGCAGCTGAAATCTTTGAACGCAAGCATGTCACTTTGAAGAAAGAAGACGGGGATGATGAAATCCTGGCAAAGTACCCGCTGGACTTCGTTTCCTTCTCTTACTACAGAAGCACAACTGTCGCAAAAGATAACTTCAAGTGCATGGATCCGATGGGCATCATGGGCGGCAACCCGAATCCGTATCTGGAATCCGCGCCATGGGGCTGGCCGATTGATCCGCTTGGACTTCGCTATTGTCTGAATGAATTATACGACCGCTACCAGAAACCTCTCTTTGTTGTAGAGAATGGATTAGGTGCAGTTGATAAATTCGAAGACGGTACTGTTCATGATGAATACAGAATGAAATATCTGGCGGATCACTTCAAAGCGATGAGAGATGCCATCAATATTGATCATGTCCCGTGCTTCGGCTATACCATGTGGGCACCGATTGATCTTGTTTCTCTGAGTACAGGTGAAATGAAGAAGAGATATGGGTTTGTCTATGTGGATATGGATGACAAGGGCAACGGTACTTTGAAGAGATATAAGAAGGATTCCTTCTGGTGGATGAAGAAAGTCATCGCTTCCAATGGTGCTGATCTGTCCCTGGAATACGAAAAGAAATAATTAATTACACATGCATACATGAAAAGCAGGAGACCCGGTCAATGGATTTCCTGCTTTTGTTGTTACTTGACTTCGTGAATCTTTACATCCTGGTACAGAGAGTTACTGGAAAGCTCAGGATTATTGCCAAAGAAGGCTTTGCCTGCATCCTCATCCCCGGCAAGCCAATAACGGAACCAGGCAGTCATATATCCGTCAAATTCAAGATAGGAATTTCCGTGATCAATGCCTGTCTTTCTGGCATAGACCTTGTCTACATTCTCAGGCAGAAGAGAGAAGTTTTCTTCAAGACTCCACAAAGGACAGATGCCCTGGGTAATCTTCTTTTCATCATCATTGACCTGATCTTTGGACGTTGCCGTGCCGGCGTCAAAGGAACCAGTACCGGCTGTCATGAAGGTCGGAACCTTTACTTTGGAAATATCATATTCCCAGCCGTCTTTGAAGCCTGCAGTGATATAGGAAGAAGTAGCACTGACCGCATAGACAGTTTTTATTGCATCCGCATGCGGCTGATTCACGGCCATGTTGTAAACGGCGCAGCCGCCCTGGGAATGACCGCCGATGCCGATGTTATCGAGATCGACCTTCTGATACAGAGCGCTGAGTTCACTTTCATTTTCAGTCATAAGCAGATCAATTCCTGCATTCAGGGATTCTCCTGTTCTGGTATTTTCATCATCATTGCCAACGACGATGAATCCCCAGGAGGCGAGATGCTTCATGAAAGCTGTATAAGTATTAGATTTCGAACCAGTGCCGTTTGCCCACAAAACCACCGGATACTTGTGATCGCTCTTTGAAATATCTTCCGGATACCACACAACAAACTTTCCAATGGAAGAATCCTCAGAAGGATATTCTTTCTTTGTGACCTTCTTGTCACCCATTGCAGTGTATTTCTTTTCAATTTCACCAGCCGGGTTGGAATATTTGTAATAGTGTGCATCTTTCCATTTTGCCCGTAAGCCGATGCCGATGATCACGACAACGATCACCAATATGATTGTCAGTATGAATTTCAAAATTTTCTTCAGTCCTTTCATGATCCCTCCACGTAATATCAGTTCTGATTAATTCAATTCAATGCCGCTTTTTGCAAGAATGTCAGACCATGCCTGCAGGTAAGCTTCCTGGTCACTTTCAGCCAGTGTGCTGACGGCATTCCTTATTTCTGTATCCAGTTCTTCAGCAGAATGGTTTTTCATATAAGTACTCAGTTCATCAATAATTTCCTGCTGATAGACAGCCAATGAACCGTAGACTGTATCGTCGACGTTCTCATGAGCAGGCAATGCAAGACTCTTTCCCTGATATCTTTCCAATAAAAGAATAAGCTTATTTTTATCTGCTTTTTCCGTCTGGGCAAGCATTTTATTCATCATTTCTTCAAGATATGGGAAGGAATCAAAGCCGCCTTTCAGAGAAGGATTGGCATGGCTGCCTTTTGCAGTAGGAGCACCATCATCGATGATATCAAGGGTGATGCGCTTATCGGAATATGGAAGATCTCCGGAAACAATCATATTTTCAGGCTGGATATAATTCATCGTCAGCTGGTCCGGATCTGCTTCTTCTTCAAATGTCTTACTCAGGATACCAGGATAATCAGAGGCCATATGACAATCAAAACCTTCCGGCAGTGTCCCGTCATTATGTGCATAGACATGTTTATGCGTAACCTGATCCAGAGGAACAAGAATGTCAGAAGTATTATGTGTCATGACCAGCGGACTGCTGATTGCATTCGCAAGAGAAACCGGTGAAACAGCTTCCCATCTGGCAGTATCCGTATCATCGATAATTTTGTTTGCCGGCTGGAAGGATTTTGAAACCAGACACTGGATCGGCATGGTGACATTGAGCAGACCGCTGTGACGATTTACTTCATCACAGGCAGGAAAATATTCATGAGCGTTGAAATAGGAATTGGCTATCGCAGAATTGGCAAGTGAACAGACGCTTCCCATCTGCAGACCACTCAGCATTAATGTCATATAGCCGCCGGCACTGCCGCCGACCAATGCTATTTTTTCTTTATCTATGCCGTCCATATGCCGCAGGGTATAAAGTGCCGCATTATTGAAGACCAGATCATCCGTTGCCAGAGTGCCGTTGTATTCACTCCTGAACTGATACGCAGATGCAACTGCCCATCCTTTCTTTATATAACCGATAAAATCTTTTGAATTTTCTTCGGCTGCATAATGAGGAATATAGATCAGAGGAATATCACCTTCTGCATCTGCCGGACGATAGACAATCATCTGTCTTGTATCGATTGTTCCATCCTCTTTGATATACTTCACATCGATGATATTTTTACTGACTTCATCATCACCTAATGGTTTTTCTGCTGCTTCACCAGCCAGAGCAAAGTTCTGGAACAATTCACCACCGAAGATATTTTTCATCTTGTTTTTGATGGAAATACTTAATGTTCCAATAAACAGGACAATACATAAAAGAATATATAAAGGTTTCTTCATCTTATATTTTCACTCAGAGAAATATTGCTTTCATGACAAACGGAACAGCAATCTGTCCCAGCAGCCACGCAGCTTCGATCAGGATTGCAATTTTTATCATCCTTTTCTGCCATTTCTTCATGAATTACTCCACCAGCATGTATTTTGCCAGATATTGTTCAACCGTTTCATTATATTCAATGGATGTATCGGTATCATTCTGCAGACCATGACCTGAGTGTTCACACACAAAATATGCATGATCAACGCCATTCTTTGTCAATGCTTCATCAAGGCGTTTTGAAGCATCAAAGGGCTGTACTTTGTCATATGCTCCATAAGCCATAACGGTTGGTACAGTATTCTTGTCTACCCAAAGCAAAGCAGAGATCGGCTTCATCAGCTCGTCATATTTTTCAGTGCCGAACAAAGAAGGATCAACTGTCTCCCCGCGCATAACGCCGAAGAGATTTGCGGCTGTTTCTGGATTCTTGTCTGCACCATAGCTCTTCCAGTCTTCCGGATAGAAAGAGGACGGACCGACAGCTTCAAATACCATCTTTACCGGTACCGGTGCTTCCTTGGCATCTCTGTATCCGTAAAGCAGAGCCAGACAGCCGCCTGCACTGCCTCCTGAGATTGTCATTTCATTGATGTTATAACCGAGCTCCTTTGCTTTTTCGACAACATGAGGCATAGCTTCTTTGATTTCCATGGACTGGGTATAAACGTTAGCTTCAGGATGATCATCAGTGCGGAGAGTATAATTGATACCGGCTGTTACATATCCTTTGGAACAATAATACTCAAGAACTTTCTGATCATCTGCCTTGTCACCGGTAGTAAAACCGCCGGCATGGAGATAAACAATCAGACCATAATTCTTTTTCGAAGAATCTGCCGGCACATACAGGTCGAACTTATTGGCTTCCTTTTCTCCATAGGAAACATCTGTATAAACCTTACCGACGGAGTCATCCCACTTGGTTGTAAACTTCGCGGTCTTATGACTGACGTATGCGACATGAAACAGATTGGCAGCTCCAAAAGAAACCGCAAATACAATAATACACAATAATACAAACAAACCTGTCTTCCTGCCTTTCTGCTTTCTCATAAAATATCGCCTCCGAACATGGTGCCGCCCAGCATCAGATTCATAAAGGCTCTGACGGCGAGTCTTCCAACAACCAGACCGATCACTGCAACGATTATCAGAATGATGATTCTTTTCTTTGTGAAAAATACATCCATATGTCTTCCTCTTCTTTCTTGACCAGCCGATGAAACAATAGTAACATCAGTGATGTAACAAATATAACATCGCATGTATTGCAAAACAATACATAGGATATAAATGAAAAAAGAGGAGGAAATGTAACATATGAGAATGAATAATCTGGAAAGAAATAAATATGTCTGTGAACAGATTGAAAATGCTGTTTTGAAACTTCTTCAACAAAAAGAACTCAATGCCATTTCCATCAAAGAAATTACTGAAGAGGCACAAGTCAGCAGGGTTTCTTTTTACCGCAACTATGATGATAAGGAAGATGTGCTCAAAACCTATATCGGCAGAATGGTTCTGACCTGGGGAGAAGAAAACAAGGAAAGATTTGATAAGGCAAAAGCTGAAAGCGGCAACAGCAACCTGATGTTATCCGAACTTTTTTCCTTCCTGAAAAGCCATGAAGATCTGATTCAATTGCTGCAGAAGCGGGGCTTGTTTGATATTTTCCGGGATTCTTTTCTGGAACTCTACGGTCCGAAACCTGAATATCCCAATGCCGGTGCATATCTCAGTGCTTTCTTCTTCTATGGTCTTTACGGATGGATTGAAGAATGGGTAAAGCGCGGCATGCAGGAATCCGGCGATGCTATGGTTCAGCTGTTTACCCAGATGAATCACTAATTGTTTCCCATAGAGGAAATGCATAAAATAAATGTATGGAAAACAAAAAAACTGCAATTCATTTAATGACGGAAGGAGACTATAAGAAGGAAATCATTTATTTTGCGATTCCTTTATTTATCGGAAATCTCTTCCAGCAGATGTACAACACTGCCGATTCTCTCATTGTCGGAAATTTTCTCGGACCGCAGGCTCTGGCTGCGGTTTCCAGCGTCAGTTCCCTTGTCTTCCTGTTCACCGGTTTCTTCATGGGTTTCTCGACAGGTGCGGGCGTTATTATTTCCCGGGCAATCGGAGCCAGGGATGATGAAAGAACAAGAAAGGCAATTCATACAACCATTGCCTTAGGTATTCTGCTTTCCATCATTATGACCATAGTTGGTGTTTCTATGGCACCGACAATATTGACATGGATGGGGACGCCGCCTGATGTCTTTGATCTCTCCTGCCTTTACCTCCGAATTTACTTCGGTGGTTTCTCAGGTCTGATCATGTACAACATGTCGACAGGCATTCTGCAGGCAGCCGGTGATTCCAAACACCCGCTGTATTATCTGATTATTTCTTCATTGATTAATATCGTTCTGGATATTGCCTTCATTGCCGTATTCCATATGGGTGTTGATGGTGCTGCCATCGCAACTGTCATTTCGGAAGTTTTCACTGCTGTCCTTGTTATCGCAAGATTATTGAGAACGCCGGATCCTGTCCGCCTTCATATTACAAAGATCCGCTTTGATTCTGAAACCCTGAAGAGAATTACAGAATATGGTCTGCCTACTGCACTGCAGGGATCTGTGATCGATATTTCCAATATTCTGATCCAGTCTTATATCAATTCATTCGGTTCCTTAGCTATGGCCGGAATCGGTGCCTGCACAAAAGCAGAAGGCTTTATCTTCCTGCCGGTAACAGCTTTCTCCATGGCAATGACAACTTACCTCTCACAGAATATGGGGGCAGGCAAGTATGATCGTGTCAAAGGCGGAACCCGTTTCGGTTTCCTTGTTTCATTAACCATGATTGAATCCATGGGTGCCTTGTTCTTTATCTTTGCAGCACCGATTGTTGCTTTGTTCAACCGGGATCCGCAGGTGATAGCTTATGGTGCAGCCCGGGCAAGAATTACCGGCCTTTTCTTCATGTTTGTCGGCTATTCCCACATCGCTTCCGCGGTTATGAGAGGCTTAGGCAGACCGATGGTTCCTATGGTTGTCATGTTAACGTGCTGGTGTGCCGTTCGTGTCACTGTTCTGTTCACTATTGGCATGGTATGGCATAACATCTATCTGTGTTATTGGATTTATCCTTTTACCTGGCTGCTGAGTTCAGCTGTCTTCTTCCTGTACCTGAGAAGTACAGAAAAGAAAATTATGGGTTACTATTCACCGAATAAAGTAGATTTATAAAATTTCTCGTTCTGTGAGAGACAAATTGCATTAATTTTATTGAGAAAAAAGCTGTGGATAACTTATTCTGAAGGAAGGGATTCTTCTTTTATTGCCAGGTTTT
>OMXQ01000033.1 GCA_900315065.1 uncultured Erysipelotrichaceae bacterium
TCATAAAATATAAAGCCGGTTCCAAACATCACTCATGTCTGAAACCGGCTTTATTGTCATATTTTTACTGTCTAATGGTGATTATGCGTAATTACTACTGTTTCCAGGAAGAAATGAAAGCGCTGTAATGATACAATATCCTTATATTATATAGAATCGTGAGGAAAATCATGAAAAAATCATTTGGCTTTAACAAGGAAGGAAAGGAAGTTTCCCTCTATACTCTTGAAAATGAAAAGATCCGCATGTTGGTCATGGACTATGGTGCGACCCTGGTTTCTTTTGTAGACAAGGAAACCGGCATTGATCTTGTCGAAGGCTTTGATTGCGTGGAAGATTACATGAAGCAGGATACCTATATCGGTGCCTCTATCGGCAGAACCGCCAACCGCATCAAAGACGGAACGTTTTCTCTGAACGGAAAGACATATCACTGTCCGGTTAATAACGGACCTAATTGCAATCACGGCGGTATGGAAGGCTTTGACAAGAAGCTCTGGCACGCAGTAGAAGAGGAAGATAGCGTTACGTTCCGCTATACAAGCATCGACGGGGAAGAAGGCTATCCCGGCAATTTATTCGTCAAGGTAGTTTATCAGCTGAAAGAAAACGGCATTTCCATTGTTTCCGAAGGAAGAAGCGATCAGGATACTTTGTTTGCCTATACCAATCATTCTTATTTCAATCTGGATGAAAGCGAAAATGCCATGGACCATGGGCTGAAAATCTATGGGGACCAGTATGCTTTAAGCGACCAGGACGGTCTGACGCTGGATGAAGTTGTCTCCGTAAAAAATACGCCGTTTGACTTTGCGGAATGGAAGCTTGTCGGAAAAGACATCAATGAAGATAACCAGCAGCTCAGGTTCGGGGCAGGCTATGACCACCACTATCCGATCAAAGGACAAGGACTCAGAGATATGGCAATCCTGAAAGGAAAGAAAGTCACGCTGACCATGCGCAGCGACTTCCCTGGGTTCCACCTCTATACCGCCAACTGGCTGCCAGGCTGGAAGGGAAAGAGAGGACACAATTATCCGAAGAGAAGTGCAGTTTGCCTGGAAGCAGAATATATGCCGAATGCAATCAATTATCCGGATCAGGTTCAGCCGGTAGTACATGCCGGAGAAATTCTGAAACATGAAATCCAGTTTCTGATTTCGCATGAAAAATAAGTGAAGCTGTTTGAATTCAATAAAAATACGTAGATAATAAAAGAAGACATACAATCACAAAATTCAAATTCAGAAAAAAGGAGGATAGTTATGGAACAATGGACAAAACAGGAAAAACAGCAGGTTCTCAAGGAAGCAGACCTGCCGCGTCTTCATAAACTTCATGATTCAATTTCCAAATCAAAATGGCGTACCCAATATCATATCCAGACCGTTACCGGTTTGTTAAATGACCCGAACGGTTTCTCCTATTTCAAGAAAAAGTGGCATCTTTTCTATCAATGGTTCCCGTACGGGGCAGTGCATGGCATGAAACACTGGTACCATGTAACTTCCGATGATCTTGTAACATGGAAGAATGAAGGCATGGCGCTCAAGCCGGATACTTATTTTGACAACAAGGGATGCTATTCCGGTTCTGCTTTTGTCAAAGACGATTATCTGTATCTTTTATATACCGGCAATCACAAAGAGGAAGACGGTACCCGGATTCCTTACCAGATGATCGCAGCCATGAATGAAAAATACAAAGTCACCAAGATGAAGCGGCCGTTAATTGAACCGCATCCGGATTATACAGAACACCAGCGTGATCCTAAGATCTTCTACAAAGACAACTGGTACTGGATGCTGCTGGGCGCACAGGATAAGAATCTCCACGGCAAGATGATTCTCTATAAGTCCAAGCAGCTGGCAATCGGCTGGAAGTTTGCCGGCGAACTCAAAGTCAAAGGCTATGAATCTTTCGGCTATATGGTTGAGTGCCCTGACATTGAGCAGATCGGTGACAAGTGGCTGCTTCTCTTCTCACCGCAGGGCTATGGTGCTAAGGGTGATGAGTTCCGCAATGCTTACCAGAACGTCTATATGACAGGTGACCTGGATCTGAATACGCTGACCTTTACACCGGATGGTCCTCACAAGGAACTTGACAGAGGCTTTGATTTCTACGCGGCCCAGTGTGCTTTCCAGCAGGAATATAAAAATACGGCAATTCTGGAAGGCTGGTTCGGCTGTTCCGATTATTCCTATCCGGCAACCGATGAAGAAGGCTATCAGGGCCTGCTCACGCTGCCAAGAGAACTTTCCATCGAAAACGGAAAATTGGTACAGAAGCCGATCCGTACTTACGAAAAGCTTAAGGATGAAGTTGTCTTTGAAGCAGTGCGCGGCAATATCAATAAAGATTCCATGCACGGCAGAATGCCTGAGGCATGTATTGTTGCTTTGGAAAATCCTGACAGCAATGCCGTATCGCTTGAATTCTTTGCCAAGACAATGGAAAGAGGCTTTGCCATTGACTATGATGCCAACCGTAAGTATCTGACTATTGACCGCAAGGATCTTGAAAACCAATGCAATACAGAATACGGGACAGACAGAAGGGTAAAGCTGGAAAACGGCTTGCGTTCCTTATTGATTTTTGTGGATCATTCTTCTGTTGAAATTTTCGTCAATCATGGCGAATATGTTCTTTCTTCCCGTATCTTCCCGAATCCGGATGAACACATGATCCGCATGAGAGGCAAAGATATTACGCTGACCATCTGGAAAGCAAAGCAGACAGTTGAGGATAGTGCTGTTTTCTAAGCAGAAATAATAAAATGCATGAATGATCAGAAACCGCTTGTATAAAAATAAATGATACAGCGGTTTTTTCATGCTGTTACATAATATGAAACACAATATAGTCATAATGACTATACACATCGAAAGGAGCATGGTATAACAATTAACAAATAGTCATAATGACTATAAGGAGATAGAAAAAAGATATACATGTCCAAAGTACAGGAATTTCTCAAAAAGAAAGACGTTATTTTCTCTGCCCGCCGCTACGGCATTGATGCCATGGGGGCAATGGCAAGAGGCCTGTTTGCTTCATTATTGATCGGTACGATCATTTCCACATTGGGAAAACAGCTCAATATTCAGTTTCTGATCGATGCCGGCGGCTTTGCAAGTTCGGTTGCCGGACCTGCCATGGCAGTTTCCATCGGCTACGCTCTGAATGCACCGCAGCTGGTTCTCTTCTCATTGATTGCAGTTGGTGCAGCTGCCAACACGCTTGGCGGCGCCGGCGGTCCTTTAGCTGTTTACCTGATTGCAATTGCAGCATGTGAGTGCGGCAAGATTGTTTCCAAAGAAACAAAAGTGGATATTCTCGTTACGCCGGCAGTCACAATTCTGATCGGTGCGGGCTTAAGCCAGCTGTTTGCCCCGGCCATCGGTGCCGCTGCTTCTTCACTGGGCAATGTCATCATGTGGGCTACGGAATTGCAGCCGTTCTTCATGGGTATTCTGGTATCCATGCTGGTTGGTATTGCCTTGACGCTTCCTATTTCTTCGGCGGCAATCTGCGCTGCTTTAGGTCTGACAGGTCTGGCTGGCGGGGCTGCCGTTGCCGGCTGCTGCGCACAGATGATGGGGTTTGCGGTCATGTCTTATAAGGAAAACAAAGTCGGCGGCCTGGTTTCTCAGGGTCTTGGCACATCCATGCTGCAGATGCCGAATATCATTCATAATCCGAAAGTATGGATTGCACCGATTCTTGCCAGTGCCATTACCGGCCCGATGGCTACCTGTCTTTTCCATCTGGAAATGAACGGCCCGGCTGTTTCTTCCGGTATGGGAACCTGCGGCCTGGTTGGACAGATCGGTGTTTATACAGGCTGGGTTGCGGATGTCGCTGCCGGTACAAAAGCAGGCATTACCCCGATGGACTGGATCGGCATGATTCTGATCTGTTTCGTTCTTCCTTCCATTATTTCCTATGTCATCTGCGAACTGGAAAGAAAAGCAGGCTGGATCAAAGAGGGCGATCTAAAGCTTCAGTGATATAATAAGGACCAATGAAAGAAGGTCCTTTTTATTATGAAGATCAGAAGAGCAGAAAAAAAAGATATGGCAGCGGTCATTGAACTATTGGAAGAAGTTCTGGAAGTTCATGCAAAGATCCGGCCGGATATTTTTATCCCGGGTACAACCAAATATACCGAAGGAGAACTGCTGCAGATTTTTGCGGATGATAATCGTCCTGTTTTTGTCGCAGTGAATGATAAAGACGAAGTACTCGGCTATGCTTTCTGTGAATACAGAAAACAGCCTTTTTCCAACAACATGATTCCATTTACGTCTCTTTTTATTGATGATCTTTGCGTCAATGAAAAGGCAAGGGGACAGAAGATCGGCGAAGCACTGATCAATTATGTCAAGGAAACTGCCAAGGCAAAGGGCTGCTATGAAGTAACGCTCAATGTCTGGGAAGGCAACGATTCGGCCAGAGGCTTCTATGATCATGCCGGGTTCAAGGTCAAGGAAAGCCAGATGGAATTTATCCTGAAGTAATCATTCAGACAAAATAAAGCAGGGAAGATTTACACTTTAATATGTAAGTCTTCTCTGCTTTTGTCTTTGATTAACGCTTCATTTCAGAATGATAGGAAGAATTGTGATCTTCAATCACATCATTGATTTCAGACAATCTGCTTTGCGGCAGGTCACCCGGAATGGTATTCTTCATGGCACTGCAGGCATTGCCATAGCGGATTGCATTCATCACGTCTCCATTGGAAGACAGCAGACCATACAAGGCACCACCGCAATAGGCATCACCGGACCCGATTCTGTCAACGACATCAATATTGAGATACGGCTTTTCCTGATAGAATTTGTTTTCTTCAGCGCTGTAGCCGATGGAAGTAAAGTCATGTAACTTTGGGGAATGTACGGTTCTCTGAGTCGCAAAGACAGCCTTGATCGGATAGTCCTTTGTAAAGGAAGCCATCATCTCTTCACAGGTTCCTTCTTTTCTGAAAGTCAATCTGGCAGTAGATTCAGAACAGAAGAAAATATCAACGTAAGGCAGAATCTGTTCAATCGTTTCTCTTGCCTCATCGCCTGTCCATAAATTGCCGCGGAAATTGACGTCAAAAGAAATCAGGGCACCTGCTTCCTTGAAGCGCCTGATGCATTCGATAGTCAGCTCACGCAAAGGTTTTGACAAAGCCATGGTAATGCCGCTGGTATGGAAACATTTGGTATTTTCAAAAACAGCCGGATCAATTTCATCAATAGATGTATTGAAGAAAGCTTCATCCTGACGGTCATAGATAACCTGCGGCTTTCTTGGATAAGCACCATATTCGTAGTAGTAAAGACCGACTCTTCCCTGATTAGCTTTATCCTCAATCAGAAAGTCATCGGATACATTATAAGAACGTACCGTAGAACGGATATACGCGCCCAGATCATTGGCTGGAATTTTTGAAATGACACCGGTACGCAGACCGAGCAGGGCAGCACTGACCGCAACGTTCAGTTCTGCACCGCCGACATTTTTTTCAAAAGAGTCAGAACGCGCAATTCTTTCGTTTCCTTTTGGGGACAGGCGCAGCAGAATCTGGCCGAGCGTGACCAGATCAAAACTCCGATCTTCAAATTCCATATGATATGCCTCCGTAAATTATCATTCTTATTCTATTATAAACCGGTTTACTGAACTGTAAATACTGAAAATATGCACATACATAGATTAAAAAAACGTACTGCTTATGCAGTACGCTTGTCAGCTAAATAAACAATGGAGAGGAAACCAGGACCAACATGACATGCGATAGTCGGACCTAATTCCATCAGGGTAACAGACTTTGCCTCAGGAAAATGCTCTTCCACCATGGCTTTCCACTTTTCACCTTCTTCAAGGCAGTCACTGTGACCAACGATGATTTTCTTCCCGCTGCCTTTGCCAAGATCCTTGTCACAGGATTCCAGCAGCTGCTTGACAGCCTTCTTCTTGCCGCGGACCTTTGCGTAAGCTACCAGCTTACCGTCTTCCGGTACATAAATCAGCGGCTTGATGGAAAGCAGGGAACCAACAATGGCAGAAGCGTTGGAAAGCCGGCCGCCTCTTCTCAACCATTCGAGATTATCGATCAGGAACCGATGTGCAATCTTGGTTTCATTTTCCTTTGCCCAGGCAACTGTTTCTTCATAGCCTGCACCCTTATCTGCCATTTCAACAAGATGTTCCAGCAGCAGGGCAAGACCCATGGTAATGCATCTGGTATCGAGAACTTCAAGCCTGGCATCAAGGAACTCTTCCATAATCATTTCTCTTGCATTGATGGAGTTGTTATAGGAAGCAGAAATCGCACAGTCCATATCAACGAACAGAATCGGCTTGTTCTGGGAAACAAGTCCCTTGAAGAACTCATAATAGTTGTAAGTTGTGATCTGGGAAGTATTCGGCATCTTGCCTTCACGCATGGCTTTGTATAAAGCCCGGCGGGTTTCTTCCCGGCAATCATCGACATATATATTTCCATCAACCGTAAATGTATAGGAGATGACCGGAATATCATGGGCGTCCAGCCATGAGCGGTCAAGATCTACAGTTGAGGCAGTTGCTATAATAAAATCCCGCATAGAAATTACCCTCGTAAAACATGTTTATTTTATCTGAAATAACGGAAAACACAAGACTTGCAGAAATTACGCGGCTTGTGCATTGAGCTTTTCTCTTGCGACCGCGAGCATCAGCTTGATTCTGTTTTCCTGATTGACCTTGGTCGAAGATGGATCGTAGTCAACCGCAGTGGTATTTGCCTGCGGATAAAGCGCACGAATCCGGTTGGTTACGCCCTTGCCGGCAATGTGGTTAGGCAGACAGCCGAACGGCTGTGCACAGACAATGTTCTCATAGCCGCCTTCAATCAGTTCGACCATCTCGGCAGTCAGCAGCCAGCCTTCACCCATCTTGACGCCTAATGACAAAATGCCTTCCGGTTTTTTCATCAGTTCTTTGAAGGAACCAGGTGCGTAGAAACCGCATGCTTTGATGGCTTTGGACATCGTCATGCCGATATCATCGAAAATTTTCAGAGCTGCATGAGCTGCAACGGAAACCGGCTTTGACATGCCGTAGAACTTATTATCCATCCACCAGTTGGCACAGCAGTAATTTACATAGCCCATCAGACCCGGCAGGTTGACTTCACAGCCTTCGCTTTCCAGGAAGGCCTGCAGATCATTGTTGCCAAGCGGTGAGAACTTGACGAAGATTTCACCGACAACGCCGACTTTGACTTTTGGAACTCGTGTAATCGGAACTGAGGCAGCATCTCTGGCAATGACGGCAAACTGCTTCTTCATTGCATGCATGGAATAGTTCTGATTGTTTTTGAACCAGGCAGCGACCGTATCCAGCCACTTGTCTTTCCATTTGTCAGCGGCACCTTTTTCGTTTTCATAGGGAGCCAGCTGATTGCGCAAAGCAGAAATTTCATCCCCATATTCAGCCGCAGCCAGGAGTTTTCTTAATAACCGCATCGTAACCGGAATCCGGGAATCCGCTTCCAGCTTGGAAGCATTGAAAGATGCAACCGGAATATAATCATAGCCGGCTTTTACCAGAGCTTTGCGCAGCAGCTTGATATAGTTGGAAGCACGGCAGCCGCCGCCTGACTGTGAAATTAACAAAGCTGTATGATGCAGATCATACTTGCCGCTGTTGAGGGCATCCAGGAACTGGCCGATGATCAGAAGCGCAGGATAGCAGGTGTCGTTATGAACATAGCGGAGACCCAGCTGGGCAACATTCTGGTTGCGGTTGGTCAGCATCTCTGCATGATATCCTTCCGATTCCATCGCAGCTTTGATACAGGCAAACTGAACCGGTGCCATATTCGGGATCAGAATGGTGTAGTCTTTCACCATTTCCTTTTTAAATGCAGGGGTCAGATATTTCATCCTTTTTCCTCCATTTCATCTCTTTCATCCAGGGCGGCGAAGAGGGAACGCAATCTGATATTCACAGCCCCGAGATTGGTAATTTCATCAATCTTGAGCTGGGTATAGAGTTTGTTTCCTTCCTGCAGGATCTCTCTGGTTTCATCGGTTGTGATCGCATCCAGACCGCAGCCGAAACTGACCAGCTGGACAAGATCCATGTCTTTCTGCGTTGTGCAGTATTTTGCCGCAGCATACAGACGGGAATGATAAGTCCACTGGTTCAGAACGTTGGTGCTGAATTTTTCTACTCTGTTGGAGATGGAATCTTCCGT
The DNA here is from genome assembly GCA_900315065.1 of uncultured Erysipelotrichaceae bacterium. Classification (GTDB taxonomy): domain Bacteria; phylum Bacillota_I; class Bacilli_A; order Erysipelotrichales; family Erysipelotrichaceae; genus Bulleidia. Next base: position 8,240 of record OMXQ01000033.1, read on the forward strand.
AATGACAGCTGCATTGTTTTTGACTAACAGCTGGTCAATGCCGTGGTTGACTTCCGGATCGACGTGATACGGCCGGCCGGCAAGAACAATGATTCTCTTCTTTTCTTTTCTGGCTTCTTCAATGATCCATTCTGCCTTGGCACGGATATCTTTTCTGTAAGCATCCAGGGTTTCATAGGCAGCATCAATTGCGGAAACGATCTCTCTCTTTCTGAGATCCGGGAAATGACTGATCAGATACTGCGGCAGTTTTTTCTTCAATACTTTCGGATTGGAAAGATCAACGAAATCATTGAGGAACTTTGTCGACTTCAGCTCTGCCATATTGTCTTCCAGAGTTTCCGGATAATAGGCAACGATCGGACAATTATAGTGATTGTCACCGAGATGCTCATCGACGTTGTAGGACATACACGGATACCAGATCGCATCGACTTTCTGGTTCACCAGCCAGTGCATATGGCCGTGGGTTAACTTGGCAGGATAGCAGGCAGTATCAGAAGGAATGGTTCCCTGGCCTTCCTGGTACATCTTGCGGTTGGAGAAAGGGGAAACCACAACTCTGAATCCTAAGTTTGTAAAGAGCTTGTGCCAGAAAGGAAGGAGTTCATACATATTGAGAACCATCGGAATACCGATTGTACCTCTGTTTCCGCTTCCTTCGTCTTTTCTGATTTCATCCAGCTTCTTCCGCTTGTATGCATACAGATTCAAAGTATCATCGCTTGCTTTGCCAGTGACCGGCTTGTCACAGCGGTTGCCGGAGACAAAGCGCTTGCCGTCCGCAAAGGTGTTGATGGTCAGCTGGCAGTGGTTGCCGCAGCCCTGACACTGAACATTGACGACTTTCTGAGAGAAGTTTCTGATTTCTTCTTCGGATAACAAAGAAGAAACATGATCAGGGGATACATGCGCACGGCCGTATAAAGCAGCACCATACGCACCCATAAGACCGGCAATATCCGGCCGGATGACATTGACGCCCATTTCCTTTTCAAAGGCACGCAGAACTGCTTCGTTATAGAAAGTACCGCCCTGGACGACGATGTTTCTGCCTAACTGATCAGCACTGGAACAGCGGATGACTTTGTACAGGGCATTCTTGACAACGGAAATTGCAAAACCTGCGGAGATGCAGTCAATAGTTGCACCGTCTTTCTGGGCCTGCTTGACGGAAGAATTCATAAATACCGTGCAGCGGGAGCCGAGATCTACCGGTGCCTTGGCAAAAAGAGCTTCCTTGGCAAAGTCTTCAACGCTGTAGCCGAGCGCCTGGGCAAAGGTCTGCAGGAAAGAACCGCAGCCGGAAGAACATGCTTCGTTTAAGAAAATATCGTTGATTGCCCCATCGACAATCTTGAAGCACTTCATATCCTGGCCGCCGATATCAATGATGAAATCAACATCCGGCATAAAGTGTCTGGCAGCTGTGAAATGTGCCACCGTTTCGACAAGGCCGAAATCACAGCGGAAGGCATTCTGCATCAATGCTTCACCATAGCCGGTTGTCGTCACGGAAGCAACCTTCATATACGGGTGGTCTTTATACAGCTGCAGCAATACATCTTTAACAATCGGAACCGGATTGCCTTTATTGGACTGGTAGGAAGTGAATAATAATTCTCCCTGCTGGTTGATCACCGCAATTTTGATTGTTGTTGAACCGGAATCGATGCCGATATGGACCGGCCCGCTGGTCTCATCAAACTTCACGCGCTTTACAGAAGCTTTGGCATGGCGGTTATGGAAAGCCCAGTATTCTTCCCGGCTGGCAAATAAAGGCGGAAGACTGGCAAACTTTGCGTGTTTTCCATATTCATCCAGCTTGTCGATGACCGTATTGAAATCAAATTCCTGATCTGCATAGAAAGCAGCACCCATGGCAACGTAGAGTAAAGAATTTTCCGGACAGGTGCCGGTAACATGAAGTGTCTTGTCAAAAGAATCACGCAGGCACTTTGAAAAAGTCAGAGGACCGCCAAGATACAGGATATTGCCTTTGATCGGCCTTCCCTGGGCAAGACCGGCAATGGTCTGGTTGACTACAGACTGGTAAATAGAAGCCGCAATGTCACCGGCTTTGGCACCCTGGTTGATTAAAGGCTGAACATCAGACTTGGCAAAGACACCGCATCTGGAAGCAATGGTATAGGTTCTTTCTGCTTTCAGGGCAGCCTTGTCCATATCATCGGCAGACATTTTCAGCAAAGTTGCCATCTGATCGATAAAAGCACCTGTACCGCCGGCACAGGATCCGTTCATTCTGACTTCTGTTCCATTTGTCAGAAACAGAATCTTGGCATCTTCCCCACCCAGTTCAATGATGCAGTCAGTACCTGGATTCAGACGATTGGCAGCGACTCTTTCTGCGTAAACTTCCTGTACGAAAGGAACCCCGCTGCTTTCTGCCAGACCCATGCCGGCAGAACCGGAAATGGCAAGAATTGCCTTGCCCTCAGGCAGATATTCTGCTGAAATTTTCTGCAGAAGTTCTTTTCCTTTTTCCAGTATGTGACTGTAGTGTCTTTCATATGTTGACCAGATCAGCTTCCCGCTATCATCCAGAACTGCACACTTGATAGTTGTTGATCCGATATCCAAACCTACTCTCATTTTCTGCCTCCTGATTCGTGTAGACATCAGAAAAAAATGTTTTCCTGTTGATGTGAAACTCCCATATTGTATTGGGATTTTGAATAATGCGCAAGAAAATTACTTCCTATATTATAGATAAAAGCGCTTTCCTTACTTATTTATGATCATTTAATAGTGGAAAGAGGAAACAGAAAACAGACCTTTACAGGTAACAATTTCTGTATTCTGAAGGAACATAAAGGAAAGAAAACAGCGTCAGTTTCTGCTAGAATATTTTCATCAGAAAGAAAGGAATCATCATGAAAGCAGTATTTTCAAATTATCTGGAAAATCTGGCTCCAGGATTAAAGGAACTGATCGCATTGCTGAAGAAGAAATACGATTATGTCTCCATTCTGGCGACAGATTCAAAAGGCTTTGCTGTGAAGATTTCCCAGCACGCAAAGAATGTTTCTTCAAAAACAATGACAACCGAAAGAGGGGTCGTTGTAAGAGTTCATGTCAATGACCATTACAGCGAATATGCCCTCAATGATTTTGACCAGAAAACGCCGGAAGCAGCTGCAGAAGAAATCATCGCTGCTCTGGAAGCGCAGGAAGCAGTCCTGGCCAGGACAAAGTCAGCTTCATACAGGACAGGACTTCTGGCAGATGAACCATATACTTTGTTTGTCGAAAAGGAAACGGAGCAGCTGCCGGAAGAAACGGACATGAAGGCATTGATTTCTCTGCTGAGTGAAATCAGTGATGAAGGCATGAAAGCAGGAAAGCATATGATTGAGTGCATGGCTACCGCCCAGTCCACCCATATATGCAAAATGTTCCTCACTTCCAATCGTGATCTGCGCCAGTCTTATGTGTATTCAGAAGGAACAGTCATCTGTATGGCTTCTGAACAAGGCAGAAATGAGTATGGATATGAAGGGGTTTCCGGTTTGTGCGGACCGGAGATCTTCGTGCAGTTGAAAGACAAAGTGCACAAGTGTGCCGATACAGCTGAAACTTTGCTGCAGGCAGAAAGAATTGTTCCAGGCGTCTATGACATCATTACTTCGCCGGAAGTCACAGGTCTGATTGCACATGAAGCATTCGGACACGGCGTTGAGATGGACCAGTTTGTCAAAAACAGAGCGCTTGGCAAAGATTATATCAACAAGCGTGTGGGTTCTGATCTTGTCACCATGCATGAAGGTGCCTTGTGCGCCCAGAATGTGACTACCTATGCCTTTGATGATGAAGGTGTATTGGCAGGGGATGTCACCGAGATCGATCATGGCATTCTGAAGACAGGCATCTGCGATGCATTGAGTGCACTTCGCTTAGGTACAAAGCCGACCGGCAACGGCAAGCGGGAAAACTTTGAACACAAAGTCTATACCCGTATGACCAATACGATTTTCGATTCCGGTACAGACAAAGTGGAAGATATGATCGCTTCCGTAAAGTACGGGTATCTTCTGGAAGGCATGGAAAGCGGCATGGAAGATCCGAAGCACTGGGGGATTCAGTGCGTCATCAAGATGGGCCGTGAAATCAAAGACGGCAAACTTACCGGCAAGGTTGTTGCCCCGGTATTGATGACCGGCTATGTACCGGATCTGCTTGGCAATATTTCCATGGTATCCGATGACCGGGAAGTATTCGGCAACGGGGGCTGCGGCAAAGGCCACAAGGAATGGGTCAAGGTCGCTGACGGCGGTCCTTATCTGAAGACAAAAGGAGTACTTGGATAATGCTGGAAACAATTCTTGATGTATTGAAGAAATCTGACAATGACGGCTGGTCCGTCATGGATACAAAGACAAAGGGATGGGAATTCTATTTTATCCGCCACAACCTGGATCAGAACCGGGTAAAGAATGTCGAACATGTCAATGTGACTGTCTATAAAAAGACAGAAGACAGATATCTTGGCAAGGCCAGTGCGGAGATCGGGGTCAATGATACAAGAGAAGAAGCTGAAAAGGCTGTGAATGCTCTGATCGAACGTGCGTCTCTGGTCAGAAATCCGCTTTATACGCTGAGTGAAAAGAAAGCTTACAAGCCGATGGAGGAAGCTGCTTATGACATTGCGGAAGTGGCCGAAAACTTCATTACGGCAATCCGCGAAGTAAAGGAAACTGCAGAAGCTGATGTCAATTCCTATGAGATCTTTGTCAATGATGTTACCGCAAGACTGATCACTTCTACCGGCATTGATATCGAAGAAAGATATCCTTCTTCCATGAGTGAAGTTGTCACCAATGCCCGCAATGAAAAGCAGGAAATCGAATTGTACAGAATGTATCATTCCGGCACCTGCGACAAGGAAGGTCTCAGAAAGAATATTGAAAAGACCCTGCAATATGGCAAAGACAGGCTGCAGGCAGTTCCTACGCCGGCTTTGAACAAGTGTGATGTTGTCTTTTCGACAAGTGATGCCGTCCGTATCTATCAGTTCTTTATCCAGAGACTCAGCACCGGCATGGTTTACCAGAAGTTCAGCAATTGGAAGCTGAAGGAAGAAATCGATCCTCAAACAAGGGGAGACAAAGTCACCATCGAAGCGAAGCGGATGCTTCCTGATAGTTCTTTGAATCTGATCTGTGATGAAGAAGGACAGATCATTGAAGACCGCATTCTGATGAAGGATAATGTCCCGTGTGCTTATTGGGGTGAGCGTATGAGCTCGCAGCTGATCGGCGTAGAAGATGCTTTCTCTTTGAGCAACGTTGTCGTTTCCGGCGGTACTAAGAGCGAAGCAGAAGTCAGAAGCGGCAGATATCTTGAAGTTGTCGAATTCTCTGATTTCCAGGTTTCCCCGATTACCGGCAATGTATTCGGTGAAATCAGACTCGGCTATCTTCATGAAGGAGACAAGGTGACCATTGTTACCGGCGGCTCGGTTTCCGGTACTATGCTTGCATACCTGAAGAACATGGTGTTCTCCAGGGAACAGGTTCAGTATGATCATATTGTGATTCCTTCTGTTACAAAGCTGATGGATGTAACTGTAACCGGTGCCGGCAGATAATCAATCCGAAAAGAAAGAATGTTTCCTTCAGGGAGGCATTCTTTTTCTGAATTTTGTCAGGAAGATTGTTTTGTTTCTTCAGCTTGTGAAATTATCCGGCCTGCGGATGCTTTGGAAAATAAAAAAAATGATAATTTATGAAGTGCAATTGTGAATATTATGTCATAATATCAAGGCATTGAATAATGCACGTAGGGAGAAAGAAATGAAGACTAAGACTATTTCCAAGGCTGCCATTGCCGGTCTGTTCGGCGTTGCAGCAATTCTCGGCGCAATGCCAGGATGCTCCAAGAAGGGTGTTTCCGGTACTTTTACCGGTACAGCCAAGGGCATCGGCGGTGACGTCACAGTTACTTTGACACTCGAAAATAATAAGATTACTGATGTAAAGGCTGAAGGCAAGCAGGAAACTGAAGGCATCGGCTCCAAGGCACTTGAAAAGCTGCCGGGCGAGATGGTTGCCGGCAACACAATTGATGTTGATACGGTTTCCGGTGCAACAATCACTTCTACAGCTATCATCAAGGCTGCTGAAGCTGCTCTGCAGTCTGCAGGTCTGAAGCCTTCTGATCTGGTCGCTGCCACTTCAGATGGTGACAAGGCAGAAGATGAAACCAAGAGCGCTGACGTTGTCATCGTTGGTGCAGGCGGCGCCGGCATGACCGCTGCGATCGTTGCAGCTGATGCAGGCAAGAGCGTTATCATTGTTGAATCCCAGGATGTTTCCGGTGGCAACTCCGTCCGTTCTACCGGCGGTATGAACGCTACCAAGACAAAGTTCCAGGATGAAAACAAGTTTGATGAAGCAGCTGGTGTTGAAAAGACACTGAAGGCTGCTGAAAAGTATGCTGATAACAAGGACATCCAGGCTCTGACCGAAACAGTAAAGCAGCAGTGGGCTGATTATCAGGCTAATCCAACCGGATACTTCGATTCCAAGGAACTGATGGAACTCGATACAATGATCGGCGGCAAGGGCACAAACGATATCAACCTCGTTAAGACATTGGTTGAAAATTCCCAGGATGCAGTTGAAAACTTCCTGCCGTCCATCGGTGCTGATCTGACCAGCGTAGGCCAGTTCGGCGGTGCTTCTGTCAAGAGAATTCACAGACCAGTCAACGCTGAAGGCAAGACAACTGCTGTTGGTGCTTATATTGTTCCGATTCTCGAAAAGGCAGTTGAAGATAGAAACGTAGAAGTTATGTACAACACAACAGCCAACAAGATCATCATGAAGGATGGCAAGGCTGCTGGTATTGAAGCTGAAGGCAAGTCCGGCAACAAGGTTACTATCGATGCAAAGTCTGTAGTTCTTGCTACAGGCGGCTTCGGTGCTAACAACGACATGGTTGTTGCACAGAACCATCCGGAACTCAAGGGCTATATCACAACAAATGCTGCCGGTGCACAGGGCCAGGGCATCACAATGGCTACTGCTGATGATGTCGGTGCAGACACAGTTGATATGTCTGAAATCCAGCTCCATCCGACTGTTCATGTTGATCCTGACAAGAACGCTCATCTGATTACAGAAGGTCTGCGCGGCGACGGTGCAATTCTTGTTAACAAGGAAGGCAAGAGATTCATTGATGAAGTCGGTACACGTGATGTTGTATCCGCTGCTGAAAATTCTCAGACAGACGGCATGGCATGGCTGATCGTTGACCAGCAGATGGTTGATGCGTCCGCTGTCATCCAGGGCTATATCAAGAACGGCTATACAGTTGAAGGCGACGATGCTGCTGCTCTTGCAAAGGCTGCAGATATTGATCCTGATACACTCACAGCTACAATTGAAAAGTGGAACGAATGCGTACAGAACAAGAAGGATGATGAATTCAATCGTACATCCTTCAACCATGAACTCACAGGCAAGCTCTATGCTCTGACAGTTCAGCCTGGTATCCACCACACAATGGGCGGTCTGAAGATCGATACCAAGACAGAAGTCCTCAACAAGAAGGGCGATGTCATCCCAGGTCTCTTCGCTGCTGGTGAAGTTACAGGCGGTGTCCATGGCAAGAACAGACTCGGCGGCAACGCTGTAGCTGACTTCGTCGTATTCGGCAGAATTGCAGGTCAGTCTGCTGCTGATTACGCTAAGTAAGATTTACAATTCTATTCTCAACAAAGAAACAGGGAGATGTCGGAAGACATCTCCTTTTGTGTAAGCAGAAGTTTCTGTCTCCGTATAGTACTTCTGCTTTTTTCTGTTATTAAAATCTAACATTGTATTGAATTTGTGAAAAAATGGTATTTATCAAATTGACGCACAATGTTAGTTAGATTAAACTAATTAAGGTCAGACAAGACTAACTGACTTGCCTGATGCAAGGAGGAAATCAATTATGATGCCGATCAACTTTGCGGATAAAGGAGTGCCGGTAATTATCAGGCACATTTCCGGAAACAGTGAAGTCAGGCAGCACCTGGCTGACCTGGGATTTGTCGTCGGCGGGGAAGCAACCGTGATTTCTGAAACAGACGGAAATCTGATTGTCAACGTAAAGAACGTCCGCGTAGCCGTTGGAAAGCAGCTGGCTGCGAAAATCATGATCTGAGAAAGGGGATGAATTCATGAACTTAAAAGAAGCAAAGGTAGGTACAACCTGCACAGTTGCCAAAGTAAACGGCGAAGGGGCTGTCAAGCGCAGAATCATGGACATGGGTATCACCAGGGGTGTTGAAATCTATGTCCGCAAGGTAGCGCCGCTGGGAGATCCGATTGAAGTTACGGTCAGAGGCTATGAATTGTCTCTGCGTAAAGCTGACGCTGAAAAAATTGAACTCGCGTAATCATCTGTAAATAAGAACAGGATGTTAAATCTCAAAGGAAGGAAAAAGAAAAATGGCAGATAACAAGCTGGTCATCGCATTAGCGGGCAACCCTAACTGCGGTAAAACCACATTATTCAATGCATTGACAGGTTCCAACCAGTTCGTCGGCAACTGGCCGGGTGTAACTGTTGAAAAGAAGGAAGGCCGTCTGAAAAAACATCATGACGTCATGATCGAAGACCTGCCTGGTATTTATTCTTTGTCACCATATACACTGGAAGAAGTTGTTTCCAGAAAGTACCTGGTTACTGAAAAGCCGGATGTAATTCTGAATATTGTCGATGGTACAAACCTCGAAAGAAATCTTTATCTGACAACCCAGCTGCTGGAAGTCGGTATTCCGGTAGTCATCGCTGTCAACATGATGGATCTGATCCGCAAGCAGGGTGACAAGATCAATCTTCCGGAGCTTTCCAGCAGACTTGGCTGCAGGATCGTTGAAATCTCTGCTTTGAAGGAAGAGGGCATTATGGAAGCTGCAGAAGCTGCAATTGATGCCGCCCGCCAAGGCAGAAAGATTCCGGCCCATACATTCTCCGGCCCGGTCGAACACGCAGTTGCCCATATCGAAGAAGAATGTCTGGCGGATGTTGAAGAAAGCAGCAGAAGATGGTATGCAATCAAGCTGTTTGAACGTGATGAAAAAGTACAGAAGGAACTGAATGTTTCTGCTGAAAAGCTCGCTCACATCGAAAATGACATCAAGGCATGTGAAAAGGAAATGGATGATGATGCAGAAGCAATCATCACCAATGAACGTTATGTTTACATCGCAGATCTTCTGAAGGGCATCTACAGGAAAAAGGGTGCACATGAATTATCCGTCTCCGATAAGATCGATAAGGTAGTCACCAACAGATGGCTGGCATTGCCGATCTTTGCCCTGGTTATGTTCATCGTTTACTTCGTTTCCATCCAGACTGTCGGTACGGCCGCTACAGACTGGGTCAACGACGGTTTGTTCGGTGACGGCTGGTTCTGGGGCGGCGTCGGCCGCGAGGCTTATGATGATGCTTCCGGCACATACGCAGCTGAAAGTGAAAGAGCAGGTCAGTTCGTGGACGCAGCTGTTGAAAAGGGTGCAGCTGAAGTTGATGACGAAGGCGAAGTAAAGATTCTGAATGAGAATGCATTTGAAAAGGTTACTGTCAGCGAAGCCGTCGTTCATGATGACGAAGGTGCCGTCGATGACGATGAAACTATGCAGAATTACACATACGCTGATTACGAAAAGGATGCAGCTGTTGAAGAACCGGATCCTGCTGATTACGGTCCATGGGCTGACGGTCTTCCGGTTCTGATTGAAAAGAGCCTGAGCGCAATCAACTGCGCAGACTGGTTACAGTCTCTGATCCTTGACGGTATCGTTGCCGGTGTTGGTGCAGTCCTCGGCTTCTTACCGCAGATGCTAGTTCTCTTCTTTTTCCTGGCCTTCCTTGAAAGCTGCGGATATATGGCACGTATTGCCTTTGTGATGGATCGTATCTTCCGTAAGTTCGGCCTGTCCGGCAAGTCCTTCATCCCGATGCTGATCGGTACCGGGTGCGGTGTTCCAGGCATTATGTCTTCCCGTACAATCGAGAACGAACGTGATAGAAGAATGACCATTATTACTACAACCTTCATTCCATGTTCCGCCAAGCTTCCGGTCATTGCATTGATCGCCGGTGCCTTCTTCAATAACTCCGGTGCCGTTGCAACAAGTGCTTACTTCCTGGGTGTAGCTTCCATTATCATCTCCGGTATTATGCTGAAGAAGACAAAGATGTTCGCTGGTGAACCGGCTCCGTTTGTTATGGAACTGCCAGCTTATCATTGGCCGACCCTCTCCAATATCTGGAGTTCCATGTGGGAAAGAGGTTCCTCCTTCGTCAAGAAGGCTGGTTCCGTTATCCTGCTTGCCACAATCCTTGTCTGGTTCCTTTCTTCCTACGGTTTTGGCCCGGATGGATTCGGGACAGTTGCTGAAGATGAATCGCTTCTGGCAAATATCGGCAATGCAATCTGCTTTATCTTCACACCGCTTGGCTGGGGCGACTGGAGAGCTGCGGTTGCTACTATCACAGGTCTCATTGCCAAGGAAAATGTCGTTGGTACAATGGGTGTCCTCTATGGCGGCATGGATGAAGTTGCTGAAAACGGCTGGCAGATCTTCCAGGCCTTCAATGAGTCCTTCAGCAACAATGCGGTCGCTGCTTATTCCTTCCTGGCTTTCAATCTTCTGTGTGCGCCTTGCTTTGCCGCAATCGGTGCGATCAAGAGAGAAATGAACAGCCCGAAGTGGACATGGTTTGCCATCGGCTATCAGTGCGGCTTCGCCTATGTCATGTCTTTGATCATCTATAATATCGGCATGCTTGTATACAATCATGTCTTCTCCTTCGGCACAATTGTTGCAGTATTGCTGATCATCGGCATTGTCTATATGCTCATCAAGCCTTATCACGAAGCTGAAAAGCTGAGCGAAACTGTTACAGTAGAATAACAAAATGGAGGGCACAGCCTGCCTGCTGTGCCTTCTGCCTCCTGAATTATGAAAAGCAGCAATCTCACAAATATCCGAATCAGATATCTGCTTGCCATGGCAGAAATTGATCCTTCGGGAAAAGGCATGCGGTCGGTAGAAATCAGCCGCAAGCTAGGCAAATCAAGGGCATCCGTCCACAGTATGATGAATGAGCTGGAAAAGATCGGATGTCTGACAAAATCCTACTATGGTATTGTTTTTCTCAGTGATAAAGGCATGGAAATCGCAAAATATTACCAGGATAAAGATACGGCGCAATAACCGTATCTTTTTTCCTGTCTGCCGGCAGAAACTTTCTGCTTATGATAAAATTCCAGCAGGAGAAATGAATTCGAATAACAGGTGCAATCCCGAAAATCCGCAGTAAAGTGGGTTCCCGGGATTTTTTCTATCAAGAGGATCAGCCTGATGTAGTGACAGAGATGATATGTAATCCTGGATAGTGATGGGATATTCTGGGGAAAATAGCCAGCATCCTCATCATTGACGGGTAACGACAACAACGTTACAATGACAATGAGGAGGTGGACACATGGAGAAGACAGCAACCTTAAACCTCAGAGTGGATCCGAATGTAAAGAAAAATGCAGAAAGCGTATTACGGCAGTTGGGCATTCCAATGTCAACAGCTATCGATATGTATCTGTATCAGATTTCGCTGACCGGAGGTATTCCCTTCAAAATTGCTTTACCGAAAGCACCGGCGGCAATCAATGCAGATTATATGTCCGGGTCAGAACTTAATGAAAAGTTAGAAAGAGGATATGCCGATCTGGAAGCTGGAAAGGTCCAGGATGCGGCGTCTGCTTTTCGTGCATTCAGAAATAGTCACTGATCTATGAAAGAATATCGGGTACAGATCACGGATTCAGCGTTAGCAGATATGAATGAGCTGTATGAGTATATTGCTTTTAAGCTGATGGCTCCTGAAAATACACTGGGACAATATAACCGGATTGCAGATGAGATCATGAAACTGAATACCATGCCGGAACGGAATCGTATCATGGATGTGGAACCGTGGAAGACACGTGAACTTCGTCGTATGAATGTCGATAACTATTCTGTTTTTTATAAAGTAACAGGAAATAGTGTGGTTGTTACAGATGTTCTTTATAGTGCATCTGATATTGAGAAACGGCTGCGCGGTGAGTAAGTCACCGGAGAGAGAATGCAGCTTGATGCAGGGAAAAAAGTATGAGCTCCGGAATTAAAAAGAGAATATGTGGAGATTGATAATCATAGATGATAAAGATATGATAAATGAGATTTGGAAAATCAGCAGAGATAGGATAGCTGGTATCAAATCATTCAATCAGTCAATTAACTGTTAACCAGAACAGATTAGAAACTGGATTATTTTTTGAATATGAATAATAAAGAAGAATTATTGAAAACATACAAAGAGTGGATTTTCAGAATGTCCGCTTACAATATGGCGCTTGCCATCATCGGCATTGACCAGCAGACAGTTGCCCCGAAAGCAGGTGCTGAATACCGTGATGCCAGAACTGCATATCTTGCTGGTGAATTATTCTCTGTGAATACAGATCCAGCCATGGTAGAAATCCTGAAGCAGCTGTTAAAAGAAGATATTGATGACGATACAAGAAGAGCAGTGGAACTGTATCTGGAAGATGCTGAAAAGACCCTCTGTATTCCGAAGGATGTATATGTTTCCTATCAGGAGCTTTGCAGTACTTCTTACAGCAAATGGCTGGAAGCCAAGACAAAGGATGACTATGCCGTCTTTGCACCGTATCTGAAAAAGATGATTGAAATGAAGAAGCAGCTCTATGGATATAGAAACTCAGACAAGTCCATCTATGACCAGATGCTGGATGACTATGAACCAGGCATGAATATAGAAAAATATGATGCCTTCTTTGATGCCCTGAGAGAAAGAATTGTTCCTTTGCTGAAGAAAGTACAGGCTGCTGAACCGATTGAAGACAGTTTCCTTTATGAAGACTACGACATAGAAGAACAGAAGAAGTTCATGGCAGAATTGCTGCAGTATCTGCGCTTTGATCCGGAATGGGGCTATCAGAATGAAACTGAGCATCCATTTACTTCCTGGACATGCGAGAATGACTGCAGAACAACGACCAAGTATCTGAAGGACAATGTTGTCAGTGCAATTTTCTCTACCATTCATGAAGTCGGACATGCTTATTATGAACATGATATTGATCCGAAGTATGACGGCATGATCCTTTCCGAAGGTATTTCTTCCGGCATGCATGAATCCCAGAGCAGACTCTGTGAAAACTATCTTGGCAGAACTAAAGCTTTCTGGGAATACAACTATCCGATTCTGCAGAAGCACTTCCCGAAGCAGCTTGGCAATGTTTCTCTGGATGCTTTTGTAAAAGCAATCAATGTTGCCAAAGCGTCTCTGGTCAGAACCGAAGCAGATGAACTGACATATCCGCTCCATATCATGGTCAGATATGAAATTGAAAAGGGTCTTTTCAACGGAACAATTTCTACGGAAGGTCTGGACAAAACATGGGCAGATTACTATGAAAAGTATCTCGGCATCCGTCCTGAAAACGCAAGAGACGGCATCCTGCAGGATGTTCACTGGTCTGACGGCTCCTTCGGTTATTTCCCGACATATGCTTTAGGCTCTGCTATGGCAGCTCAGTTTATGGCAGCGATGCGTAAGGACATGGATGTTGACAAAGCTCTTTCTGAAAACAGATATACAGACTGCATCGGCTGGCTGAAGGAACATATTCATAAGTACGGTTTCCGCTACGGAGCGGAAGATATTATGAAGATTGCCACAGGCAAAGAGTTTGATGTGAATTATTATCTGGATTATCTGGAAGACAAATATTCAAAGCTATACAATCTCTGATCACACAGCAGGAACACACGAAAAAAGTGTTCCTGTTTTTGTGTCTCAGTTTCGGGAATACATGCAAATTGGTAATGAACAACGAATGTGAAGTGCTATAATATTTTTAGCAAAAAATATAAGGAGTCATATCACATGCCACAATATATTGTTTTTGATGTCGGCGGTACCAATCTCAAGTATGCGCTGATGAATGAAAACGCAGAAATTCTTGCAAAGGGAGAATTCCCGACCCCTATGGACAAGGGAAAGGAAGGGTTCCTGGAGGCTGTCAAAGCAGTTTATGACAAGTATGCAGACAAAGCCGAAGCCATTGCCATGAGTGCTCCGGGCAAGATCGACAGCAGCCGCGGCTATTTCTATACATCCGGTGCTCTGAAATATCTGAACGGCGTTGACCTGCCGGCTGAATTAAAAAAGTTTGTTCCGCTTCCGGTTTCGGTTGAAAATGACGGCAAGTCTGCAGCTCTGGCAGAACTTTGGAAAGGTTCTCTGCAGGGTGTTTCCAATGGTGTCGTTATTGTTCTGGGCACAGGTATTGGCGGCGGTATTATCATTGACGGCAAACTCTACAGAGGTCATACTTTCGCAGCCGGCGAATTCTCCGGTCTGCCGGTTCATCTGGATGAATTCCCGATGAATCTCGGGCACATGTGGGCAACTCAGAATGGTGTAGGCTACATGGCAGCTGATTACGCAGAAAGAATCGGTGCTGATCCTGCAAAGATGAACGGACGCATTCTCTTCGATGCAGCCAACAAGGGAGATCAGAATGCACTGGGTGCTATTGATCATTATTGCGAAGGACTGGCAGCCGGCATTGTTTCCCTGCAGTTTGTCCTGGATACTGAAAAGGTTGCGATCGGCGGCGGCATTTCCAAGCAGCCGTTGTTACTGGAAACCCTGCAGAAGAAGCTTCATGAATACTATGACAAGTATGCCGGATTCATGCCGGCAACGCTGCCTGAGGTTGTTTCCTGTACTTTCGGCAATGATGCCAACCTGATCGGTGCTTTGTATCATTATCTGTATGAATTGAAGAAGTAACCGGAAAAGCAGTCAAAATCATATAAATAAAGGAACTGTGTGACAGCTGGAATTGATTCCGGCAGGAACACAGTTCTTTTCCTTTCTTTGCATGAATATCTTCAATAATAGGTTTTGCAGCTGAGCACTTCACCGATGACTCTGACTGGCAGGGAATTTACTTCTTCCGGCGTGAAATACCGGTTTTCAACATCCGGGTTGGCCGCTTCAAGAATCATCATGTTTTTCTTGTAGATGACTTTTTTGACAGTAACTTCATTGCCGACCATGACAATGCCGATCCTGCCGCTTTCAATAGCAGAACATTGTCTGACAAGAACCAGAGAGCCATCCATGATGCCGCAGCCGATCATGGAATTGCCGGTGACTTTCAGATAATAGTCGCCGCTTTTTCTCTCCTGCAGAGAAACTTCTTCTTCACCAATGTAATTTTCTTCCGCAAAAAGATCATAACCGGCTTTGACATAGCCCAATACCGGCAGGTGCATGGAGATATCCATTCCTTTCAGGATTGGTTCGATATTATAGCCGACAAGATGCGAAAGGCGTTCCATGGTATCCACGGAAACTTTGCGGATATCCCCGTTGGCCCATCTTGCGGCAGTGGAACGGGAAACACCGGTGCGTCTTGCAATCTCACTGTCGCTCATGCCGGTTTTCTGCTTGTATTCTCTGATCAGTTCCTGCAGTGTCATATTTCATGAGTATTATACATAAATACGCAACATTTGTAAAATGATAGAAGTATAATGTTGCATAACAGATTGATATACGCAACACTTTGCATTACAATATGGCTGTACAGGTGAAACATGCAGAAACTATATAAACGCTATATTGATGTCATTGTCAGAACTAACAAGAACGGGGAACAGACGCCCAAGCAGGTCATCTGGGAAAACGGAACCGGCTATTCCATCGATAAAATCATCGATGTGGAAAGAAGAGCCTCCAGAGTCGGCGGGTGCGGTCTTTGCTATACGTGCGTGATCAGCGGGGTTGTCAGGTATCTGTATCTTGAAAAAAACAGATGGTTCATCGAGTCCCATCAGCCGTAATTCATTTGTGTATTTTTTTCAGTATGTTTGCGATATAATCGTGAGGTTTCAAAGAGGAGAAATATAGTGATGATCATTATGTCAGGCACAATCGGTGCCGGAAAGTCAAATTTAACAAAGATTCTGTCCGAGCATCTTGGCACAAAGCCGTTTTACGAACCTGTTGAGGAAAATCCAATTCTGCCTTTGTATTACGCAGATATGAAAAGATATACCTTCCTTCTTCAGATTTATTTTCTGAACAAGCGTTTCAGGATGATCAAGCAGGCAATGCAGGATGATAACAACGTTCTGGACCGGTCTATTTATGAAGACAGCCTGTTCTTTCATATGAATGCGGAAAAGGGCAGAGCGACAAAGGAAGAAGTCGATGTTTACGATGATCTGCTGGAAAACATGATGGAAGAGCTTCCTTATGCTGCCGCCAAAAAAGCACCGGATCTGCTTGTCCATATTGATGTCAGCCTGGATACAATGCTGAAGAGAATCCGCAAGCGGGGCCGTGATTACGAACAGGTCGAAAATGATCCTTCTTTGCGGGAGTATTATCAGGATCTGATTGAACACTACAAGCCATGGTATGAAAACTATCATGCTTCCCCGAAGATCAGCATTGACGGCGACAGATATGACTTTGTCGGAAATCGTGAAGACAGAAAGACAGTCCTGACGCTGATCGATCAGGAATTGCTGAAAATCGGCAAAATCAGCCAGGCAGAATACGACAGATTGACGGCATCGTTGTAAGCGTGGAAGACGCAGAAAATTGTCCTGCGTCTTTTTTTCATGGAAGTCTGGAAATATCCCGTAAAAAATAAAATTTCCGCTTCTTTTCGTTGGTAAGGATAGTCAGTTTGTACTATCATGAGTGAAGAAAAGAGGGACTAGTATGCTTAGAATCGGAATGCTTACAAGCGGCGGCGACTGCCAGGCACTGAATGCAGCAATGCGCGGTGTTTACAGGAGTGTCGTATTGAACTCTACGGAACCAGTTGAATTCTATGGATTCATCGACGGCTACCGCGGTTTGATGAAGGGTGATTTCAAAATTCTGAATGATGAAGACTTCCAGAATATTCTGACGGTCGGCGGCACAATTCTCGGGACCAGCCGTACACCGTTCAAACTGATTCATGAACCATTGCCGGATGGAACTGACAAGGTTGAAGACATGAAGCAGACCTACTATAAGCTGAGACTTAACTGCCTGGTTATGCTCGGCGGCAACGGCTCCACAAAGACAGCCAATCTGCTGAGTGAAGAAGGATTGAATGTCATTACATTGCCGAAGACAATTGATAATGACCTGTATGGTACAGATATGACCTTCGGTTTCCAGTCTGCAGTTGATATTGCGACAAGATGTATCGATGAAATTCATACAACTGCCAACTCCCACGGCCGTGTATTTATTGTTGAAATCATGGGGCATAAGGTAGGCTGGCTGCCGCTGAATGCAGGTATTGCCGGCGGTGCAGATATTATCCTTCTGCCTGAAATTCCATATAATCTTGAAAAGGTCGTCGATGTAATTGAAGAAAGGGATAAGGAAGGTCACAGATTTACCATTATCGCTATGGCTGAAGGTGCCATCAGTGATAAGGATGCCAAGCTGTCCAAGAAGGATTACATGAAGAAACTTTCCAAGTATGCTTTCCCGTCTCCTTCCTATGAACTGGCTGATCAGATTACCAAGAAGACCGGCAGAGAAGTCAGAGTTACAGTCCCTGGCCATATTCAGAGAGGCGGTACGCCGGTAGCTTACGACAGAGTCTTCGCAACCAGACTTGGTGCCGAAGCAGGCAAGCTGATTCTCAAAAAACAATATGGTTTCATGGTCGGCTACAAGAATCGTGAAATGATCAAGGTTCCTCTGAAGGATGTTGCCGGCAAGCTCAAGACATTGGATCCGGATGCCCGCATTATCCAGGAAGCCAAGGCAATCGGCATCAGCTTCGGTATCTGAAGAGACTCAGATAAACAAAGGCTGCTGACAAGGGTGAAGGCGTTTGTCTTCACCTTTTATAGTGCCTGAGCAGTTTGATGAAAAAAATATTTGCATGTTTCATAATTTATGTTAATATAGTTAGGCACTCAGCGAAGTGCGAATGAGACCACATGCAGGAATACCCAAGTGGTTGAAGGGGCAGGCTTGGAAAGCTTGTAGATCGGTAACACGGTGCCAGGGTTCAAATCCCTGTTCCTGCGCCATTTATTGCGTAGATTCTGCCGGTAATTATTCGATTATTCTGAATATTTAGTGTATATTAATAGTGCATTTATGACACCGCTTTCAGATCATTGACGGAAAACACTGCAGTTGTTTTCAGAAATGCCAAAAGCGATATGGAACACAGGTATTTTCAAAGGAGTAGTTATTAACATGGCAGAACAAACAAAAATGATGCTGGCCAAAGCCCTGCGGACTGTTCTTGAAAAGAAACCGCTGGATAAGATCACAATTTCAGATCTGACCAATGTATGCGGCGTGAACAGACAGACTTTCTACTATCATTTTCATGATATCTATGATCTGATTGAGTGGATTTATCTGACCGAAGCAAATCGTGCAATCGGTGCTAACAAGACTTATGATACATGGCAGTCAGGCATGCTGGATATGTGCAATGTCATGCTGAAGAATAAAGATTTTGTTGCCAAGACGTATCATTCAAGAAGCGGCGGGCATCTGGGGGAGATCATTACCAACCTGTCTTATGATCTTCTGATCGGGGTTGTGAATGAAATTTCCCAGGGATATTCCATCTCGGAAGAAAACAAGAAGTTCATTGCCAATTTCTACAAATTCGGCTATGCAGGCCTCTTGCTCCAATGGGTAGACAACAACATGGAAGAAGATCCGGGAATTCTGGTCCAGAAACTGGAATACCTGATGGAAGGCAATTTCCTGGAAGCAGTCAAGCGCTATTCCTGCATGGAAAGAAACAAACGCAGAGCGATCTGAAATCAAATCGATTCCTCCTGATAAGGGGAGTCGTTTTTTGTGCCCGGCGGGTGTAAAATTGCCTCATGAATACAGGAAAAAGAAAAAGAGGAAAACGATCTGCCGGCAGGATGAAAATCATCCCTGTTCTTCTGATCATGTCTATGATTACCTGTACAACGATGGCTGCTCTGCATTTCATCAACCAGGCTTTCTTTTCCGACCAGCCGGCTGAAGAAAAGAAAATTGTCAATACGCCTTCTCCTTCGGCAGAAAGTGAAGAAGTACAGCAGGATGGCGTCCGTCTCAAAGAAACGAAAGATGCCGGCCGATCTTATCAGGATGAAACCTTGTATCTCGGCGATTCCAATACAGTCCGCTTCATGAATTCAGAGGATGAAGACGGCGAAACCTTTACCAATGAAAAGAATACAATTGCGGTTGTAGGAATGGGGGCAGGCGCCATTGATTCCCTGGAATGCGAACAATTATCCACCGGTACCTTTACGATGGTTGAAGCTGTTTCCTATCTGCAGCCAAAACGCATCCTGGTTACTTTCGGCACCAATAATCTCGGCGGCACAAGTACGGATGCAGAAGCTTTTATTTCTACCTACAGTTCGCAGCTGGAAGAACTTCATGAAAGCTATCCTTACGCTGACCTCATTGTCAATTCGATTCCGCCGATTGCTCCGTATTCGATTTATACGAAAGTCCATATTGAGCAGATTGCTGCCTGGAATGAAGCGATTGAAAAAATGTGCGAAGAACACAAGTGGAAATATCTCAATTCCTATGAAGCCCTGATCGATCAGACAAGCGGATATGCAAAACAGGGATATATGGATACGGATGGTCTTCATTTTTCCCAGGAAGGCATGAAGGTGCTCTTCCATTACTACCGCACGCATGCCTGGACTCATGAAGAAACCAGACCGATGCCGCTGCAGGAAATTCCGGAAATCATCGGCCCGCTGACTACCTTGTACAAGACAAATCCGCTCAATAACCAGACCTTTACACAGGATGTTCTCAAACCGACCTTCACGCCGTCTTCTGAAGAGACAATACCTGCTTCAACACCAGTCCCGACGCCTGTTCCTTCGCCTTCAGAGCCGGTCGGAACAACATCATCTCCGGAAACAGAAACGGCTGCACCGGAAGCTTCAGCGCCTGCTTCAGAAGGTTCATCTTCTGAACAATGAAATGATGTATCTGAAAGAATTTCTGTGCTTTGCAGAGATTCTTTCTTTTGTTTCCTGATTCTTTTAACAAATCCCGGAAATTGTCATATGGAAACTGGATCAGATGATTGAGTTTCCACACAGGTCTTTATATAATGAACACTAGTGATAGCGCTTACACAATGATGAACAGCGCAGATATGAAAAGAGGGATATACGTATGTATGATATCGTCATTATCGGTGCCGGCATCACCGGTACCATGCTGGCAAGAAACCTTTCCCAATATAAGCTGAAGATTGCTTTGCTGGATAAGGAAAATGATGTTGCGGATTGTGCTACCATGGCCAATTCAGCAATCGTTCATACCGGCTATGATCCGGAAGACGGAACCATGAAAGCCAGAATGAATGTCAGAGGCGCCCAGCTCTACAAGCAGGTCTGCCAGGACCTTGGCTGCAAGTACAAGGTAGTCGGTGCCTACATTGCAGCGGTTGGCGAAGAGGAAGAAGCCAAGCAGGATGTCCTGGCTGACAGGGCTGCCAGAAGAGGCATTCCGTATGAATGGCTGAGCGGGGATGAGGCAAGAAAAGAAGAACCGAATCTCAACGATGATGTGACCAGAGTTCTTTCTTTCCCGACCACAGCGGTGATTTATCCATGGGAAGTTGCTCTGGCATGCGCCCAGGTCGCTGTCAATAACGGGGTTGAACTGCATCTGGATTCGCCGGTAACTTCCATTGATCATCAGAATGCTGCTTATGTTGTTCATACCCCGAAGGGCGATTTTGAAACAAAGGTTGTCATCAATGCCGCCGGTGTCTGTGCAGATAAAGTCTACGGCATGGTTTCTGATCATCCAAACTTTACGATGAAGCCAAGAAAAGGTGAATATTATGTCATTGATTCCAATGTCCATTTTGTTCATCATGTAATCTTCCCGGTTCCATCTTCCAAGGGCAAAGGCGTGCTTGCTGTGCCGACTGTTTACGGCAACACCCTGATCGGTCCTAACTCTGATTACATCGCTTCCACTACCGATACCGGTACTTCTTTCCAGGGCATGGAATATGTCCGTGAGAATATCTTCAAGCTGATGAGAAACGTACCGCTGAATCATTCGATTCGTAACTTTGCCGGTCTGCGGCCATCTTCTTCATCTTCTGATTTCATCATTGAAGAAGCAAAGGATGCAAAGAACTTCATCAACGTTGCTTCGATTGAATCACCAGGTCTTGCCAGTGCTCCTGGCATTGCTGAATATGTCACCAATGAACTGCTCAAAGGCAAGTTTGATTTCGTGAAGAATGACAAAGCAGTCATGACACGCAGAAGACCATTGGTCATGGCTGAACTGACACCGGAAGAAAGAGCAGAAGCCATCAGAAAGAATCCGATGTACGGCAGAATCATCTGCCGCTGTGAACAGATCAGCGAAGGCGAAATCGTTGACTGCATCCATGCCGTATGCGGCGCCAGAAGCGTCAAGGGCGTCAAGAAGAGAGTCAGACCATGCATGGGCAGATGCCAGGGCGGTTTCTGTGAACCAAGAGTTGTTGCCATCCTTGCCCGTGAACTTCATGAATCAGAGCTGGATGTTGTTCTGGATACAGAAAAATCTCATATTCTGACAAAGGAGAATCGTTAATATGAAACACTATCAGGCAGCAGTAATCGGCGGCGGCTGTGCAGGACTTGCGGCAGCTATCTCCCTGAAAAAAAATCATATTGAAGACGTTGTCATTCTTGAAAAAGATGATGAAGCCGGCGGCATTCTGAACCAGTGCATTCATAACGGATTCGGTCTGACAACTTTCAAGGAACAGCTCTCCGGTCCGGCATTTGCGGAAAGATTTGAAAAGGAAGCAGCTGATCTCAAGGTTGAAATCAAGACCGGCACCATGGTCACAAAGCTCAATCCGGACAGAACAATTGAATATGTCAATCCAGACGAAGGCTACTGCACAATTTCTGCCGAAGCTATCATTCTTGCCGTAGGGTGCTACGAAAGAAGCAGAGGTGCAGTTGAAATTCCTGGTGAAAGACCAGCCGGCATTTACACCGCAGGCCAGGCACAGAGATACCTCAACATTGATGGATATCTTGTCGGCAAGCGGGTCTTTATCCTCGGGTCTGGCGACATTGGACTGATTATGGCAAGAAGAATGACGCTGGAAGGGGCAAAAGTTCTCGGCGTAGCTGAACTGATGCCGTATTCCAACGGCTTGCCGAGAAATATGAAGCAGTGTCTGGAAGACTTCAACATCCCGCTGTATTTATCTCATACAGTTACCCATATCTATGGTCACGACAGACTGGAAAAGATTGAAGTATCCAAGGTAGGACCGGACAGAAAACCAATTCCTGGTACAGAAATGTATTTCGATGTCGATACTTTGTTATTGAGCGTCGGTCTGATTCCGGAAAATCACTTAGGTGATAATGCCGGCATTGAAATGGATCCCCACATCAAGGGACCGAAGGTAGATGAAAACTACATGACCAGCATTCCTGGCATCTTTGCCTGCGGCAATGGTCTCCATGTTCATGACCTGGCTGACTTTGCGGCCCATCAGGGTACCAAAGCCGGTGAAGGAGCAGCCCGCTATATTCTTGAAAAACAAAACGACAGTAAGGAAATTCACACGGATGCCGGTATCAATGTAGGCTATGTTGTACCAGCCCTTCTGCATACAGAAAACCTGCCGCCGGTCATTGAATTCTTCTTCCGTGTCCGCAAGCCGATGAAGGGCGGTACCATTGTTTTCCATTCCGGTGACAAAGTAATTCGTGAAATTCACAAGGACCAGTTTGTTCCGTCGGTTATGGAAAATGTCATTCTGGCCGGGAAACAGTTAAATGGTCTGGAAGAAGATCTCGTCGTAGACGTAAAGGAGGACGCATGAAAGAAACAAAGAATCTGATCTGTGTCAATTGCCCGAAAGGATGCAGAATTACCGTTACGCTGGAAGACGGCAAGGTCACAGATATCAAGGGCTACACTTGTGAAAAAGGAAAGAACTACGCTGCCCAGGAAACCATCCGGCCGATGCGTGTTCTGACTTCCACCATCAGGATCAACAATGGCACGCTTGCAGTACTTCCGGTAATTACCAATAAGGAAATTCCGCTGGATCTGTGCGAAGAAGCAATGGATGAAATCAGAAAGATTGTTGTCGATGCACCAGTCAGTGTCGATGATGTTATTGTCAAAGATTTCCTCCATACCGGGGCAGATCTTGTCGCTTCCCGTTCCATGAACAGAAAAGCATAATCTGAATCATGCCTGCTCTGAAAAAAAGGGTTAAATGAAATTGCGTAGGGTATTCCGGAAATCCCACAGTGAAATTGTGTAGGGAGTTGAGGATACCAGAATATGCATTAAGAAGTCGGCCAGCCTGTAGAAGATATTGTGATTCTACAGGGGAAAATGAAAGATGGTTGTAACAGATCAGACGTGATCTGAATCAGCCACCTTTTTTTGTTTGGAAGTA
>OMXQ01000030.1 GCA_900315065.1 uncultured Erysipelotrichaceae bacterium
CAGCTTTTAACACCAAACCTTTATCTAGTTAAATTTTTCGTCCTTCTCTATGAAGATGTTTTTAAGTCGGCAATTTATCGTATTTTTTATTCACACTTTACCTTCGGCATTAGTGTATCACAAAAAGCTTTTCTGCTTTTGTTTGTGTTACCATGAAGGCATGAAAAAAGACTTATTGAAAGCCATGGATCAGTTGGGCTTTTCCTTCTTATTGCCGATTCAGGAAAAGACAATTCCGCTTTTGTTAAATGGAAAAGATCTTCTTATTCAGGCACCAACCGGTGCAGGTAAAACCTTGTGTTATCTTGTGCCTGCCATCAATGCTGTGGATAAGAATGAAATGCATACGAAGGTTCTGATCATGACGCCGACCAGAGAACTTGCCCTGCAGGTATCCGATACCGCAAATAAGTTAGTTTCATTAACCGGGAATCACGTTGTGACTTTGATCGGAGGTCTCGATATTGGAAAACAGATCAATGCCTTAAAGCACAGACCTCAGATTCTGATCGGGACACCTGGCAGAATCAAGGATCTTCTCAATCAGAAACAACTTGATTTATCACAAGTATCTTTTGTTGTATTTGATGAAGCTGACCAGATCCAGTCTACCGGACAAGGTGAAGATGTGAAGTACATTCAGTCTTTCTTACCGGTTCATCAGACCGTTGCTTTGTCCGCAACCATTACGGAATATACAAAAGCTCTTTTCCCGGGAAAATATGAAGAAGTTCTTTCTGAAGAAGGCATCAATCAGAACATTTCCTCTTATTATGTAGAAACACAGGAAAGAAAGAAGACATTGAAGAAATTATTAACTTTCTTGCCGATTGAATCCTGCATTGTATTTACCAATTACAAGAATGATGCCAATGTCATTGCGGACTGGTTAAAGGAAATGAAGATCCGGGCTGCAGCTTTTTCTTCCTTCTTTGATGAACCGCAGCGGATAGCTATCCTGCGGGATTTCAAGCAGGGAAAAATCCGGGTGCTGGTCGCAACCGACGCTGCCGCAAGAGGACTTGATATCAGTGGTGTTTCCCATATCATTCATTATGATATACCGACGGATATTGAAACCTGGATTCATAGATCCGGCAGAACTGCTCATCAGGGCAATACCGGCACTTCCATTGCTTTGTTAAGAGAAGACAATGAAGTGGCTCAATACATCAAAATACATAGTAAGCCTCTTGTTTATCAGAAAACGCAGAATGATTTATCAAAGAAACTGGAAAAGAAAGCCGAAAAGAAAACCGACACGATGACCTTGTTCATCCATGCCGGCCGTAAAGACAAAGTCAGACCAAAGGATATTATCGGTGCCTTATGTACGAAGATGGATTTCAGTATGATTGGTACTTTGGAAATTCAGGATACCTATTCTACTGTCATCATTCTGAAGAATGATCCGGAACTGGCTAAGTCTTTGCGTCATTTATCTATCAAAGGAAAGCAAAGAAGAATTGATCTGCATTGATTCTTCTTTTTCTTTATATATTTATCTGGTTGTGTATTTTCTATTTAAAATTTTGCACAGATCTTTGTACTATTTAAAGCAGCTTACATATTCCATCCAAGCAGAAAGTCAAACAGATCGACGGTTATAACTCCCTTTTCGTCAGTCTGCGGCTTCAGCCCGTTTTTCGTGATGACAATTTTACGGAAAGAATCATTGATGTAATACAGTGATTTCTTTTCCTGTTCTTCTTTGGCTCTTCCGCTCATATCCAGAGCAGACTGCACATAGTATTTCTGATCTCCAAACGTAGCAATAAAATCCACTTCCAGAGCTTTCTTTGCGTATATAATTTTCCCGTTTTTATCTTTTCTGTCAGTTTTTTCACTGATATCCATCTGCCCGACGTCGACATTGCAGCCGCGGTATCTCAGCTCATTATAAAGAATGTTTTCCATAATGTGGGTTTCTTCGATCTGACGGAAATTCAGCCGTGCATTGCGTACGCCTATGTCCTCAAAATACACTTTGAAAGGCGTCTGGATATATGCTCTTCCCTTAATGTTGTATTTCTGTACAGTCGAGATCACAAACGCTTCTTTAAAGTAATTCAGATAGGTTGAAATCGTATCCTGACTGATCGAAGAGCCTGTCACGGAATTGAAAGTATCTGAAATTTTCTTTGGATTGACAGGTGAGCTGATGACAGAGGCAAGAATGTTAAAGGTATCTGAAAGCTTGCCGGCTGTACGGATATCGTTACGAGCAATGATATCTTTCAGATACGTTTCATCGCACAGATTTTTCAGATAGCTGATTTTTTCTTCTTCTGTGTTCATCGACGCAACAAGCGGGATCCCGCCGGTCACAATATATTCTTTCCAGGCTTCCTGCGGAGTGGTTTTCAAGCCCGCACAGTATTCTTTGAAAGAAAGAGGCAGAACATGGATTTCTGTACCGCGGCCTCTGAATTCCGTTGCAATATCAGAAGACAGGAATTTCGAATTTGAACCTGTTACATAAACATCGAAGTTTTGATGTCTCAGGAAACCGTTCAGGGTATTTACAAAGCGATCCAGTTCCTGTACTTCATCCAGAAGAAGCACAAATTCATCATCACTGTTTGTAATACTGGTGATATAAGCACGGAATTTCCGGGAATTTACTTTCCGGTTCTTACTGCTGTCCTCAACAAAAAGTGGTTCTTCCGGCAGAAAAGGCAAAAGTTTATCTAGATCTTCGTCTGTATCAAATGAAAAACGGATAATGTGATCTTCTCTGATTCCCTGGTCGACAAGCAATTTATAGAAAATTCTGTACAGAAGATAAGATTTACCTGCTCTTCTACATCCAGTTACAATTTTTATCAGCCCGTCGTGTCTTCTCTTTATTAATTGCTGCAAATATTTATCTCGTGGGAACTCCATAATTATCTCCTTATTTAAAATTTCACACAGTTCTTTGATATATTTCAATTATCTGATTTTTTCCTTTTGTAATCAATAGCTGAAGAACATATAAATACTGTTTGTCTTTACATTGGAAATAAAGATGAAAGAAGCTTATTTTTCTTATTATTTGAAATTCTGCACAGTTCTTTGGATTATTTCAATTATCTGTTTTATTCATTTGTATTCAATACAACACTGCTTTCCTGCAATCAGGAAATAAAAAGTGAAGAGGCTCATTTGTCTTCTTCACTTGTTTTGTTTTCTGTAACCGGAATATTCAGATTATCTTCGCGTTTCGGAAATTCCACATCAACAACACGGCTGACTTCAATGGAATCACGCAACAGACCATTGATCAGAATCATATTGGCAGGCATTTCTTTTTTGAAGTCTTCAGGGTTGCCGATGAAGCCGCGATGAACAGATCCGTCATCAAGGGTGACCTGAATAAATCTTTGTATCAGTGCTTTCAGCAGTTTCGGATCTGTCATATTGTTGTTTATCCTTTATCCTCTGTTAATATTGTACACCCGCACCAAGGTCTTTGAGCGTACCGTTGCCTTTCGGTTCAATGTTTTTTAACTGGAGCTGCGGGTTTTTCTGTCTGAGAAATGCCGCAAGTCTTTGTCCTTCTTCTTTATCAAGGAGCGTAATCGGAAAGTCTGTTTCCTTGTCTTTGATATGAAGAAGATATTTTCCGTGATTTTTTTCTTCCAGTTCCAGTTCTGTGATTTCTTTTGTCTTCATTTCCTGCAGGTGCGTGTTATTGCATAGTAACATGCGGTCATTCAGGATATAAGACTGGTTGACCATGCCGCCTTTTGTGTATTCCTCAACGTTGTCAATTTTCTTCAGTGTGTTATTGATACGAAGTTTGTTTTTGTAATAGAAGAACATAACTGCCGCAAGTATTAACGCCGTTACAACCATTGCATATTTTGCCTTCATGTTTGTCTTGTTGCTGGAATAGAGAAAAGCTTCCACAAAGATCAGGAAGGCAATGCCGGTCATGGGCGGGGCAAATTTCAGGGAATTCAGTGATTGATAATATTTTCTTACCATGGTTTCACTGTAGCATTTTTACTTTCTTCTGTCCAATTGAAAAGCCGCCTTACTCGGAAGCGGCTCTTGTAAGCTTGAATTTTTGTTAAATCAGAAAGCCCAGATGTACATCAGAATGATGTGGACTACCAGCATAATCAATGCGATCGGAATCTGTGCCTTGATAACGGCATACTTGTTCTTCGTTTCAAGTAAAGCAGCCGGCATGATGTTGAAGTTCGCGGCCATTGGTGTCATCAATGTTCCGCAATAACCAGCGGTCAGACCAAGTGCACCGACAACAGCAGGATTTGCGCCCTGGTTGATCAGGAACGGAATACCAATACCGACAGTGATGACGGCAAAGGCAGCGAAGCCGTTGCCCATGATCATTGTGAAGACTGCCATGCCTACGCAGTAAACAATAACAGCGATCAGGTGAGCTCCATCCGGAACCAGAGATGCGGCAGCGTTGGAAATGACTGTACCGACACCAGCAGCAGTGAACAAAGCACCTAATGCGGAAAGTAACTGAGGCAGGAAGGCAACGGCACCCATGTTATCCAGAAGTCTGTTGCCTTCTGTAATAACGCTCTTGGCCGGAGCCTTTGTGATTGCCAATACGGCAATGACACCGACAACAGCAGAAACACCGATGGCGTTGTTAGCAGATACGATGTTGAGGAATGCGAGAACAACGGAAACCAGAGCCAGGATCAGAGCAGGGATGAAAACCTTGTAGCCGATCTTGTCAGCGTTCTTACGTGTTTCTTCACGACTTGGAACATCATTCTTTGTTTCAACGACACCATTCATGCCGGTGATAACAGCAGTAGCGACAAGCAGGAAGCCGGTGAAAGCAGGAGCGACATACTTACCTGTAATGAAGATGAAGCCCTGGATGCACCAGAAGATACCGGTTGTAATGTGTTTCTTTGTGCTGGTATCTTTAAATGCCTTGACACCGTTGGAAATGAAGATAAGACCAATTACCCAATAGAAGAATTCCTGCAGGATAGGGTTGTAAGCATTTGTAATTTCAGCTGGAATAATCTGAAGTGCGTGTACCATATTCTATTCCTCCCCTCAGGCCTTCTTGCCGAACTTTGCGGCAAGCTTCTTATCATAAACCAGGAAGTAAACTGCACAGACGACCATACAAATAATAGCGATCGGCCATGAATTCATAGCAACAGAGAATGGTGTAACATCAGTAAAGCCCTGATCATTCAGAGTAGATGCAATCAGCAGCGTACCGGAAGCACCCATGAAGCAGTTCTGGCCAAAGAAGTTGCCGAAGTTTTCTGTGCCGGCTGTAAGTCCCTTGAGATCGTCTTCGAAGTCATCATCTTCGAGAACATCATCTCCATAACGGCTGGCGATAGCACCTTCACTCATAGGAAGGATAATAGGACGGATGAACTGAACATGTCCCCCAAGTCTCAGTGAGAATGCTGCGGAAAGGACACGGATAACTTCCCAGAGAGCTAACAGTCTGCCGACTGTCAATGCCTTCATTGCCTTGATGAAGTCCTTAGCCTTATCACGAAGACCATAGCGTTCACAGATACCGATAACACCGACGGTAAGGGCGAACAATGTAGCTGTACGGTTGCCTACATAAGAAGAACCGAACGTTTCGAAGATACCCATGAATGTCATGGAACCTTCAGCTACCGCTACAAGACCTGTAGCGATGCCGGCGACAACAACCGTTGCAATCGTGTCAAACTTGAAAATAAAGCCGACAACAACGATGGCGACGCCGATCAGTTTTAGTAATGCCATAAAATTTTTTCTCCTTTCTTTCATCTTCTTCATGAAGATGAAACATATTGTTATTATTCTTCATCTTTGTTGTATTTTCAACTTGTTCATAGAAATTCTGTAAACATTGTGTTCTTTGTTACATAGAAAAATGAAACAAATTTACATTCCTTACCCTCAAAGTTATAATAAAAAAGTCTTCACAAAGAAGGAGAAACTTCCTATGTCAAATGCATTTATGGGCGGTATTATCGGTGCTTTCGGAGCCGCCTTCTACTTCATAGCGCCGTTTATGAGTGATGAAAAACGCGCTTTCCAATTCAGACTTATATCAGAAGTCCTGCTTGGCATCATGTTCTTCTATACAGGCCACTTAGCGGGAACTGCTTATTATGGTGTACTTGCTTTATCAGGTTTGTTTGAAAAGCAGATCGAAGGAAACAGGTGGTTCTCGCTTGGATATGGAATTGCTGGTGCTGTGCTGACCTTTATATTGAATAATGACGGCAATGCCGGTATCTGGCTGGCTTTGTCTCTGGTTCTTGTCTTCTTCCATCTGGATGAAAACAAGATGCTTACCTTCAATGCTTACGCAGATGCATTAGGAGATCTCGTCGTTCTGGGGTATTCCTTAAGTACCAGAGTCTGGGTAGGATTCATCTTTGCCCTTCTGCTGCTGATCATTGCAATTTCCGGTCTTGTTTCTTCCATTAGGATTTCAAGAAGCGGCGGTCTGAAAGCAGTCGCTGCCGAACAACGTGCTTATGAAAAGAAACAGAAAGAAAAAGAAGCAGAAAAGGATAAAAGAAACAACAGAAGAAACCGTAAAAAGAAAGACAAAGATACTGATAAGTAAGCAGAAAAAAAGCGGAGTTATTGAAATTCCGCTTTTCATTTGGTGCTTAGCAGATGTGGCCGCCTGTTACTTTGATGTCTTTTTCGTTTTTGACGACAGCTTCAATGGCAGCAGTCAGTCCCTTGACGATATCATCCAGAGACATGGAAGGTGTATTCTTTTTGTCTACTGCCTGAGATGTCATGAACGGAATGTGAATGAAGCCGCTCTTCTTGCCAGGATACTTGTGTTCGCACATATATCTGACACCATAGAGAACATGGTTGCAGATGAAGGTGCCGGCTGTATCAGAAACAGCTGCAGGAATGCCTGCTGCCTGAATGTTCTTAACCATAGCCTTGATTGGTAAAGCAGAGAAGTAAGCATCCGGACCATCCTTGAAGATTGGTTCGTCTATCGGCTGGTTGCCTTCATTATCCGGGATTCTGCAGTCATCAACGTTGATGCCGACTCTTTCAACCGTGATGCCTGTTCTGCCGCCTGCCTGGCCGACAGAGATGATAATATCAGGATTGACTTCCTGAATCTTGGCATCGATCTTTTCCAGGGACTTGTAGCAGACAGTCGGAATTTCGAGCTTGACAATTTCAGCACCTGCGATTGTATCAGGCAGACGCTTGACGGATTCAATAGCCGGATTGACCGGTTCTCCTCCGAATGGATCAAAACCAGTTACTAAGATTTTCATGTGGATCATTCCTCCTTGATTATTTTCATTATACCCTGTGCATCAAAAAGCGTTAAGTTATTGACACATTTCTTGAAAGTTATGAATCATGTCTCTATAATCTGTTTCGGACGTGGGGAAGTTTTACATATGAATAAAAGAAGTATCAGACGCGGAGCTGAAATCGTAGTCAATAACTGGCTGCGTCTCCGTGAAGGAAACAAAGTCTGTTTCGTGACTTCCAAAGAACATGAAGCAGAAAGCCGGATGATGATGAAAGCTGCTGAAAAGATCGGCGGGATACCGGATATTCTTTTCGTGCAGGAAGAAGGTCTGCATGTCGGTGACTGGTTCGATGCGCACCCGGATATTTTTGATCCATATGATATCATCGTCGGTGCTTCCGATTATTCCATCATTACAACCAAAGCTGCTGATAATGCAATTGCGGCAGGCAAAAAGATGCTGTCGCTTCCGCTTTCCACCAATAATGGAAAATCAATGCTTGGCTTTGACTTCATGACAATGGACGTTGAAGAGACAAGAATCAATGCGGAAACAGCCCTTGGCATGATCGGTCATCCTGATAGTGTACATATCACAACCAAAGCTGGCACAGATCTGACTTTCTCTATGAAGGACAGAAACTATACTTACTTCAACGGCACCTTCTGGCCAAGACACAATTTCTCTTCTGCTTCCTTTGAAATCTGCATTCCGATTGTCGAAGACGCGACTAATGGTACATTAGTATGTGATGGTTCCTTCGGCTATATCGGCAAGGTGAAAGAACCTGTTCATATTATCTTCAAAGATGGTCGTATTGTTTCCATTGAAGACAATGAAGAAGGCAGAAGACTGAAAGAATATTTTGAATCCTATCATGATGAAGAAATGTATGTCGGCGGGGAACTGGGCATCGGATTGAATGAAAAGAGCAGATGCGCAGGTGAGTGCTATATCGAAGATGAAAGTACGTATCACACTTTCCACATCGGTGTCGGCAGAAATATAGGTCTGGGCGGCAAGCACAAGGCAAGCGGTCACTTTGACCTGGTTACCTGGAATCCGACAATTGAATTTGACGGCAATCTGGTCATGCGCGATGGTTCCTTCATCATGCCGCAGGGCTGAGATACAAAAGAAAACTTTATTAAGAGAATCAGATCCATGAGATCCGGTTCTCTTTTCATATAAAAAGATCTGAAGCTAAGTACAGATCTTTTCATTAAAACTCAATTGGATTTTCTTCTGCTCTGATTTCTTCAGAATGATACAGAATTGTCTTTCTGAAATGATTCTTTTTTATCAGAGCTTCTGCCTGTTTCCGGTTCATATGCACTGGATACGGGATCAGCACTGCATTTCCTTTTTTCAGAAGACGGTCAGAATAGGTATCCGGATACACATGACCAGTTAATATTATCTGATCACACTTGTCTGCCAGTTTTCTGGTTTTGTCCTTGCGTACCTGCGGATCTGTAACAAACAGCAGACCCTGCTCAGGCACTTCATCAAATGGATGAATTTCTGCTTTGATCTTTTTTCTGTACCACTTTGAATCCATATTTTCTATCTGAGAGAGAAGAAGATCATCTGCGTAGATCTCAACTTTTTTTCCTGATAAATAATCAATCAGATCCAGGCCTCTTCCGTATTTGGGAACTGGGAATAAGATTCTCTTTCCTGGAGAAACTGCGTCGGAGATTTTCTTCAGGTTTTCTTCTCTGTTAAAAATATGATCACCGTATGCACAATCTACCACAGCTAAATCTGCGTCTTCATTGCGGAGCGGATCACAGACATAGATAGAAGACTCTTCACAATAATCACCGGTAAATACTATCTTTTTCCCTCCGATAGTGAAAATGTAAGAAACGGCACCTGCACAATGTCCTGCTCTCTGCCATCTGACAAAAGAAGGACATTCTGTTTCCAATGAAATCACTTTTTCATATGTGTGTTTCCATTGTCTTACTGTTTCTTCACTGCCGTAGATTGTGCCTTCAAAGCCTTTGTCAATCAGCCAGTCCAGGGCACCTGTATGATCACCATGGCTGTGCGTGAGAAAGACATAAGAAAGCTTTCTGATTTCCTTCTTCTTCAAGTCAGGCATGTCGTCTTTACCCTTGCCGCAGTCGACCAGAAAGGACATCTGGTCTGTAATGATTTCGAAGCAGTTGCGGCCGTGTTCGCCGACACCGCCGCATATTTTCAGTTTCATCTTTCGTTATCATCTCCGGAAAATTTACGAATCAGGATCAGTGCTGTTACGGTAAATAATACCGTAATGACAGCCATGCACATACCTGTAGTTACAGATCCCTGTTCGAATTCTCTATCGATGAAAGTAGAAATGACAATGACATCCGGCGGTGAAATCAGAGATGCAGTGACAAGTTCACGGATGACAATGATAAAGATCATAGACCAGCCGGTCAGAATACCTTTACGGATCAGAGGGAAAGTGATTCTGCGGAAGACGTAAAACTTATTGCCGCCGAGAACCGATCCTGCTTCTTCAAGAGAAGTACCGATCTGGGTAAAGGAGGATGTTACATACTGGATAGTATACGGAATATAGAGAACCGTATAAGCCAGGACCATAATCCAGATCGTATTGTAGATCGGAATAACTTTGTATATGGAATTGTAGAAAAGCATAATACCGATAACCAGAACAATTGCCGGCAGCATTTCCGGAATCGTAGCAGTGGCTTCCATAAATTTTGCAGCTTTGCCTTTGAACTTACGGACCGTCAGAACAACCAGGGTGCCAAGCACGGAACATATGGTTGCGGAGGAAACTGCCAGGAAGAGACTGGTCAGGATTGCTTTGAGAGCTTTATCACTTTCTTCAAACATAGCTTCGTAATTAGCCAATGTAAAGTTGCCTGGCTGCAGACCCATGGAACGCAGCTTGATCAAAGAAGTCGCAATGATAGAGAAATAAGGAATCCCGATGGAAATGACAAGAACTGCAATAACAAAGGCCCATGCAATCACATTACCGAAAATGGATAATTTTGTTTCCGCAAAACGGGAACCCTTGCCGCTGACCAGATTATAACTTCTCTTTTCCGTGATCAGATTCTGGATGTACCACATAACAAGACAGATGCCTGTTAATACAGACGCAAGTGCTGCTGATTTATCGAATGAGATCGGGGCAACGGTCGTGTATCTGTGAATCTGCGTGGTGAATACATCAAAGCCTATTCTTCTGCCTAATGTATACGGTGTCCCGTATTCAGAGAGTGTTTTGACAAAGACCAGCAAGGCAGCAATCGCATAGTTGCCTGATAAAAGAGGCAGGAAAATTCTGCGCATCCGCTGCCAGAAGCCGGCACCATAGACAGCACCTCCCTCTTCCAGGGAAGACGGAATTCTGAGCATCGCATTCTTCAACAATGTAAACATGAAAGGGAAGACATGGAAACTCATGACCAGGACCAGACCTGCTAAAGAGAAGAACCATTGCGGATTCTGTGCTCCTTTGAAAATCTGGGTAAAGAGGCCGTTCTTCTGCATGAAGATAATCCAGCCCATGGCATCAATATAAGGAGGGGTCATGAAGGGAATCATGAATAAGATGTCAAAGACCGGATACCGGGCAAATTTCGTCCGGGAGAACAGCCAGGCCAGCGGGAATGAGATGACAGTGGAAAGCAGAACAACCAGAAAGGAAAGTAAAAGAGAATTGGAAATCATCTGCAGGTTACCGCTTTCGCCGATAATGGCGAAGGCATGACCGATATCCAGATGACCGTCAACGATGACTGCTTTCAGGAAAACACTGGCAAGGGGACAAAGAATGAGAAAAACCAGAATTCCCAAAAGAATTCCGGTTTGAAGGTGTTTCTTCATTACTGCTTGTTAGCTTTGCAAAGGTCATCGATCTTCGCAGCACTGTCATCTGCGATATCCATCATCTTTGCCCAGTCAGTCTTGATCTGTGTGATATCTTCCAGATTTGTACGATCCTCACACTTGACATCAGATCTGCCTGGCAGCAGGTATGCCTTGGCGACAAGCTTCTGTGCTTCATCGGAATACAGATAATCAATGAACTTCTTTGCATTTTCAGCGTCTGGTGCATCCTTCATGATCATAGCAGGACGCGGGTTGACAACGGTTCCGCTCTTCGGATAGTAGATACCGAGGTTCTCACCCTTCTTGATAGAGCTGTATGCGTTGTAATCAACGCCGGCAACCAGAATGCCTACAGCACCAGTTGTAACTGCTTCCAGAGCTGCCTTGTTAGCACCAGGAACAGTCATGCCGTTAGAAGCCATGCCTTCGAAATCTTTCCAGCCGTTGGCATTGACATAGCCGGCAACGAAGTCCTTGCAGGCACCGGATTTCTGAGGATCCGGGATAGCCAGCTGACCCTTGTACTTAGGATCGGCAAGTTCACTCCAGTCAGCGTTTAATTCAGGGAAGACACCCTTGTTGTAGATGACACCTACTGCCGAAGCAGAGTAGCCGAATAACATGGAATCATCATCGATCCAGCCCTTGACTGCCTTGTCTGCGTTAGCAGGCGTGTAGCTGACAATGTTGCCCTTTTCCTTCATGGACAGACCATCGGACCAGGATGCCAGAATGACAACGTCAGCAACCGGATTTGCCTTTTCTGTTTCCAGTCTCGCCAGGATTTCACCAGTTGTTCCCTGGAAGACATCACATGTAATACCTGATTCCTTTTCGAATCCTTCCTTGATCTTGTCGGCCAGTCCTGCCGGAGACGGCATATAGACTGTTACCTTGCCAGACGCTTTTTCTTCAGCAGCAGGCTTTGCGGATTCCTTTGCAGAAGAAGCGGTTGCAGCCGGAGCTGCGCTGGAGCACCCTGCCATGCCTAAGCACAGGCCGAGTGCAATGATGCTTTTCAATCCCTTATTCATTTCTCTTTTCCTCCTTTTACAGAAATAACTTTTTCAGGATCTATCGAAACAGAAACATGCGTTCCTGCTGGGATCTGAACTGAAGAAAGCACAGACCAGTTACGGTCATCTGCTTTCAGATATATCTGATATACATTGCCAAGATACTCCGAACCGGCAACTATGCATGCATACTTCTGTTTTCCTTCTTCGGATATACATGCCTCTTCCGGACGGAACATGGAAGTATCGTCAATCCAGTTGGAATCAC
The DNA here is from genome assembly GCA_900315065.1 of uncultured Erysipelotrichaceae bacterium. Taxonomy (GTDB): domain Bacteria; phylum Bacillota_I; class Bacilli_A; order Erysipelotrichales; family Erysipelotrichaceae; genus Bulleidia. Next base: position 12,399 of record OMXQ01000030.1, read on the forward strand.
CGACAAATTTTGCGGTAAATACAGTCTCAGGATGTGCATAGATTTCCTGCGGACTTCCGTATTGTTCAAGGTTGCCGTTATTGATAACTGCGATCTTGTCTGACATGGACATAGCTTCCGATTGATCGTGGGTAACGAAGACTGAAGTAATGTGCAGAGACTTGACCAGGTTCTTCAATTCTGCCCGCATGGACTTTCTCAGCTTTGCGTCCAAAGCTGACAACGGTTCATCGAAAAGAATGCAGCCAGGCTCAATAACAATGGCACGGGCGAAAGATACACGCTGCTGCTGGCCGCCGGATAATTGATTCGGATACCGGTCAGCGTATTCATCAAGCTGGACAGTATGCAGAGCGTCCATAACTCTTTGTTTTAAGTTCTTTGTGTCTTTTCTGGCCCGTAAGCCGAAAGCAACATTTTCAAATACCGTCATATGAGGCCAGAGGGCAAAGTCCTGGAAGACAAAGCCCAATCCTCTTTTTTCCGGAACGACATTGATTTTCTTTTCAGCAGAAAATACGCACTGGTCGTCAAACCAGATTTCCCCGCCGTCCGGTTTTCCAAGACCAGCAATACATCGAAGAAGTGTTGTCTTGCCGCAGCCGGAAGGACCGAGCAAAGTGGTAAGACACCCGTCTTCAAGGGTCAAAGAAAAATCATGAATGATTTCATGATCTCCATAGGATTTCTTAAGATGCAACAGTTTGATGTTCATGGATACATTGTCTCAGTTTCCTGTAAATTTCATGAACATGGTTATGTTAAATGATTGTAAATGCCAATTTGCAATTTTCATGCATGCATAGTAAAAGGAGCTTGCGCTCCTTCTTTGATTTATAAGTTGTTAATGCTTCTGCCGGTAACTTTCAGTCGGTTGAGAGCTTTTTCAAGCGCTGCCTGGGCACGGACAAGATCGATATTCGGATCTTTTGATTGCAGTCTCTTTTCAGCTCTTTCCTTCGCTCTTTCGGCTCTGTCTATATCAATATCATTTTTATTTTCGATGGCATCGGTGAAGATTTCAGCGAGGTTGTCACGGAAGGAGAAAAGCCCGCCGGCAACTGCGTATTCTTCTCTTTTTCCGCTTTCTGTCGTTTTCATTTTACCGACCTTCAGCATCGTAACGATCGGCATGTGATTGGGCAGGATACCCTGCTGGCCGTCAAGCGTTTCAATATTGACGATGTCGGTATCGAATTCCTTATATACTCCCTGGGGAGTAACGATGCGGCAATGGAGTGCGCTCATTTGAGAGTCTCTGCCTTTGCGACAACATCCTCAATGGTACCGACAGACATAAAGGCTGCTTCCGGCAGATCATCATACTTGCCGTCTAAGATTTCACGGAAAGAACGGATGGTATCCTTGACCGGTACGTAGATTCCCTTCAGACCTGTGAACTGTTCAGCAACAGAGAAAGGCTGGGAAAGGAAGTTACGGATACGTCTTGCACGGGCGACTGTCTTTTTGTCGTCTTCACCAAGTTCTTCCATGCCAAGGATGGCAATGATATCCTGGAGTTCTCTGTAGCGCTGCAGGATTTCCTGTACCTTTCTGGCGGTTTCGTAGTGTTCTTCACCAACAACTAACGGATCCAGCATACGGGAAGAAGATCCTAACGGGTCAACAGCCGGATAGATACCGAGTGCTGCGATGGAACGATCCAATACGAGTCGTGCATCCAGATGCGAGAAGGTTGCGGCCGGAGCCGGGTCAGTCAGGTCATCGGCTGGTACGTATACGCACTGAACGGAAGTGATGGAACCCTTGTCAGTAGAAGTAATTCTTTCCTGCAGCTGGCCCATTTCGGTAGCCAGCGTCGGCTGATAACCGACGGCAGAAGGCATTCTGCCCAAGAGGGCGGATACTTCAGAACCTGCCTGGGTGAAACGGAAGATGTTATCAATGAAGAGAAGGACATCCTGGTGTTCTTCATCACGGAAATATTCCGCCATGGTCAGAGCACTCAGGGCTACTCTCATTCTGGCACCTGGGGATTCATTCATCTGTCCGTATGTCAGGACAGTGTTCTTCAGGACACCGGAATTCTTCATTTCGTAGTACATGTCATTGCCTTCACGGGTACGTTCGCCGACACCTGCGACAACGGATCTGCCACCGTGTTCGATGGCAATGTTATGAATCAGTTCCTGTTCAAGAACGGTTTTGCCTACGCCTGCACCGCCGAATAAGCCGATCTTGCCGCCCTTGGCATAAGGACAAAGAAGATCGATGACTTTGATGCCGGTTTCGAGAATTTCATTCTGGGTTCTTTGTTCTGCAAACGTCGGTGCGTCTCTGTGGATCGGCATCTTTTTGTCTGCCTTTACTTCTCCCAGACCGTCAATCGGCTGGCCGAGAACATTGAACATCCTGCCAAGAACACCATCACCTACAGGGACTTCAATCGGAGCCCCTGTATCGATACATTCCTGCCCACGGACTAAGCCGTCAGTAGAAGACATAGCTATGCATCTTACGATATCATCTCCGACGTGTTGTGCTACTTCAGCAGTGACTTCTTCCCCTGCGGCAGTTTTTGTGATAATTGCGTTCTTGATGGAAGGTAAGGTATCTGCACGGAAGCGGATATCGATGACAGGTCCGATGACCTGTACAATTTTGCCAGTATTGCTCATGTTTTACCTTCTTTCTTATACGGCAGAGGAACCGCCGACAATTTCCGTGATTTCCTGGGTAATTGCGGCCTGTCTTGCCTTGTTGTATTCCAGCTGCAGTGAAGATGCGAGATCATCTGCGTTATCAGATGCGGTCTTCATGGCAACTCTTCTGCTTCCCTGTTCGGAAGTTGTGGATTCCATCCAGTCAGCGTAGGCAACATCCTGAATCATCATCGGAATCAATGAATCCAGAATGGCTTCTGCACTTGGTTCAAACAGTGTTTCCTGATGGTCTTTGCCGGTTTCTTTGTCTTCTTTTTGTTCTGGTTCCTGTGTAACACACGGAAGCAGCTGATCAAAATCAGGCTGGAAACTCATCGTATTGACGAAACGGGTATAGAGAAGCTGGACAATGCCGACTTCTTTATTACGGTACATGTCTATGCCCTGTTCTACTGCCTTCTTCAATTCCTGGAAGGTGATTTTGTCAGAGGAAACCGGTGCTTCATTGATAAGCTTGTACCCTGCTTCCTGCAGCTGTCTGTAGAGCTTGGTGCCAATTAAGAGAATCGGATCTTCAGGATTGAGTTCTTCTTTGATCTTCTTCATGATATTGGCATTGTAGCCCCCGCATAGGCCTAAATCAGAACAGAAAACAATGGTCATTATATGCGGGTTGTCATTCTTAATGAGGAAAGCAGATTCTGCTTCCGGATTGTTGGTAACAATCGAATTGACAGTATCCTGCAGGCGCTGGGCATATTCACGATTAGCTTCCATCTTATTGCGCTGCTTGAATAATTTGGCATTGGCAATCATTTCCATCGCCTTGGTGATTTTACGGGTGGACTTGACAGACTTGATCCGGGAGCGCAGGGCTTGTCTGGACTGCCCGGCCATATCAGTTTACTCCCTTGACGAGCTTGAACTGATCAAGCGCCTTCTGCATTGTTTCGGTAAGTTTGTCCTTTAATGCGTCGTCGATATTTCCCTTTGTTTCAATCTCATTCACAAGATCCTGGGCATTTTCATGGAAGTATCTGTGCAATGACTTTTCAAATGCCTGAACTTCTGCCACCGGCACCTGATCCATATAGCCGTTCTTGATGGCAAAGAGAGACAATACCTGATCGCTCATAGACATCGGCTGGTACTGCGGCTGTTTCAATAATTCCGTAACTCTTGCGCCATGATCCAATATCTTCTTGGTTGCGGCATCAAGGTCAGAGCCGAACTGGGCAAAGGACTGCATTTCATGGTACTGGGCCAGATCCAGCTTGAGGGAGGATGAAACCTTCTTCATAGCCTTCGTCTGAGCGGCAGAACCGACACGGGAAACGGAAAGACCCGAATCAACCGCAGGCCGGTTGCCGGCAGCGAACAAATCTGTCTGTAAGAAGATCTGACCGTCGGTAATGGAAATAACGTTAGTTGGAATATAGGCAGAAATATCACCTGCCTGGGTTTCAATAATAGGAAGTGCTGTTAAAGAACCGCCGCCGAGTTCATCAGATAACTTGGCTGCTCTTTCCAGCAATCTGGAATGAAGATAGAAGACATCACCCGGATAAGCTTCTCTTCCCGGAGGACGCTTCAGCAGAAGTGACATGGTTCTGTAGGCAACTGCATGCTTGGAAAGATCATCATAGACGATCAGGACATCTTTGCCTTGTTCCATCCATTCTTCACCCATGGCGCATCCTGCATATGGTGCGATGTATTGCATAGGTGCACTGGCAGAAGCAGAGGCATTGACGACAACCGTGTATTCCATGGCATCGTTTTCTCTGAGTTTCTGTACCATTCTGGCAACCGTAGATTCCTTCTGGCCGATTGCGACATAGATACAAAGGACGTTCCTGCCCTTCTGATTGATGATGGTATCGACTGCAATTGCAGTCTTGCCGGTTTCACGGTCACCGATAATCAATTCACGCTGGCCTTTGCCGATCGGAATCATGGAGTCAATGATCTTGAGGCCTGTCATTAAAGGCTGGCAGACAGATTTTCTGGTCATGACACCAGGTGCGACTCTTTCAATCGGACGGGTCTTTGTGTATGAAACAGGCTTGCCGCCGTCAATTGCCTGTCCAAGCGGATTGACAACTCTTCCTAATAAGCCGTCGCCTACCGGTACTTCTACGATGCGGCCGGTTCTGCGTACCTCATCGCCTTCTTTGATTTGTGTATCTTCACCTAAAAGAACGACACCTACGTGGTCTTCTTCCAGATTCATGACCATTCCCATGACATCATGCGGAAATTGCAGAAGTTCAGAAGACATTGCTTTATCAATGCCCTGGACCATGGCAATACCGTCACCGACAGAGATGACGTAGCCGACATCATCGGAATGAATTTTCTGATCATAGTTTCTGATTTCCTGTTTGATCAGCGAACTGATTTCTTCTGGTCTTACCTGAGCGCTCATGCCTGTCCTCCTTTCAATAGTGCGTTTCTTAATTGTTCAATTCTGGTCGACATGGTAATGTCTGTCACATTGTTGCCGACGGTTACCTTGATGCCGGCGATGACAGACGGATCGACCTTGTTGGTTAAAACTATAGTTTTTCCTGTTTTTTTCGCCAGGGTTTCTTTGATCCGCTGCATGTCTTCTTCTGATAGTTTTCTTGCGGAAGTGACAACTGCCTTCTGAATACCAAGTTCTTCATTGGCGCGTTTTTCGTAGCTTTCAAAGATTTCCTGCATGTAGTAGCTTCTGCCTTTATCAATGACAAGTTTCATGAAATTGCGGATGTCTTTGTCCGCGTCTTTGAAAACCTTGTCGATAAAGTCACGTTTTTCTTCTTTGGAGATTTTGACAGCCTGAAAGAATAGATGAAGGTCATCGTTTTCTTCCATGGCAGAAAGGATCGCAGTTACCTGGTCCTTCCAGCTTGAAACTGTATTTTCTTCTTTGGCAAGGGCGAAGAGTCCTTCCCCATAGCGTTCTGCAATCTCACTGGTCATGGGCTGAAGCTTCCTTTACAAAAGCATCCACGGCCTGACGATCTGTTTCTTCATCGGCTTTGGAACCGATGAGCTTGCCTGCCGCATCCAGAGCAACGTTGATCATTTCATTCTTCATGGAATCGACCATTGCCTGACGCTCATTTTCAATTTGTTCATGAGCTCTGCGTTTTTCGGCATCTGCTTCTTTGCCGGCACTTTCCAGAATTGCATATTTCTGTGCCTTGGCTTCCTTTACAGCCGCATTGACAATTTCGTCAGCCTTGCCGGATGCGTCCTGCAATTGTCTGCCTGCTTCCTTGCGGTCTGCTTCCGCAGCAGCTTTGGCGTCACTTGCAGCCTTGAGATCTGCCTGCATGGCATTTTCTCTGGCATTGAAGAAATTCTGTACCGGTTTCCACAGAAACTTTTTAATCAGAAGAAACAGAACCAGAGTACTGCAGAGCTGCACCAGCATGGAAATCGGATTCGGTACCAGCTGGCCGACAATATCTACATTAATACTCATGGCAATCAGTCCTTAGTATACGAAGATCAGAAGAATAGCAACCAGAAGACCATAAATAGCACAGGTTTCAGAAAGGGCGATACCAAGAATCATGGTAGAACGGATCTTGCCTTCTGCTTCCGGATTCTTGCCGATAGCGTCACAGGCATGTGCGGCAACTTCACCTTCACCACGACCTGTCATAAAACCTGTTAAAACGGCAATGCCTGCACCAATTGCGATTAAACCTCTTTCCATAGTTATTTTCCTCCTTGATTATTTACTATGAATTTTTTACTTCATCAGGAATATCATTCCCGATCAGAACTACTGTTAATGTAACGAATACCAATGTCTGTACAAATCCCGAGAACAAATCAAAATAGGCATGCAGCAGCGGGGCAATGACCGGTGCCATGAAGTTGAAGACCTGAACACCGCTGCCGGCAAAGATTCCGGCAATGGTATTGGACAACTGCTGGCAGGCACTGTAGATCAGCTGCATCATAATACCGCCGCAGGTGATATTACCAAACAGACGCAGACTCATGGAAGCCATGGTTGAGAACTTGCCGATAATATTCATCGGCAGCATCGGCGCGATCGGTTCAATAAATGCATGGAAATATGCTTTGACGCCGCCGTACTTCAATTCCACAATCTGGATCAGCACCCAGGTAATAAATGCCAGCAGCAAGGTGACTGAAAGATTTGCCGTCGGACTGGCAAAACCGAACAAAGAGAAGATGTTTGCCGAGAATATGTATATCCACTGGAAGAGAATATACGGGGCAAGCTTCCGTGCAATGTTTTTACCGCAGTTGCTTTTGCATGTGTTAAACACAGCATCCACGCCCATCAGTATCGCTGCACAAAGTCCTGTCGGTTTCTTCAACGGGTCCAGTTTTTCAATTTTCTTTCCACAGACGACAATGCCGATTCCGAGAATGATCGTCAATAAAATGATCGTATAGACATCTGACTGTATTTGCATCCTGACCATCCTTTCTAATGGCTGAGCCATTCCTGTACAACCAGGGTGATGCGAACCATGAACAAGCCCAAAGCACAAGGCAATATGCTCAGATACTCTTCAAGCACTGCACAAAGGATCAAAGCACCTGCCCACATCGCAAAGTTCAATGGGAAGGATGACGGTGCCGGGGTTCTGATCCGCATCGTCTGATCCACGTATCTTTCCGTATTCTTATATGCCAATATGGATACCAGACAACCCAGCAGGAATCCGGTCATATACTGGAAACGGATTATCAGAAAAATGATCGCTAGTGCAATTGCCACAGCTGCGAAGATATGCCAGCTTTTTCTGTTCACCGAACAACCTCCTGCATACTTTATTAGTATATCTGTAAATTCATAAAGTTGCGTCAACGAAATTTTTAATTTGTATAAATCAGCAGAAATTTTACTAATTCTGAAGATTCTGTTTACATGTACAAATGATAAAAGAATGATAGGATAAAACGTAGATTTACCCAGGGAGGAACTAAAATCATGTCTTTATCTGATTATATCTATGACGGAACCCGTCATTTTGACATTGCCAAAGTTTCAAGAGATGAAACAAAACTTTGCAAAGACAAGAATGAAGCTGCTGCAAAGATGGCAGAAAACGAAAAGAAACTGGATGAGCTCCAGCAGAAACTCTACGCTGAAAAGAAAGAAGGCCTGATCATCATTTTCCAGGCTATGGACGCAGCCGGCAAGGACGGCACCATTACCCATGTTCTGCAGTGTCTGTCTCCTCACGGCGTCTATGAAGCAGCTTTCAAAGCTCCTTCTGCAGTTGAACTGGCGCATGATTATTTATGGAGAGTTGCCAGGGAAGTACCTGCCAAAGGTGAAATTGCCATCTTCAACAGAAGCCAGTATGAAGATGTATTGATCGGCAGTGTCAGAGAACTCTATAAGACCCAGGCTCATGCGGACAGAATCAAGGACGCCGATGTTATTAACAATCGTCTCAAAGACATCCGTCACTTTGAAGAATATCTGTATCATAACAGCGTTCGTACCATCAAGATCTTCCTCAATGTTTCCAAGGATGAACAGGCAGAAAGATTCTTAGCCAGAATTGATGAACCGGAAAAGAACTGGAAGTTCTCTTCAGGCGACGTAGAAGAAAGAAAATACTGGGACAAGTACATGGATGCCTTTGAAACAGCCGTCAACGCAACTGCCACAAAGGAAAACCCATGGTATGTTGTGCCGGCTGACCACAAGTGGTACATGCGCTATGTTGTCAGTGAGATCATTCTCAAGACCCTGCAGGAAATGAAACCTGAATATCCGGTTGTAACTGATGAAAGAAGAGCTGATTTTGCGGCATTGAGAGAAAGTCTGCTCAAAGAACTGCCGGCAGAAAAAGCTGAGAAGTATTTATCAAAGAAGGACTAACCATTCATTCCAAGGCATTCTGGCCCTGAAGGCAGGATGTCTTTTATTCTGCATACGCAATATCTTTTCTGTATTCATAATGACATCCAATATCTGAATGCATAACAATACCTGCTTGACTTATGATCAAATGAAAATACCTGGAATCAGAATTTTATCTGATCACAGGTGTTTTTCTGTTATCTCTTATTGTTCTTTGCCGGCATAGACAATGGTCAATGCATACATCTTACGATTCTCATCCTCAGCAAGGAAACGGATGCGAACATCGAGGCGATAGCCCCTGACCGGCTGATGACGAAAACTGATCTTGTTTTCCTTTTCAGCTTCATCCATCATGGCAAGAATATAAGTAGTTAATACCCGATCCAGATCCAGGTCTTCTTCTGACATTTCTTTGCGCAGACGCTTTTCCTGTTTCTGATAGGACTCGGAACAAAAGACATAATCAAGCGAATCATCTTTTTTTCTTTCGACCAGAGCCAGCGGACGATTGCCCACATTCTGTGATACTTCAGTCGGATCATCCAGGAAGTTGATCAGGCCGAAAGAATCATAGTAGGCATTTTCTTCCAGCGGTTCATAGCCTTCATGTCCGCATTTTATGACATATTCAATCATGTCATCAAGCGGCATTGGTTTTGCGAAATAATAGCCCTGGGCAACTTCACAGCCGATGCTGCGAAGGAACTCAAATTCTTCTCTGGTTTCAACGCCTTCACACAAAGTATGAATGCCAAGTTTCTTGGCCAGTTCTACAACGGAAGCAATGATAACCCGCGAAGAAGGGTCGGTGTTGAAGGTAGACAGGAAATTCATGTCTATCTTGAGCCAGTCGAAATGATATTCTTCAAGAATGTTCAGGTTGGCATAATCAGAACCGAAGTCATCCATCCATACTGTATATCCGGCTGCCTGGAATTTTTCAATGGTCTGCTTCAGCAAAGCAGGTGAAGAAGACATGGTGGATTCGGTAATTTCAATGTGAAGATAATCCGGTGTCAATTCATATTTCTTCCGGATCTTTTCAATTTCCGCAAAGATGTCACAGGCGGTAAAGTCAGCTCTGGATAAGTTGACGGAAACCGACTGCATCCTGATCCCTTTTTGTTCCAGGTTATACATTTTTTCGCAGACCTGGCGGATGATTTCAAGATCCAGCAGATGAATCAGGTGGAAGTCCTCCAGCGGTTTGATAAAGACAGACGGAGGCAATATGCCTTTTTCCGGATCTTTCCATCTTGCCAGAGCTTCCGAACCGCATAACCTTCCGGTCAGGGTTCTGACCAAAGGCTGAAAATAAACAGTGATCCATTTCTTTTCCACTGCTTCATGGAAATGATAGAGAACATATTCTCTTTCCGCATAGTGGCGGCTGACTGCTTCATCATAAATATAAACGTCTTTTGAGCGGTCATTGCCGATATAGTTAAGGGCCTGTCTTGCCTTATCAAGTGCCGTGACAGCTGTTTCTTCATTGTTTCTGATGTAATATACGCCGGCTTTCAGGCTTGCAGTACCTTTTTGCAGACGGGAAGCAAGTGCATCATTGATCCGCTTCAGGTGTACATCTGCCGGTATACCTGTCGTGGTTGAAATCAGGACAAAGTGATCTTCGGCATAGCGGACCACAAGATCGCCTGGATCATTATTACGCAATACTTCACCGACCGTATGAAGAAGCTTGTTGCCTTCGTTGTAACCGAAGCGGTCATTATAAGCATGCATGCCGGCAATATCCATAAAGATGACAACCGGCGTTTTCTTCTGTTCCTGAATATCAAGAATACGAGCTGTGCCATATGTATTGAAGTAATTGATGCTTGGCAAACCGGTAACTTCATCTTTGTAGAAAGAATCGTTCTGAGCTGCCAGAAAGTTTTCGTACATTTCCTGATTGATCGCATCGATAAAGTCAATGTCAAACAGATTGGCAACGATAATTTCCGGACCTTCCGGTGTTCTGCGTTTTCTGGCAACAGAAAGAATATTATGATACACATCGTTGACTCTCTGCCGATACATGATGCTGGAAGTGCCTCTTTCTGCCATCTCCATAATGCCTGTTCTGACTCTGTCGGCATCATCCGGGTGTATCTGACTCATAGATCTGGATCGAAGATAGGCCATGACCTTTTTCACATCTTTTTCGCCAACCATCCGGCAATACCCTTTGGAAACCAGAAGAATATGATACTGGTCATCAAGAATCTGATAAATGAAGATCGGTGTTTCCGATTGTTCCAGGAAAGAGCGCATTTCCAAGGAGAAGCTGTAAAGCTTGCTGCCTTGTTCCATTTCCGTTTTGAAACGATCCGTGTAGATCGTAATCCGGTTGCCGCCGAAGTGCTTGGAATGATACATAGCTCTGTCAGTATATTTATAAAGATCAGAGAAACGGAAAGCAGGCATTGCGCCGGCTGCCCCGCCGCTGATTGTAATATCGTATTGTTTCAGAAGCGGATCAGTTGTAATGGCGGTCCGGATTTCTTCAGCAATTCTTCCCATTTCTTCTTTATCAATGCCGCGGGCAATGATGATAAATTCATCGCCGCCCCATCTGCCGGCTTTGAAAAGATCATTCTTTTCGATCAGAAGTTCTGCAATTCTGCTCAGTACCAGGTCTCCTGTATCGTGGCCGTACATATCATTGACCCGCTTGAACTGGTCAACATCGAACAGCATCGCAGAAACAGGTTCCTTATCCAGAGAATGAATCCAGTTGAGCATGGCTCTGCGGTTATACAGACGCGTCATGAAATCCAGGGATGCAATTTCCTGCATGTCTCTGGTTGTCTCTTCCAGGAAGTTGACAATCATATCATTGTGTTTCGGGTTATTGACAAGCGGACGAGCAAGATCCGGATCTGTAATTGCAGGTCTGGTTTCATGAGTGTCGCCTTCTCTCATCGCGGCAACTACCGTTGTACTGCTGTGCAGACCCCCTCTTCCCTGATCACGGAGAATTTCACCATAGCCGTTGCCAATCAGAACCGAAGGAGTTACTGTGCGGAAATAGGAAAGTTCTTTTTCAGAAAGCGTATTTCCCAGGAAAATTCTCCGATCCTGACAAGTGATGCAGAACATAGCCTGCGGGCCAAAGGCTTGCATTTCATTGGCCATCTGCAGGGATTCTTTCAGCAGATCATTTTCTCTTGCATAGGAAAAAGACACATGTTCGCCGACCGGCATATCCGAACTGAAGAAGAATGCGTCTTCGGTCTGATCCACAGATACCCGTGTGGTCTGACTGATTTCATCGCCGACAAGCAGCGGGAAGGCACATAAGTCATAGAAATCCGGATTGTGATCCAGGTGTAAATAGCGTCTGTAAAGAGCCTGCGGATTTTCACCATCAATGCCGCTGACCAGGGATTTTCCATCTGATGCAGTAATTATCATTTCTCTGCCGACTTTTTTCCAGCCAAGCGTAAAGTCTGCTTTGACATGAAGCTTTTCACCGGCAAAGACAATCGCAAGCACCACATTGTGATGTGCTTCGCCATTCAGAAAAATCAATGGTTTCTGCTCTGGACCCCGGTACCAGTCAGCAGCCTGAATACCGAAAACCGGAATATCATTCCACTTAGATGAAATATGTTCTGTAAAATTGTCCGGCAGATTATCTGCCCCGGCACAGGAACAATAAATGCCTCTTGGGAACGGGATAGTATCCAGATCATAAGATAAGGCAAAACCTGCCTCTTCCGCGGTCATTGCATCGATATCATAGAGGAAGACATGGAAAGTACTTTCTTCAAAATGAAGCAGGGATGCCTGTACGCCTTCGGGAATCACAATGTCCTTTGTGAACGGACCGTAATTTGTGATTGCTGCACAGGTTAAAGTCGGAAAAGTTTCCTGGATCAGGCGCAGGTCTTTCTGCATTTTGTCTTTATCTGAAATCTTTTCATAGATAAGGAGAAGATATTTTTCCGGGTCTTCTTTCAGATGGGAATGAATTTCCTGAATCAGTTTTTCACATGGTTCATTTTTTTCAAGCCAGAAGGTGAATTGTTCCATAAAGCCTCAACAGTTTCTGTTTCTATTTTAACAAATTTGCGGCCTGGTAACATACATATCTGCTGTACAGAAATGAAAAATGCCCATGTGACCACACAGGCATTTCATCTATCCCGATTATTTCAAAGCAAACAGCTGCTGGGTTTCATAGAGGCGGGCATATTCTCCCTTTTTCTGCAGCAGTTCTTCATGGGTGCCGCTTTCGGCAATTTCCCCGTTTTCAATAACAACGATTCTGTCCGCATTCCGCACAGTCGCAAGTCTGTGGGCAATGACGAAGGTCGTTCTGTTTTTCATCAAAGCTTCAAAGCTATGCTGGATCCTGGCCTCCGTAATCGTATCAAGAGCAGAAGTAGCTTCATCGAGAATCAGGACAGCCGGGTTTTTCAGGAAGATTCTGGCAATAGAAATACGTTGTCTCTGACCGCCTGACAAACGGGTGCCTCTTTCGCCGACATACGTATCAAAGCCATCCGGCATCGCCATGATGTCATCGAAGATTTCTGCTTCCTTCGCTGCCTGATAGACTTCTTCATCACTTGCGCCATGTCTGCCGTAACGGATGTTTTCCATGATGGTATCCGCAAAGACGAAAACATCCTGCTGAACAATACCGACCGCATTGCGCAAAGATTCCTTGGTAACATCTCTGATATCCGTGCCGTCAATCTGAATCGAACCTGCGGTAACATCATAGAAACGAGGAATCAGAGAACACAAGGTAGTCTTGCCGCCGCCGGAAGCACCGACGACCGCAATCATTTCACCGCCTTTGACATGCAGATCTACATTCTTCAATACCGGTATATCCGCATTGTAAGAGAAGGAAATGTTATTGATATCGACGGCACCGTCTGTGACCTTCAAAGTACCGGCGTCTTTCTTTTCAACGACAGTTGGTTTCACTGCCATGATTTCTTCAAATCTGTGTATGCCGGCCATGCCTGCGGAGAAGACTTCGGCAAACTGGGCCAGTTTGCGAATCGGAGTAACAAAGGTAGATACAAACAAAGTGAAAGTAATCAGATCGATGTAATTCATCTGATCATTCATAATCAGAAAGCCGCCTACCGCAATGACAACTGCCGGCAGGATGCCCATAAAGAATTCCTGGGAGGCATTGAATCTGCCCATGGCTTTATGGAACTCACGCTTGGAAACTTTATACTGTCCGTTTGCTTCAGAGAATCTTTCTTCGTCGACTTCTTCATTGGCAAAAGCCTTGGAAGTACGCATGCCTGAAAGCGAGGATTCAATATCATTATTGATATTTCCCAATTTGACTTTGACGTTGACGGATGCATCTGACATTGCTTTTCTCTGATGCATGGTAATAATCATGAAAATCGGCAATAACAATGTCACAACCAATGCCAGTCTCCACTCAATTCTGAACATGACAATCAGAGAACCGATGATGGTCAGAAGAGAAATGAGCAGATCTTCCGGTCCATGGTGAGCCAGTTCAGTAATTTCAAAAAGGTCACCAGTCAGACGATTCATCAAAGCACCCGTACGGTTCTCATCAAAGAAAGCAAAGTCCAGAGACTGCAGGTGCTTGAAAAGATCTTCTCTGATGTCTGCTTCTACTCTGATGCCGAAAGTGTGTCCCCAATATGCCATGACAAAGTAGCAGAAGGAACGGAGGATATAAGCAAGGAAGACAAAGACCATCAGCAGGAAGAAAGTCTGATAAGCTTTATTTGGAAGCAGATTATACATGGCTTGTCTTGAAACAAGCGGAAAGGCAAGGTCAATAACTGCCGCAAGGATTGCACAGATCATATCAATGATGAAGAGTTTCATATGCGGTTTGAAGTATTTCAATAATGTTTTCATAGTATCTCCCTCTTTGTACAGAATGTATTATACGGAAAAGAAATACAAAAAGAACCATTATCTGACTTCAACATTATCAGGTGCACAGGCTTCTACTTCTTTCCGCGGGATTTTACAGAACAAGGAAACAATATCCTGGTCCAGCTGCGTGCCGGCAGCGTCTTTCATAATGGCAATTGCTTCCTCATAGGTCTTTGCCGGTTTGTAGGATCTGCGCATGGTAATGGCAGAATACGTATCGGCAACTGCAATAATTCTTGATTCTAACGGTATCTTTTCAGCAGGAATGCCGTAGTAGCCTTTGCCGTCCATGCGTTCATGGTGATATTCAATCCATGGCAGGATCTTGTCAAAGAAGGCCATCTGTTTCAGAATGGCAACTCCCTTTGCCGGGTGTTCTTTCATAACTGCCCATTCTTCATCATTCAGTTTTCCCTGCTTGTTCAGAATGCTTTCCGGAATGCCGAGCTTGCCGATGTCATGAAGAATTGCCGCATAGTTGATATCGATCGGATTGATGGAAGAGCGGACGCTATCCGGTAAGTGTTTCCAGATCAACATGACCAGATTATGAACATAAATACTATGACCATTCAGGTTAGGGTCTCTTTCTTCAACTACTTTTACAAGTGCACTGACAATATCAATACTTCTTTTCTTGACCGTACTGGTCAGATTTTTAACAAGCCGGATCATGATGAAGCAGAAAACAGCACCAAAGAAGAAAATGGCAGCAATCAGCAATGTTGCTTTCTGAGAAAAGAAGGCAATCAGATAACCGCTGAAGAAAAACACCAGCAATGCCAGCACGCAATACATGCAGACATGGTCGTCCTCTGCCTGGTTGGTCAGAACGTCTTTGCCTGATTTATGCAGAAAGGAAAAATAGTTCAGCGTATTATACAGCTGTAATATTGAGCCGGCAGCCAGTAATATGTTGATGCATATCTATTCCATCTGTAGTTTCCTTTTAATGCGAATATATTCACATAAAATATAATGCTATAACAATTATTATTCTTTACTCTGTCCGTTTTCTGTTTTCAATTTTTGTAACAGATGTTGAGATTTTTTGATTTTGTCACCTATTGATAGAAACTTCATTTTCTTCACAAGGCATTTTTACCTGCTTTATGAAGATTCTTATCAAGCAGTTCAT
>OMXQ01000121.1 GCA_900315065.1 uncultured Erysipelotrichaceae bacterium
CCAGCTCAACGAAGGGATGATACAGGAAAATGCATATAAAAGGGAATAGTGAAAGAGTAAATTCCGGTAGAATTTAGTGAAAGACAAATTTCCGGTTCGGGCGGCCAGAACTGGAATTTAACTTTTCACTTGAGCTCTGCGTTATAAGTTGAAATTATAACTTGCAGAGTCATTTGGGGTATGGTATATTACCTGTGCTAAAAGCACTTTCTTTATGCACGCTCAGAGGCATAAGGCAGAAGGGAGATAAAACATGAAGCAGGGTATTCATCCAAAGTATTACAAGGCTAAGGTTATCTGCACATCTTGCGGTGCTGAATTTGAAACAGGTTCTACTCTGAAGGAAATCAAGGTAGATACATGTTCCAACTGCCATCCTTTCTACACAGGACGTCAGAGATTCGCAGCTGCAGCTGGTCAGGTTGAAAAGTTCAATAAGAAATACGGACTTAAGTAAGCTGATAAAAACTTCGGGCAACCGGAGTTTTTATTTTGGTACAGGATTGTCTCTTGCCTCAAGTTTGCGTTATTCCTGTATAATAGAGACAGAGATTTGATGGCCATGATGGCTGTGAGGTTAATTCAATTATGGCAGGAAAAAAGAAAATTGAAACTGCAGAGTCTTTAGAGTCCATTGAAGAAAAGATTCTGAAAAAAGCTGAAAAAGAAGGCAGTGTTTCTGAAAAAGAAGTTATTGAATATTGCGAAAAGAATCATGTGTCTGAAGAAGATGAAGATGCTTTGTTTGACTGGCTGCAGGAACAGGGTATTGAAGTTTATACAGATGCATTGATGGATGCCGAAGAAGAAAACAGCGAAGATAGTGTAGATGAAGATGTGAATGAAGAAAGCGATGAAGATTCTGAGGAAGAAGAGCCAGATTCTGATGAATCAGACGAAGCAGCTTCAGAACCTGAGTATGTTCTGACCGGCAGAGACAAGAAGAGTTCTGATTCTGTCAAAGCATATCTGCAGGAAATTGGTTCGATTCCTTTACTGACTGCTCAGCAGGAAGTGGATCTTGCCCATCGTGTACAGCAGGGGGATGCAGAAGCCAAGGACATGATGATTCGTGCGAATTTACGATTAGTTGTGTCCATGGCGCGTTCCTATATAAATCGTGGTCTTTCTTTCCAGGATTTAATCCAGGAAGGCAATATCGGTTTGATGAGAGCGGTTGAAAAATATGATCCGGATAAAGGATTCCGTTTTTCTACGTATGCCACATGGTGGATCAGACAATCTCTTGTAAGAGCTATTGCAGATCAATCAAGAGATATCCGTATTCCGGTTCATATGACAGAACTGATTTCAAGAGTAAATAAAACACAGAGAGAATTGAATCAGGAACTTGACAGAGAACCTACGCCTGAAGAAATTGCAGAGAGATTAAAGCTTCCGGTTGAAAAGATCAATGATGTCATGCGGTATGCAATGGATACAGTTTCTCTGGAAACACCGGCAGGTGATGAAGAAAATTCTTCACTTGGTGATTTTATTCAGGATGACAAAGCTATTTCCGCAAGTGAAGTTCTGAATAATGAATACATCAAAGAACAGATCAATGAAATGCTGAGTGAGCTGCCGCCAAGAGAAGAACAGATTATCCGCATGCGGTTTGGTCTGGATGGTACCGGCAGACCTAAGACTTTGGAAGAAGTCGGCAGGTATTGTCATGTGACCAGAGAAAGAATCCGTCAGATTGAATCCAAGGCACTGAGAAGAATGCACAGGGCAGCACAGACAAAGAAACACTTGTCTGGGTTGGCTGATTGATACAAACAGAAATACAGGGGATGTAAATGGACGCAGTTCGTGAAAAATTAAAAAGCATTGAAAAAAGATATAACGAAATCAGTGATGAATTAGTCAAAGAAGACGTTATGTCTGACATAAAAAAAGTCACAAAGCTTTCCAAGGAACAGGCAAGATTGCAAGGAGCAGTGGATGCCTGGCATCAGCTGGAAAGTCTGGATGCCAAGATCGAAGAAGCAGAAAGCCTTGTGAATGAAGATGACGAAGAATTAAAAGAAATGGCCCAGATGGAACTGGATGAGTGCAGACCGCAGAGAGAAGAACTGCTTGCACACATTCAGAAACTTCTGATCCCGCGTGATCCGGAAGATGATCATGATGTCATCATGGAAATCAGAGGCGGCGCAGGCGGAGATGAAGGAAACATCTTTGCCGGTGACTTATACAGAATGTATACAAGATACGCTGAATCCAAAGGATGGAAAGTACAGGTGCTGGAAGCTTCGCCTTCGGAAGCAGGCGGCTTCTCACAGATTATCTTCTCCATCAAGGGAACAGACGTATACAAAGACCTGAAGTGGGAATCTGGTGTACACAGAGTCCAGCGTGTGCCTAAGACAGAAACACAAGGGCGTATTCATACTTCTACTGCAACGGTTCTGTGTCAGCCTGAAATTGATGATACCGATGACTTTGAAATTGATCCCAAGGACTTAACCTTTGAAACACATAGAGCATCAGGTGCCGGCGGCCAGCACATTAACAAGACTGACTCAGCTGTCAGAATTGTGCATGTGCCTACTGGTATTACAGTGAATTGTCAGGAAGGTCGTTCTCAGATTGAAAACAGAGAAACTGCCTTGCGTATTATCAAGGCCAGAGTCTACGAAGAAATGAAACGCCGCAAGGAAGAAGAAGCAGGCAAAATCAGAAGAGCCAAGATCGGTACCGGCGACAGGTCTGAAAAGATCCGTACGTATAACTATCCGCAGAACAGAGTTACGGATCACAGAATTCATCTTACATTGACACAGCTGGATCAGATTATGGAAGGCAAGATGGATAACCTGATTGCAGGTCTGCAGGCAGAAGAGGAAAAGCGCAAGCTTGAGGAGGAAAACTGACAATGACAACATTTTCCAAAAGCGTAAGGCGCTATGAAAAAGAATGCGAGAAGGCAGGTGTGCCGGCTGAGACGGTCATGGCTTTCTTAGTAGAGCTTTCTCAGCAGGAAAGATATAATCTTTATCTTCACTACGAAGATGAAATGCCGGAAGCATTGGAAAAGTCTTTTGATGCAGGTATGGCAAGAATCCTGAAACAGGAACCAATGGAACATGTCTTAGGCTATTCCTGGTTTTATGGTTACAAATTCATTGTGAATGAAGATGTATTAATTCCGCGACCTGAAACCGAAGAACTTTGCGTTAACATTCTGCAAAGAATGGATGAGTATTTCAAAGACAATGAAACCATTGACTGTACTGATGTCGGCACAGGGTCTGGTGCCATCGCCATTGTCTTGGCAAAAGAAGAACCTAAGGTCCGCATGCATGCCACGGATATTTCTGAAGAAGCGCTTGTCACGGCAAGAAAGAATGCAGAAAACAACGGGGCAGATATCAAATTCGTTGCGGGTGATATGTTAAAGCCTCTGATTGAAAGCGGCAGAAAGCTTGATGTCCTGGTTTCCAATCCGCCTTACATACCAGCAGAAGAAAAGATGGAAAAGAGCGTAGTTGACTTTGAACCACATGTTGCTTTATTCGGCGGCAGTGATGGTCTGAAGTTCTATAGAGAAATCTTCAAAGATTGCAGGAAAGTATTAAAAGACAAAGCTTTCATGGCCTTTGAAATGGGCTGGGATCAAAGAGAAAGAATGTCTGCTCTGGTAGAAGAAATGTTACCTGGAGCAAGATATGAAATCCTCAAAGACATGAATGGCAAGGACAGAATGTTGTTTGTTTATTTCAACTTATAAAATATTATCACTTGAGCGGTACTAATATATGAGTATCGCTTTTTCAGTATGCTGGATGATTGCATATATTTCTTTGATTTTCGCTCTTTTCTAGCTAAGTGTTGGCGTTGTACCTTGGAACGTACAGCCCTTCTCTGACCTTCAGCTATACTCACATATGTAAATGAGGTAAGCGT
>OMXQ01000066.1 GCA_900315065.1 uncultured Erysipelotrichaceae bacterium
TGGCTGGTTAACCTGACACCAATCTTCACCACAGCTAACTACGGCTGTATGAACTTCATGGCAGTTTCTGTCTGTGTTCTGATCGCAATTCATTTTGCTCAGAATCTGGGTCTGCCGAAGGACAACACAGTTCCTGCAGTTGCCATCGCTTCCTTCGTTACATTGATTAATACAACAGCCAAGGGCGTTATGACAGCCAAGGACCTGGTTGCAGGTTCCGACGGCGTCCTGGCTCTGGCAAGCGGTGCTGAAGAAACAGCAAACGTTCCGGTCTCTGTCGGCAGTGCTGTTGCTCAGTCCTACACATCTGCCAATGGTCTGTTCGTTGGTCTGTTAGTCGGTATTCTGGCTACTTTGCTTTATGTAAAGCTGATCCAGTCCGGCAAGCTGAAGATTACGCTTCCGGATTCCGTACCGCCGAACGTAGCACAGTCCTTTGCAGTATTGTTCCCGTCTGTCATTACGATTCTGGTCGTTTCTGTGATCGGTTTCCTGATCTCCCTGACAGGTCTGAACACATTTGATATCATCGCTACAATCTTCAAGCCTCTGCAGGCAATTATGACTGGTCTGCCTGGCTTCCTGTTTGTAGGTTTCCTGATGATGCTGTTGTGGTGGTTCGGTATTCATGGACCTAACGTTATGTCCGCTGTAACAACACCGTTCCTGGTTGCAGGTTACGCTGCTAACAACGCCTTGTATGGTGCAGGTATTATGCCTGCTGTCGGTGCCGGCGGTACAGTTGCTGGTGTAGATTATACTTATACAATCATCTGCAACCCGTTCATGTCAGCCTTCTTCTCCATGACTGGTTCCGGTATCACCGGCGGCCTGATCATCGCAGTTCTGCTCTTCTCCAAGAGAGATGACTACAGAGCTATCGTCAAGCTCGCTATTCCATGCGGCATCTTCAACATCAACGAACCAATTATCTTCGGTATCCCGATGGTTATGAACCCGCTGCTTGGCATTCCGTTCTTCCTTGCACCGCTTGCTACAACTGCATTGGCTTATCTGTTCACACGTATCGGTCTCTGCCCGATTCTGGTTGTCGATGCGCCATGGACAACACCTGCAGGTATCCTTGGCTTCTTAGCCGCCGGCGGTCATATCATGGGCGGTGTTACACAGCTGATCTGCTTAGCAGTTTCTGTTGTCATCTATACACCATTCGTCATCGCTGCCAACCGTCAGCCTGCTGAAGCAGCTGCCTGACAAGCAGAAATGTCTGAAATTGATTGTGCAGTCTCCCGCATAATTGAAAACTGACAAATAAATAAGAAAGTACCGATCCACTATTGAACCGGTACTTTTTTTCGCAAAGATACAGACATAAAAAATAAAAAAGCAGTTCTTTCAAACCGCTCTATCATGGTGAACGCTAAGGGATTTGAACCCATGACCCCTTCCACGTCAAGGAAGTGCTCTCCCGCTGAGCTAAGCATTCATTGCTTGAATATAGTACCAATACCTCAGGTAAAATGCAAGCAGATTTTTTTACTGATCCATATCGGTAATGAGCCAGGCACCATTCTGATTTTCCACCGTAACCGTAACTGTTTCGTGTGAATAGGAAAGGGCAGAAAGAGCAGATGTATAGTTTTTTGAGATCCAGTCTGCCATGGATGACATGACAAAGTCCTGGGCTGCTTTCTCACCTTCACTGGAATATTTTTCCATAACCTGATCAGAGATATCGGTCATGAAGGAATTCATATCAAGTGTGCTTAACGCATTGGAAATATCATCCGGATCCAGCATTTCTACATCAACGGTAACTTTGTACTGGCTGGAAGAAACTTTTTCTGTTTTGTTAACCTTATGAGATTTTACACACAGTTTGATGACAGAGGCAAACGCGTCATTCAATTTATTTTTGGTTTCATCCTCTGCCCCGTATTGATCAGCCATGTCTTCAATAGACTGAATGGAAGCTGTCAAAGAAGAAAGCGAAGATTGCAGATCATCGCTCATATAATTCTGGGCTTTTCTTGCACTGCCTTCTTCCAAAGCGGAATAGAAGGCATCCACTGTTTTTACAGCTTCTTTTTTTTCAGTATCACAAGCGCATAGTGTAAAAGCCAGCACCAGCGTCAATAACAAAGTTCCAAGTTTTTTCATGAATTCACCTGTTTTTATTGTAGCTTTGTTTTCGCGGGAATCCATTATACATTCTCGTGAATTTGCAGGTATAATTTCAAAGATGAGAATTCTGGTAATCAGAGATGAAAGATGCGGCAGATTGTCTGAGCGCGTGGAAAGTTTCCTGAAGGAAAAGAACGTTGATTATGATGTCTTTATGGCATCCGGAGAAACAAAGGCATGTCTTGTCTGCGGACAATGCATAAAGAAGAGTACCTGCATCATTGAGGATGATCTGAAAAAGACAGGCGGAAATCTGAGCAGCTATGACGGAGTGATGATAGTAACTTCAATTTTCTATGATCGTATTTCCCTGCCGATGAAAAATGTCCTGGTCCGGTTTGCAAGAGCATATCTTCCTTCATTGTTTGCTAAGCCGGCAATTGCGCTTGGCATCAGCAGAAACGGCCGGAATGGTGATCTGCAGGAAGTTGTGGATTTCTTTGCCTGTTGTGAGATGCCGTCTATGCCTGGACAGAAGGGCAATGTGTATTCTCCTTCTTTTACAGAAGAGGAAAAAGCAGATCTTGACCGGCAGCTTTCTCATTTCCTGACTTTGTGTGAAATGGTTTCGGCAGGAAAAGAAAAAGACAGGGGATTTGTTCTGCCGCCGGAAAAGCTGAAGAATTTCACCAGGTAATTCTTTCTTTGCTGTAGAATTGTAGTATGTCTGAGTTGAAGAACTGGTACGTGCAGAAGAAAAAAGATTTATATATTGCCTGGGGCAATGTATACGACAATCCGCGGTATGAAGAAGGCAGGTGGATTCATACTTCCCTGATCAGAAAGATTGAAGCAGATCAGAATGTCCTGAAGATCAGTACGGCCAATACAATTTATGAGTGTCAGATGGAAAATTATCTTCCGATCGCGGATGAAACAATGCAGGCGTGTCTTCATGATTATATGTGGCCGGATGACGAGGATGCCTGGCTGGCTTTGCAGAAACACGTAAAGCAGAATATGCAGAAGGAAACAGCTTTGCTGACGTCTGATCAGTGTGATGCGTGTTCTGTGCTTTCCTTTTCTTCTTCTATTCAGAAGGGTTTCTGCCGGCTTGAGTTGAAGAATAAGAAAAACACGGAAATCATTATTTCCTATGATGTTCATACCGGTATGTTCCAGGATGACGTGGAAATTTCCGATATCCGCAAAGGATATTATTTCCGCTACTTTCCGTTTCATCGTAATGCTTTCCAGTTTGAAGAGTGGAAGACAAAATACTTACCGGTTTTTATGAAGAACATCGGCAATGAAACCATATATGTTTCCTGTGTCTACGGAGATTTTGCGATAGAAGCAGGGCATGAGTGCCTGCTTGCACCAGACAATGTCATGGATAGAATTTTCACGGGCAATCAGAAGGAAACCGATGAGACAAGAGTGATTTCCCATGGTTCCATGCGTTTGAAAATATAAGTACAGAAACAAAAAAGCCAGCTGAATTCCAGCTGGTTTTTACGTGCGGATAGCAGGACTTGAACCTGTACGCCTCACGGCATTAGATCCTAAATCTAACGTGTCTGCCAATTCCACCATATCCGCAAGTGCCCCTATATAGTATCAAAAACCAATCGAAAAAGAAACGGGATTCCCGTTTCTTCCTCAGCACATATAATTCAGATAATATGGCAGCTGACGACGCCACCATGGCCAGTCATGACATACATCTGTGCCCCAGAAATCAACCCAGGCCGGGATGTTCTTATAGGCAAAGAGTTCCTTCATGCGCTCGGCATCATCCTGCATCGGATATTCCCAGGCACCGCGGCCGCAGCAGATAATGATATCTCTGTGACGGTACATTTCTACATATGGATGATCATACGGCATGCCCTCAATATAATCGACTGGCGAATTGGCATAGACGAGATCGTCCATGTAATCCGGGAAGAAGAGTCTTGCGTTATACGCACCGGAAAGAGCAATGCAGCCGCTGAAGAGATCCGGTCTTCTCAACAGGAAATTCAATGCATGAGTAGCACCCATGGAATTGCCGGTTGTGAAGATGTCATTGGTATGACAGAGTTCATGGATACGCGGAACCATTTCATCAGTAATGTAGTGGAAATAAGCTTCCTGGGTTTCAATGCGCTGTCTTGGATCCCTGTCCATCGGGGACCAGGATTCCGCATCGACGCTGTCTACGCAGACTACCTGAATTCTGCCGCTGTCGATATAGGGAGCTGCAACTTCAATCATGCCATGGTCTTCATAGTCGAAGAATCTGCCGTTCTGGCATGGGAAGACGAGCATGACTCTGCGGCCCCAGCCGTAGGTCTTGAATTCCATATCTCTGTTGAGATTATAGGAATATTCTTTGTAGTAGGATGTATTCATTTATTTCTTCTCCTCTTTTGCTTTTTCTTTTTCAAGCACGAATCTCACAAACTTCATGCCGTCTTCTTTTTCAGTAAAGCGGGCAACATAGAATTCATTGCCCATTGCTTCGCCTAAGAGCTGAGGCATACGTTCATGCATCTGAATGTTCCTGGAATAGCGGGAGAAGATAGATGGTGTGTTGTTTTCATAGACAAGACCGTCACGTCTGCCGACATAGAAGCAGAAATAAGGCCTTGTGCTCTTGTATGTATTGGTATTGGACATTGCCATGTTGGCATAGATGGAATAAACATCAATGTCATTGGCAAAGTTCATCATATCCGGCGTATAGCCTCCCGGCGGACGCATGTTGACTTCAAGACCTACCAGGGAGCCCTTTGTGCCAAGGCCCGGCTTGTCTTCTCTCAGGCGGAAGTATTCGGTATGGAAGAAGCGCCCCTTCAGACCGAATGCCTTGATGACACGGGTGCCGAGGTCATCCAGATCTGCCGGAATTTCACGTTCGCTCCAGTAGATGCATTCTTCCTTGCCGTTAACGATATCCATGATCGGATCCGGGAAGGTGTGGGATGTTTTGAAGATGATTTCACCGTTCTGATCGGTGATGCCGTCGAAGGAGACGATATAGCCCGGCACAAATTCTTCCATGATGTATTCAACATCCGGTTTGATCTTGTGGAAGTGTTCCAGTTCTTCATCATTGTGAAGGGCCCAGGTTGCATTGGCACCGACACCGTCGTTCGGCTTGACGATAACCGGATAGCCGACTTCTTTGATAAATGCCTTGTCTTCGTCCAAATTGGTGACAATGTGGTATCTGGCTACCGGACAGCCGGCCTTTTCGTAATATGCCTTCATGTTGGACTTTGTCTTGAAGCGCATAACGCTTTCGGTCTTGTCACCGGTGGTAATGTTGAAGTCAGTACGGAGTCTGGCATCCTGTTCCAGCCAGAATTCGTTATTGCTTTCCAGCCAGTCAATCCTGCCGTGCTTGTGGGCAAACCAGGCAACGGCCCGATACATCTGGTCGTAATCCTTCATGCTTGAAACCTGATAATATTCACTGCAGGCAGCTTTCATTTCAGGACTCAGCGAATCATAGGCATCTTCACCTATGCAAAGTGATGTTCCACCCAGTGCTTTCCATGCTTTTGGAAACTGGTAATATGTTTTTGGAAACGTCGGCGAGATAAACACAAAGTTTTTACTCATATCGATCGTCCTCCTTCTATGTAAAGAAAATTTTATCATATTCCGTTTCGTACAGGCATATTTCTTTCATTTTTCTTTCTGAAAAAAGTTTATAATTATGAAAACGGAGGAAAATTTTTATGAACACAAGACTGGATGAAGATCGGACCAGAATCGATGAAATAGATCAGCAGCTGACAGCTTTATTTGAACAAAGATTCAAAGTTGTGGCAGATGTCATCGATTACAAAATTGAAAACAGACTTCCGATTCTCGATGCCGGAAGAGAAAATATTATCATTGAAAAGAATTGCGGCCGCATTGAGGATGAAGACATCCGTCCGTATTTCCGCAAATGGTATCTTGAAATGCTGAAGCTGAGCAAGGAATATCAGAAGGAAATCCTGGACGAAAAATAAGAAACAAAATCATAAACGAAGTAGAATAATAAGGAACAATGAAAGAAGGATAGATAAAATGGGTGAATTACTTACACAGCTGCGTAAGGAAAACATGCAGGCAATGAAGGCAAAAGATACGGTAAAGAAGGGAGTGCTCTCCCTGGTGATTTCCGCTATTGCCTTGGCAGAAAAGGAATCCGGTAAAACGCTGACAAAGGAAGAAGAAGTGACTTATGTGCAGCGTGAGCTGAAGCAGACAAGAGAAGCACTGGCTGAAACACCTGCTTCAAGACCTGATCTGATTGAGGAGACAAAGAAGAAGATCGGAATTCTGGAATCTTATCTTCCAAAGCAGTTAAGCGAAGAAGAAATCAAGGCAGCCCTGGAAGCTATCTTTGCTGAAAAGGGCCTGGAAATGACACGAAAGAACCAGGGCCCGGTCATGAAGGAAATGATGGCTAAGTACAAGGGACAGACTGACGGCAAGACCGTAAACAAGGTTCTTGGTACAATGCTGAAGTAACCATCGTCCGATAAAATAGCAAAAGTGGAGAAATCCACTTTTTTGCTGGCTTGACAGCGTTTTTTTTCAGACACTATGATATACTTTGCATGAGATGAATCATAAGATAACAAAAAATCAGAAAAAAATTTTTTTGTTTCTGATCGGACTGGCACTTATTTTTACAGCAGGTTCTGCAGCCGTCATGCCGAAGGACTATGAGGCATATAATATTGCCTCTGTCACAAACAAAATTTCTCAGGTAAATCAGGAAGCAGAAAACAGCCTGGACGTCGTATTTCTCGGTGATTCGGAATGCAGCTATACGTTTGCCCCGGTGCAGCTTTATGGTGAATACGGGATTGCTTCCTATAATCTGGGCTTTGCCAACCAGCATTTCTGCGACAGCATCGTCGTTTTGAAGGAAACGATGAAAAAACAGGATGTCAGAATGATCGTCCTGGAATGCAATCTGCTTTTTCTGCCAGGCAATCCGATTGATCCAGTTCCGCGGGATCAATACTGGTTTGAAAAACTGGTGCCGATGGCACATTATCACAGTTTCTATAAGAGAATTGATCTGCCTCGTCAGCTGCCTGCTGGCAATGATATCAGCCAGCAGTCTGCGATTACCAAGGGCTTCTATATCCGCCGCATGACGAATGCATATAAAGGTGATCGTGAGTATATGAAACATACGCCGGATAGTGATAAAGACACAAAGATCACGCCGGAAAATGAAAAGGCAGTGAAGGAACTTGCAGATCTGTGCAAGGAAAAGAACATCCAGCTTGTTCTGAGTGCGGCGCCTTCTCCGCTCAGCTGGAATTATCAGAAACTGAAGACAACAGAGGAACTGGCAGAAAAACTGCAGGTTCCGTTTGTGGATTTCAACCAGCCGTCTCAGGTTTCTATCGACTGGGCAGAAGATACCATGGATGCCGGTGATCATATCAACTTTATGGGTTCCCTCAAAGTAAATCACTACATGGGAGAATGGATCAGGAAGAATGCAGATCTTCCGGATCACAGAAGTGATGAGAGCTACGAGAGCTGGGACAAGCTGTATCAGAAACACTACGGAGGCGGCCGATGAACTACAGCGCACCTGGATATATTTTTGCCTTTCTGCCGGGAGTTATTCTGGCTTATCAGCTGACACCGCATAAATATCGCTGGGCAGCAATGCTGGCTGCGGATTATCTCTTTTTCTGGTTCTGGTCAGGAAAACTGGTGGTTTATCTGCTGGCTTCAACCTTGATTGCCTGGTTCTTCGGCAGCCGTCTTTTTGAAATGAAAAAAGCGCCGGCCGGTATGGATAAGGCTTTGTTCAAAAAGAAAAAACATCATATAGTCGTATTGGCTGTGTGCATTGAACTGGCAATTCTGATTGTTCTCAAGTACACCAATTTCATCGGCGGCAATCTTGCGTCCTTATTCGGTTTGGAATGGCATATGTGGAAATTTGCAGTGCCGATCGGCATCAGCTATTACACTTTGCAGTCAGTTTCCCTGCTTTGCGATATTTCCGCAAAGAAGATCAGGAAAAAGCCGACGCTTGCCTGTATTGCCCTGTATCTCAGTTTCTTTCCGACCATCGTGGAAGGGCCGATCAGCCGGTATGATGAAGTGGCGGAGCAGCTGTATGCAGGTGAGCCTGTGCAGGCGCAGAACATCATCCACGGCTATGAGAGAATCATATGGGGTCTGTATAAAAAGGTTTTCCTGGCAGACCATCTGGCGCCGGTTGTGACGAAAATCTTCAATAACTATAATCAGTACAGTTATTTTGCTTTCTTCGGAGCAATTGTCTGCACGCTTCAGCTTTACATGGATTTCAGCGGGACGATTGATATTGCCATCGGTTCAGCAGAAATCTTCGGTATTACATTGCCGGAAAATTTCCGCCAGCCTTTCTTTGCAAAAAATGCCGGCGACTTCTGGCACAGGTGGCATATTACACTAGGTACTTTCTTCCGTGATTATATTTTCTATCCGGTTTCTTTGTCGAAACCTGTCATGAAATTGACAAAGAAGTATCGGGAAAAGAAATGGAACTGGCCGGCAAGATATGCTGGGCCTATGCTGGCGCTGCTGCTGGTATGGCTTGCCAATGGTTTCTGGCATGGTCCTTATTGGACCTATATCGGCTATGGTTTGTATTATTTTGTCCTGATGTTTATTGAATTGATGTGGGAAAAACCGTTTGAAGCGTGGTTTGAGCGTCATCATTGGAATGGAAAGCCTTTGAAGATCATCCGTTTTATCAAGCTTGTGATCATTGTTCTGATTGGTGAAATGTTCTTCCGGGCAGCTACATTTTCAGCCGGCTGGACAATGCTGAAGTACTGGTTTACTTCGATCCGACCGGGTGCCATGTATGCAAATCTGAGGTTCCTGGGCATGGATTCATGGGATTGGCTGACGGTATCTGCCGGTTTCATTCCTGTCATTATTGTCAGTGTTCTCAATGAAAAGCAGGTGGCACTCAGAGAAAAGTTTGATGCATTGCCGATGTGGAAGCAGCTTGCTGTGATTTATGCAGCAATTCTTGTCATTGTGATCTTCGGTGCGTATGGACCGGGCTATAATGCAGTGGCAATGATGTATGCCGGTTTCTGATCAGATTGAAATACAGACTATATGAGCTGCAGTCAGCGGATGATTGCAGCTTTTATCATGCTTTTTGCGGTATTTGTTTTCTGCATATCCTCCGATAAAGAAAAAGTATCAGCTGTTTCCTATGGGATTGGTATGATTTATCAGGCAGATAAATTGCCTGAAAGATAAATTATAAGTAAAATATTGCAATAACAAAGGAGGAACCTGATGAGTGACTGGAAATTGATATTATCCTCTCTGCCTTCCCTGCTTGAAGCAGGATTGAAGATGACATTGCCTCTGACGGCACTTTCGTTTGGGTTGGCACTGGTCATTGCGGTGATTACCGCTTTGATTCAATATGCAAAAGTTCCTGTTCTGCGCCAGCTTGCCCGTTTATACATATGGATTATCCGCGGCACGCCTTTACTGGTACAGCTTGCCGTAACTTTTTTCGGTCTGCCGTCGATCGGCATCAAGGTGAATGCTTTCTGGTCTGCTGTTGCGGTCATGGCAATCAATGAAGGTGCCTACATGGCTGAAACAATCAGAGGATGTCTGGAAGCTGTACCGAAGGGGCAGCTGGAGGCAGGCTATTGCGTCGGCATGAATTATGTACAGATCATGTGGCATATTGTTCTGCCGCAGGCGATCCGTACTGCTGTTCCTTCACTGGGCAATTCCATTATTTCCATGTTGAAGGATACTTCGCTTGCTTCAACGATTACCGTTACCGAAATGTTTGCGGCTTCCAAGAAAATTGCCGGCAAAACGTATCGTTTTATGGCAATGTATCTTGCCGTTGCCCTGATTTATCTTCTTTTTTCAACGATACTGACCTGGGTGCAGAAAACCGTCGAAAAGAAGATGGAAACATACGGAGGAGAAAGGAAGTAAGATATGGCATTGCTTGAAATACAGAATATCCGCAAGTCCTTCAATGACCTGCATGTGCTCAATGGTGTCAATCTTTCCGTCAACAAGGGTGATGTCATTGCCATCCTGGGTCCTTCCGGGTCCGGCAAAACGACTTTATTGAGGTGCATGAACTTTCTGGAAACTGCAGATGATGGAAAGATGATCTTCGACGGAAAGACCTATGATCTTGCCAAAGCAGATAAAAAGGAAAAGGCAGAAGTCAGGAAAAAAACGGCTTTTGTATTCCAGAACTATAATCTTTTCGCAAATAAAACAGTTCTGCAGAATGTGACGATCGGACTTACGGTCGCAAGAAAAATCTCAAAAGAAAAAGCAGAAGAAATCGGCAGAGCCATGTTGGCAAAAGTCGGCATGAGCGAGCGGGAAAACTATTATCCTTCCCAGTTGTCAGGCGGTCAGCAGCAGCGGGTTGCGATAGCCCGTGCCCTGGCAGTGAATCCGGATATCATCTATTTTGATGAACCGACTTCAGCATTGGATCCGGAATTGATCGGAGAAGTTCTGAATGTCATGAAAAAGCTGGCAAAGGAAGGCATGACAATGATTGTCGTCACTCATGAAATGAGTTTTGCCAGAGATGTTTCAACCTATACTATTTTTATGGAAGGCGGCGTTATTGTCGAAGAAGGGCCTTCGAAAGAATTCTTTGCAAATCCTAAGGAAGCGAGAACAAGGGAATTCCTGCGGATGGAGAACAATCTTCATGGTGAAATAGAAAAGGAGAGAGAAAAAGTATGAAAACATTCAATCGTATTATGACAGCCGGTATGAGTCTTGTTCTGACATTGTCAATAGCAGGATGTTCTGCATCTTCCGGCAGCACTGCTTCCAGCAAAGACCACCTGGCAAGAATCAAAGAAGCAGGTGTTCTGCATGTTGGTGTTGAAGGTGATTGGCAGCCGTTCAACTATCATGCTGATCCAAGTGACCCGTCTTCCAAACTGGAAGGCTACGATGTCGATGTCGCAGCTGAGATTGCCAGGAGAATCGGTGTAGATGCGGAATACACAGAAAGTGATTTTGACAGTCTTCTGAATGGCGTTCACAGCGGCGCTGACGGCTTTGATATCGTCGCTAACGGTGTCACCATGGATGATGAAAGAAGACAGAGCTATTATTTCTCAGATGCATATCTGTATGATCCGGCAGTTCTTGTCGTCCGCGAAGATGATAATGACATCAAGTCTTTTGAAGACATCAAGGGCAGAGTTGCCGTCAATTCGCTTGGTTCTACATATGCTGAAATCGATGAGAAATATGGTGCCACAGTCATCAACCTGGATACATTGGCTGAGTGCATGGATGCAGTGAAGAACGGCAACCAGGATGCTTCTGTTACAACCAATGCCCAGACTTCTGTGCAGGATTATTTCAAGACAAATGGTCAGGACGGCCTGAAGATAGCCGCAAGAATGGAAGATCCGGATGAATACGGCATTGCCATGCAGAAGGATGCAGACAATGATACTCTGCTCAAGGCAGTCAATGATGCACTTGCTGATATGCGCAAAGACGGTACGCTTACTGATTTGTCCAATAAGTACTTCGGAGCAGATCTTACCAACAAGTAATTTACAAAAAAAAACAGACAAAAGAGAACAGCTGCGGTTCATGATGACTGCGGCTTTTCTTATGCACGCATGAAAAAAGCACAGAGCTGAAACCCTGTGCTTTGAAAATTATTCAACTTTGAAGAATGCACTCTTCGGCAGATGACAAACCGGGCATGTCCAGTCAGCTGGAACATCTTCCCAGGCTGTACCAGGCTTTACGCCCTGGGAAGGATCACCCTTTTCAGGATCATAGACATATCCGCACGGGCATTGCCACTTGACAGGCTTTGGCTGTGTTTCTTCTTCTTTTGTGCCGATCAGCGCTGTAACAAAAGCAGGAATCTTACTGAAGTCTTCTTCTTCCGGATTCCAGAAGGACTTGATGTTTTCATCAATCACATCAAAGCCAGCTTCCTTCAGTCTTGTCTGCAGGATCTTGTTTCCTTCCCCGCTCCATCCATAGCAGCCGAAGGCACCAGCCTTCTTGTTTTTGAAACGCAGGGACTTGAGGAAAGTCAGCCAGCCGGAAACACCGGACAATACATCATTCAGAACCGTCGGAGAACCAACTGCAATTGCCCGGGAACGGAATACTTCTGTCATGATTTCATTCTTGTCAGCCTTTTCAACATTGAAGACCTTGACGACAGTAGAAGGAGACTGGCGGTGAATTTCATCCGCAATCGCATGGGCGATCTTTTCAGTGCCGTTCCACATCGTACCATAGGCAATTGTGACTCTGTCTTCCTGATATGCATTTGCCCATTCTCTGTATTTTCTGACAATCTGCATCGGATCTTTTCTCCAGATGACGCCATGGGAAGGGGCAATCATATCAATTGTCAGGTTCATCTTTTCAATTTCATCCAGCTTGCGCAGGCACATCGGAGAGAACGGATTCAGAATATTGACGTAATACTTGAGCGCTTCCTTCCACAGCAATGCCTGGTCAGCGCAGTCATTGAACATTTCTGCTACTGCAAAGTGCTGGCCGAAAGCATCCATGGAGAAGAGAATGTTGTCTTTTGTCATGTAGGTAGCCATGGAATCCGGCCAATGCAGCATCGGCATTTCAACAAAGATCAGTTTTTTGCCGTTGCCGATATCCAGAGTGTCACCAGTTTTTACGACATGGAAATTCCAGCCGTTCTTACCGTATTGTCCTTCCAGGGACTTGACGCAGTTAGCTGTGCAGTAAATAGGAGTATCCGGGATCTTTGCCATCAATGCCGGCAGAGTTCCGGTATGGTCGCATTCTCCATGCTGGGCAATGATGTAATCAATTTTATGAAGGTCACCGAGTTCCTTTTCCAGGTTTTCAATGAAGTCATCTCTATGAGGTGTCCAGACAGTGTCCATCAGAACTGTCTTGCCTTCTTCAATCAGATATGCATTCTGGGAAGAACCATTGTAAATGGAATAATCTTCGCCATGGAATGTTTCCAGTTCCCAATCCATGTAGCCAACCCAGTAAACATTATTTTTTACAAGTTTTTTCATGTGCTCTCCTTTTGCGTTTTCACGCATGTTTATTTTAGGCCATTTCCAATTATAAAAGAAAATAATATGACTGAAAATCAGAAAAATTATGTAAACAGGTAAACCAGATTGAGAAACAATATGAAATGTTTACGCTCAAGTGAAAAGTTAAATTTCAGTTCTAAAAGCGGAAAAATAAACCGGAATTAAATCTTACAGATGGCTCTATTAAAGGGCCATCTTTTTATTTTGGGTTGATCTGTTTGCGTTATCGT
>OMXQ01000024.1 GCA_900315065.1 uncultured Erysipelotrichaceae bacterium
AAATATAGTATACATATATATGCTATATAAATAAACACAAAAAAAGTGCTTGCGATAAACAAGCATTTTCAAAATCAGGGTCATGCGTAATTACTAATTTGGAGAAGCGGATGCGGCCGGCGAGTACAATTTGTATTATGTTGCAGAGTACCGGAAGCTTCCGGTTATTACTCTGGATTATGTTGCAGTTGCTAATGAAGGAACTGCAAGCATGGAGAAGTATGTATTGAAGTCTGATGCATATTATCAGATTGCTCTTAATGATGCCTTTGATGCAGAGATTGTATTGAAGGATCAGATGAAGTCAGATGACTATACGGCTGCATCTGTTTATGAAGAAATTGCTTCTGCTGACGGAAAGACTACAGAAATAAAAGTTGATTCTGCTGATGCATCGATCAGTTCTGATGGAAAGTCAGTTAAGTTTAATGTACAGAGTGTTTCTGAAAACAAGCACTATGAAATCAGAGTCAATAGTAACAAGTTTGCTTCATACAAAGTTGTGTACAAGTTTGAACACTCCATGGGCAGCGATATTGATCATCTGGAGTATTCCGAAAACGATACTGCAGTAATTTCCAGGGACGAGGATACATTCAAGGGCGTAGAAGGTCTGTATACAACAATCTCTGCCAGGAGTCTTATTGATACACCGGATGGTTTTAAGGATCCTGAGTG
This sequence comes from uncultured Erysipelotrichaceae bacterium, assembly GCA_900315065.1. Lineage (GTDB taxonomy): Bacteria > Bacillota_I > Bacilli_A > Erysipelotrichales > Erysipelotrichaceae > Bulleidia. The sequence goes on from OMXQ01000024.1 coordinate 679, forward strand.
GTCCAATGTTGTGATTAAGGGAGATAACACTTCTGAAGTAGTTGTGTTGTTCAGACGTAAGGTCAGCAAAGTTGAATATAACCTGAACGGCGGCATGTCTGCAGGCGGAGATAGTTATATTGATTCCGCTTATTTTGAAGCAGGGGAAAATGTAGTTCTTCCTGATCATCCGACGAAAGCAGGATATACATTCAAAGGCTGGATCGAGTCAATTGGCGGCAGTACTGAAACCAGCGTCGAAAACAGCTTTGCTATGCCTGGGGAAGACGTGAAGATATCAGCTGTCTGGGAACCGGAAAATCCGGTTGCTTATAAGGTTGAATTCTGGGTTGAAGATGTAAAAGACCAGGTGAATGCGGCTGATGCAGATAAGAAATTTGTCTATAACAACTATACAGTCTGCAAGGCTGAACCTGATCATGTAATTACACTGGATGAATTGAAGAATCAATTTGGCAATCCTTCAAAGGTAACTGACGTAAGAATTTCAAAAGCCGGGAATGATAATGACATGCTTGTATTCAATTCTGAAAGAACCGGCAAAACTCTGAAGAATGAGGATGGTTCAGATACAGAGGTTAAGCAGGACGGCAGTACTGTTGTAAAAGTTTATTATGATCGTAAGGCAGTAACGTTTACCTTTAATTATTCTGATCCTGCTGACAATGCTTCATATGGAATTCCGCAATATTATTATGGCAGCACATTTGTCAGCGGTGTTACAACGCATGCATATAATTTACCTTATGACACCACTGCAATTACGAGCAGAACCAATGGAATTACAGCTGACTTCACGGAAGTAACAACGAAAGATTTCCAGGGAAATACTTATAGAGCGCAGCAGGGTGTTGATGAATGGCATGATAAGAATACTTCTTCTGCATGGTTCGGACATACTGAAGTAGTACCTTTAGTTGGTTATGACCTGAATGGCAATGCTCATGAGGCTGTTTATGGTCTGGATGACTGGCATAATCAGGGGACTGAGAATGCCTGGTTTGGTCATGGGTATTATGATGTAGATGAGAAGACTATTATCAGCCGTTCTCCATCTTCTCAATGGGTGAAAGAAGGAAATGTCTGGAATCTTTATGACTGGTCTTCAGACACAGTTGTCTTTAGTGATGCATCTGAAAATGACAGCTGGCATCTTGTAAATGACAATTATGTATTCGGTCATGAGGAAAGTTTGTCCTTTAGTGATGCCGACCCGTCTGTGGATGATTATCAAGCGGATGGTACTGCCTATGCAGGAAGGTTCGGCCATATTTCAAATGATCTTCTTGTATCAAAACATCAGGTAAAGTTTACTGGATTGTATCAGGCAACTTTCGAAAATTACGGCTTCCATTGGGATGATCAGTATGATTGGTATGATAGTCTTACCGGAAATTATTATTACAATGGACGTCAGCGTTATCGTGCAACCGGGTCTCATATAACATTCCTGGATGGTTTTTCCCAGAAGAATGATCAGATATTCTATGCATATGGCAATCCAAGCGGGAACAGTCATATTGTTCACTATGTAGAAGATCTGAATGGCAATTGGGTAAAGAAGAACGATACATTAACAGACAATGGTTTCAATTTTACGTTCACAAATAAATATCAGGGATTCACAGTTTCTGCATATAACGTCACCAATTTTGATCTGGATAAAGACGTAATTACAAATGATGAAAGAGGACGTGTTTATGCTGCTAATCCTGATGAAACAGTAGGAGCAGAAAACCGTCTGAATGTCTTCCATGCAAGAAACAAATGGCATATTGCTTATGGAAATACATTAAATGAACGATATGCAAAGGATGGCGGAGAGTGGAAGAGTGTTTCCACAGATGCGGAAAATGATGTCAGATACGAACAGAAGATTCTGAGTTCTGATGTACTTCCAGGCAGCGAATATGTGAATTCTCATAAATCATTGTTTATTCCGGATCAGGATCATTCATTAACGGATGATATCGATCATGACTATATATTCGAAGGCTGGTATACATCTGCAGCATTCAGGGAAGAAGACAGGATTTCTGAAGATAATCCTGCATTCCTTAACAGTATGCCGAACAGTAATTTCCAGGTATTTGCGCATTGGACTGCACCGGAAGTCAAGGTTCATATTTATAACACAGATAGTCCGAAGGCGGAGGCTGATGAAATTCAGTGGAAGCAGGCTGCTGATCCGATTTCTGTAAGCAAAAAATCAAAGGTCAGCAGTGACAGTGCTTTGTATCAGGCTTTGAGCAGTGTTTCTTCTGTTGATGACAGGTTTGAAATTTCCGGCTGGTATTATGGAACTCAGAATGGTCCGGATTATAACAGGGCATTTAATGATGAGGATCTGATTACATCTGAAACATGGCTGTATCCGAAGTATGCCCAGACAAGCGGCATGAAGGAAATCAGAATCATGCTTGAAGCACCGCTGCAGGAAGACGGGAAGACAAGATATTTCCAGATTGATCATGAGAAATCAAAGCCGGGTGTTATTGTCGCCAAAGTAGATCAGAATCATAAGCCGGTTTTGTCAGAGACAAAAGACTATTATGTAATGACCGGAGAGTTCAATTCCAGGATTACTGTAAGCGCGCCTGTCCTGAACGGCTATGCACCAACTTCGACGGATAAGTCTGTGATATTAGATAATGCCGCCAATGATGTTGTCTTCTATTATCAGGCTGTCAATACATGGGGCTACACCGTCAATTGCGTATTGCAGCAGAATGATGGATCCGAGTATGTACTGCAGTCTGTCCATAACAGTACGTATTATGCACAGGCTATCGAAGCAGCACCGGCATTTGATGGATTCAGACTTGCCGATCCGAATGACAATATCAAAGTGATTAATGAAGAAGGCGCAGATGACACGTATGTCTTCAGGTATGTTGTTGATACTGATCATCAGTATGAAATTACAGGTGTCAAGGAAGAAGACCATCCGTTTGAAATGCTGAAACAGGATCTCGGTCAGGTAGAAAGCGACGGCCAGGCACATGGTGTTACAACTTCTGATGTATTGCCTGAAAATGTCAAGGCGACTGCAACCTACTATGATTCTGATGGAAATGTACTTGCTTCGGCACCTTCAGAGGTCGGTAATTATACAGCAATTGTCAGCGTAGATGCAGGTGATCTCAACATCTGGAGGTCAACGGACAAAATTCATCTGCAGATTCTGCCTTGGGAATATACCATCAGACACTACCTGGAAGGTACTACGATAGAAATCAAGCCGGAAGATACGACCTGTTCTGCTGACCACAATACATTGACGATCCATTCTTCCATTCCAGGTTTTGAACCAGTGGAAAAGGAAATTCATGCGTCGGATCTCTCGCATGCATACATGTTGTATTACAAGCCTGATCTGACCTATGGCGAGACTCCTTCCCACTATGCAGATACCAATACGAAAGATCAGAAACTGACTGTCACAAAGACAGACGACGTTCTTAGTGCTTCCATGATGGCGGATGGTCAGGAACATGGTCTGACTATTACGGGTCTCGCGGATACGGTAAGCGTTCATTCTTCTTTTGTGACAAGTGACAATCAGATCCTGGATACTGTCAAAGAAGCCGGCAGCTATACTGCCGTAATTGCAGTGTCTGCCGGTGATCAGGTACTTTGGTCAAAGACAATTCCGGTTACTATTGAACCACGTGAGTATACCGTGAAGTTTGATAAGAACAAGGCTGATGCTGAAGGCACAATGGCAGATCAGAAGATCGGGGAAGGCAAGGAAACTGCTTTGTCTGAAAATGCCTTTACATGCGGGAATGATGAATTCTGGCAATGGAATACAAAGGCAGATGGAAGCGGACAGATTTATCAGAATAGTGAAAAGGTTACCGACCTTGCGGAAGCTGGCAAAGAAATAACCTTGTATGCAATCTGGAAATCTGACAAGAAGATCTTCGGTACAGAGATCATTCCAAGTGATAACCTGGATGGTTCCTATTGGCCGCTGGATGCTGAAAATGGTACTAAACCATCAGCACTGAAGGGAATCTTCCACTGGACAGATGGTGCGTATTATCTTGTAAAAGGCAATCTGAATAATATGAACCTGAGGGATCTGGTTGAAAAAGGACCTGCTGAAAATCAATACTGGTGGGGTGGTGTTGTTGAATTATCCGGTAAAGTCTCTGCCTATGAAAATATCAGTGATGGTACGAAACTGACGAAGAGTGTTTCAACTGGAGATATCTGCATCTATAACAGAAAGTACTATGTGGCACTTGATAATATTGGTATAAACACTTATGGCAACCCTGCTCAGAACACATGGCAATGGTATGAAGTTCCGGATGCTTCTGCAGCTGCGAAGAAATCTGTCGTGTTTGATCTGAATGAGGATGATTGATCAAAGAAAGGAGGCCCTTATGAAAATCGGAAAGAAATACTGGATTGCCATATTGGCAGTCATGATATGCATTACAACCGGTGTTGTTATTGCCGAAGATGGAAAACCGGAAGATGAAGAAAAAGGTGCCTCCTTTACTACTTCTGTAGAAGGCATGAATGTATCGTCTGATGGAAAGACCATGCATGGAGAACTAACTGAAAACCAGGAGATTTCCCTGCCGGATGCCCAAAGGGACGGATATCTTTTCCTTGGGTGGTTTGATCAGAAAGAAGATGGAAACCTGATCGGTCAGGCAGGCGATGACTATGTTGTCAATGACAATGTGCATCTGTATGCCCATTGGGCATCGCTGAAAGACTGGACAATCGGAAGCTTTGATATGGATCTTGCTGAAGATACAGAAAACAGCACCAAAGACAACAAGGTTATGAAATATCAGATCCTGCAGCCTGAACTCACACCAGTCAAAGACTATGCGGAAGATGTTCGTGTTGAAGATCGCAGAGGCACCTATACGTATGAATCAGACATTTCGTATGAATTGCCGATGAATACAAAGCAGGTATTGTCTGTGCTGAAGGATAAGAATCATTATCTTGCGGTGCTGACTGCCAATAAGGAAGCTTTCCGCATTGATGAAGAAAAGAAGACCTTTACAATGGATCTTCTCAAGCCGGATACAGAAATTACCTATGTCTTTGACAATCAGGCACACCCTTTCTCTTTGGAAGCCACATTGCCTGAAGGATATGAGACAGAAGTGAAATACTACAAGGCTGATGAATATGATCAGGCTGCATCTGAACAGAAAGAACCGCAGGCTCTGGAAGAATGTCCAAGCGAAGCAGGTATCTATTATGTTGATCTGAAAGTGAAGAAGGCAGATGATTCTGAAGTATTTTCCAATCATGTCAAGCTGACTATTCTCCACAATCCTGCATTGGAAGAAGAGATTAAGAAACAAGCTGCGGATTCTGTATCCCGGATAAATCAGAAACAATAGAAAAAGAAGCGATCATCTCATGGTGACCGCTCTTTGTCTGTTGTGAATATCAGGAGGAAAAATATGTCGGAAACAAAAAGACCAATGATTGCGGTAGCACTGGAAATCATGATGAATGCCCATCGTACGCAATTGGACAAAGGAGGACATCCTTATGTCTTTCATCCATTGACGGTTGCTTCAAAGCAGACAAGTGAAGATGCTGTCATTGTCGGTCTTCTTCATGATGTTGTAGAGGATTCTTCTTATACCCTGGATGACTTGCGTTCTCTTGGCTTCTCTGAAGAAATTATCGAAGCAGTCGGTTTATTGACGCATCCGGAAGGCATGGAATACCTGGATTATGTAAAGAGACTTTCTTCCAGCAAGCTTGCGCGTTGTGTCAAAGTGGCAGATCTTCATATGAATTCTGATTTGTCTCGTCTGAAGGAAGTAACGGAAAAAGATCTTGCCCGGGTTGAAAAGTACAAGAAGGCTCTTGCAATTCTTGGAGAAACGGAAGAGTAACAGGCAGTTTTCGTTTGTATTACGGTTTCTTTCTTATTCGGGAAATATCGTTTCTGAATTATAATAGTGACATGGATAAGAATCTTCATAAAAAAGGAAAAATCAGCAATCTTGAATTGGCTCTGATTTTGTTTATTACTGCCTGTCTGGTATTTATCGGAATCAAGGGACTGGGCTGGTATTATAAGAGCGGTGCAGTAGAAAATGATCAGATGCTGGTCAACACAGCAGAATCTGCTGCCAGGATAGATTCTTCCAACGGCTTTGACTGTCCGGTGCGTTCCTGTAAAAAGGGTGTGTATTGTACGCATCATTATGGGGTAGACGGGTATATCGGTTATTTTGATCATGAAACCAATTCCATTGTCGGCACAAAACCAGCCGGATATAATGAGTCTTCCAAAATGAAAGCTGACGGGAAGATTTACAAAGGCGAGCCTGGGACGATGGTGATTCAGGTTGTGTGCCATGAGGGGCAGATTGATATTTCCTGGGTAAAAGGAAAGGAGAAGAAATAATCCGTATGGATCTGTTTTCTATTATCTATACATATTTCTTCTGTTTTATGATCGGGGCGGTGTTCGCTTCTGCTTTTACGTGTCAGGCAGATCGGCTGCTGGCTCATGAATCATGGGTGTCCGGCCGGTCGCATTGTGATGTCTGCGGGCATGTCTTGTCTCTGATGGATATGATTCCTGTGTTTTCTTATCTTGTAAATAGAGGAAAGTGCAGGTATTGCGGGGCAAAGTTGAGTTCGAAGTATTTGTGGACGGAAGTATTGACCGGCATTGTTTTCTGCCTGGTTTTCTGGAAAGACGGGTTTTCTGCTGCGTGTCTTTGCGACTGGGCAGTGTGTTTGTGTTTACTGGCTTTGTCTTTGGTGGATTTAGCAGAAATGTGGATTCCGGACAGGTATCTGATTGCCTCTGTTGTGATTTATGTCCTTAAGGCTGCAGTGTGTCATCTGGATTGGAAGATGGGACTGGCAGGAGGCATATCCATCGGTGGTTTTGTCTTTGTTGTTTCATTGATCATGGACAAGATATTGAAGAAAGAATCCATGGGCGGGGGCGACATCAAATTATTGTTTGTAATGGGCTTGTATCTGGGCTTGTTAAACGGGCTTTTATGCCTGATTGTCAGTTGTATTACTGGCTTGTTTTTTGTGTTAAAATTGAACCGTAAACAAATCCCTTTCGGGCCTTCCATTTCGATTGCATTTGTGTTCGGTCTGCTGTGGGGAGAAAAACTGGTTCAATTGTATCTCAGCTTGTTTGTATGAGGAGTGTTCATGGCAAAGGATCTGCTTGGCGTTGAAATAGGAAATACCTATTTATATATTTCCCAGATCTCACACGGAAGTGTGGTCAGGTTTTATTCTGCTGAAATTCCGGAAGATGCGGTTATCGGAGATGAACTGGTTGCTTTTGATGCCATGGTGGATGTGCTGAAGAAAGCAGTTCATGACGGCGGCTTTACAACCAGGAAAGCAGCTCTGGTGGTACCGGATTCTGCTACGTATGTGCGCAGATTGAAGATGCCGGCAATGACGGAAGCACAGCTCAAGGTAAATCTTCCTTATGAGTATCGTGATCTGATTCAGGATGATAAAGAAAAATATACATTTGATTATTCCATGATCGGCATGATCAATGATGAAAACGGGACGGCGCGTGAGATGGAGCTCCTCGGAGCTGCCATGTCCAATGAATTGCTGGAAAATTATATTCATATGTTCGCAAGAGCTGGTCTCAAGTTAGTCAAAGCTGCACCGCGTATGATTGCTCTGCAGGAATTGATGCATCTTCTTTTCAAAGAAGAAATGAAAGGTGATCTTGCTGTATTGGATCTGTCTATTGCGTCTACCAAAGTTGATATTATCCGCAACGGCGTTTATGAAACAACGCGTTCTATTGAAGCAGGTCTGTGGGATGTTGCCCAAGCCATTGCCAATGATAAGAACTGCGATGTTCATGTTGCGCGTCAGTATCTGATGAGCCGGGATGAAGGAGCTTTGTCTTCCCAGGCTTGCGTAGATGTGTATTCTTCGATTGCGGTTGAAATCAGGCGTGCTTTGAATTATTACACATACGAAGTCAGAGATAATACGCTGGACAAGTTGTATTATTCCGGCATAGGTGCCTGGGATCAGGCATTTGTGCAGGAAATAGCTGATAATGTGTCGCTGCCTTTAGTACCTCTGACCAGTGCTTCTGGTGCAGAAGGACAGGCTTTATTAGCAGCACCGGTGACAGTCGGCATCTGTCTTGAATGAGGAAACAGGCATATGAGTGAAAAGACAGTTGAGAAAAAAGAAAAAAAGTCTGTGTCCTTATTCGGAAAGAAAATTGTCAGGTATCCTTCCAAGCGTTCCATCAATTTCATTCATGACGAGCAGGCTGAAATTAACAGAAGAGCGATTGTTCTCTTCGTGATTTTCTTGTTGCTGCTGGGACCGTTTGTAAAGTTCGGCGTCATCGGTTTACTGGACAAAGCTTCACAAGCGGAAGCGCAATATAACAACGTACAGGATCAGATCAGCAAATATCAGGAAATTCTGAAAGACTATCCTGAAGTAAAAGAAAAATACGATGATACAGTCGGTTCTTTCATGACGGATGAAGAAAAAGCCTGCACCAGCAGACCGGAAGTTATAGCCATGATTGATGAAGACATTTCTGCTAATGTCGGCGTGCGTTCCATTTCCATTGTGACAAATACGGTTACGGTTGAAAGTGATACAACTACTCTTGCCAACGTCTCAAAGATTGTCAATATTCTGCAGGCAGATACGCGAAACAGTTATGTGACGGTGACAACCACCAGTGCCAAAGATGAAAAGCAGAGCGATGCGGTCATCGCTGATTTTGTCATTACGTATCAGGGCAAGGGGACACCTGTTTCTTCTGCTCCAGCTCAGGAAGGAAGTGCCTCATGATGAACCGCAAGTTTACGACAAGAGAATTGATATTGATGCTTATCGCGGCATTCCTGGGACTGAGCATCTTCTATTATGAAGTTGTATACAAGGGCGTACAGGAAACGATTCTTTCGCATGATCCTGAAACACTCCAGGATCAGCTGACTGTTTATCAGGCACAGGCTGTGAAGATGAAGCAGATGGAGAGCGAGATTGCTTCTGTTGAAGATACCCCGCATGGCGAGATTGCGGTATACAACAACCAGGCTAATGAAATTCTGGCAATGGACAGCATCTTAAATGGTGTCTCCGGTATTTCCATTACCTGGGCTTCGCCTGTATTGACGGATACGACGGTTCGTCGTCAGGCAGCAATTTCCTTTACGGCAGACAGCTACGACCAGGCAAAGACGCTTGTGAACCGGATTCATAACATGCAGTATCGCAATGTGATTTCCAATCTCAATATCAGCGGCAAAGGAGATTCTCTGCAGGCTTCTTCACTTGTCAATGTTTCGATGACAGTGACCTTCTTTGAAACAACCAACGGGGCAGCTTCCCAGGAAGGACTTGTCATAGATCAGAGTACGACATCAGATCAGAATAATTCCTGATCATATATATGCATTACGGGGTATACATGATGGACAAAAAAGAATTGACATATGATCGGTTAACGGGGCTTATGGATATGGCTTCTTTTCAAAGCGAAGCGGCTTTGAAAGTACAGGAAAATCCGGAGACCCGTTTTTCCGTTGCCTTCATAGACATTGATAATTTAAAAAAGGTAAACCGCAAATACGGCATGCGCGGAGGTGACAACCTGCTCCGCTATACAGCAGGCATGTTAAAATCCTATTTTCCTGATCATCTGCTCAGCCGTTTCGGGGATGATCATTTCTGCGTATTAGGCAAAGAAGAAAATCTGGAACATGGTCTGAAAGTTCTGGATATGACGCTTCATACATATGATGAACAGGTGCGGATTGCCATCAAAGCAGGCATTTATACCATTCATCCTGGTGATAGTCTGTTAGTTGCGTGTGATAACGCAAGAGAAGCGTGTGAGTCTATCAAGCCGTATTTTGACAAGGTTTTTACCTGGTATGATGAAAACAAGGCAGCTGCCAATTCCATTCATCAGTATGTTATTGAAAACGTTGATAATGCCATTAAGAATGGTTGGATTGTTGTTTATTATCAGCCGGTTGTCCGTATTCTGACAAAGCGTCTGTCCAGTTTTGAAGCTCTGGCAAGGTGGAATGATCCTAAGCTTGGTCTTTTATCACCTGCTCATTTTATTGAAGCTCTTGAAGAAGCCAGACTGATTCATAAAGTCGATCTCTATGTCCTGGAAGTCGTTTGTAAGACAATGCGTGAAAAGATGGATCAGGGACTGCAGGTTGTGCCGGTTTCCATTAACTTGTCACGGCTCGATTTCTGGACATGCGATATCTATCATAAGGTCGTTGCGATTCTGGAAAAGTATCACATTCCTGCCTACTACATCGATATCGAAATTACCGAACGGGCCTTAACGTATGATGATGGTCATCTGAGAGGTGCCATGGAGAATTTCCATGCCTATGGTTTCAAAGTATGGATGGATGACTTCGGTTCTGAGTATTCTTCCCTGAATGCATTGAAGGATTATGACTTTGATGTATTGAAGATTGATATGAAGTTCCTGCGGGTGGATAAAACGAATGAAAAAAGAGCACACGATATCGTTTCTTCCATCATTGATATGGCCAAGCGCTTAGGGATTCAGACGCTTTGTGAGGGTGTTGAAACCCAGGAACAATTTGATTTCCTGCATGCGGCCGGGTGTGAAAAAGCCCAGGGTTATCTTTTCTCCAAGCCGATACCGGTTGAAAAAGTTTTTCCTGTCCCAATTGAAGCTGAAGACAGAATGGAAGCAGCCCAGATGAATGCAGTCGGTCAGGTCAACCTGCTTGCGATTGATCCGCTGGCTAATAATACAGGCAATAACCTGCCGATGGCTTTGTATGCAAACGATGGTGGAAAGTTCCATTGTCTTTCCTATAACCCGGCTTTCAGCTACTTCCTCCATCAGCTGAGTTTCAAGGATCCGGAAGCTTTGAGTGTTTTCCTGGATGAAGAAAATAATGAAAATGCGGCTTTGTTTGATCGGGCAGCGAAGATTTCGGCTGAGGACCAGGATGAAGTTACTATGGATATTGTTCTGAACGGCGATTATTGTACGATCGGGCTCAGAACGATTGCCGGCAGTAAAGAAGGCAATAAATATGTCATTCTGATCAGGGTAAACAACTTGTCTCGTATGGTCGGCTATCAGAATGTTTCTTTGCGGGAGCAGGCATTGAGGTATCTGTATTCCATTTATGACAGAATTGATCTCTTTAATCTGGAAACCCGTATCGTTGAAGTCATTTATGAAAATACTTCCCGTTACAGAGGCAGATATACCGGCGAAAGGATGGAAGATGCCGTCAGAGCCTTTGCTTTGCTCAACGTCCGTGAGGATGAAAGAGAAGACTTTGTCAATTTGTATAATCCGGATACGATTCTGCAGAGAATCAAGGCTTCCGGGCATAGTTTCATCGTCTGTTATTTCCACACACGTGATCAGCTTGGCACTTACAAAATTCAGTCTGCGACCATTGTACCGGCTGTCATCGGCGGCAGACAGTGTCTTCTTTCGGCTGTTTCCGGTATTGAAGCGGAACGGGCAGATACAGTTGAAAAATACATTGCGGAAAAAGCACACACAACCGCTGACATGTCCATACCGGAAGAGATTCTTGACCGCATGGAAAATGATGAAAAGATCTCCGCAGAAATGCTGTTGGCGGGTGTATTGGAAAATACCCAGCTCGGTATTTTCTGGAAAGACAGAAACAGAAGATTCCTGGGTGCCAATAAGTATTTCATGGACTACTACGGATTTACTTCGCCGGCTGATTTTGTCGGCAAGACTGATGAAGAAGTCGGCTGGCATGTGGATCCGAATCCTTACATGAATGATGAAGAAAGAGTCATCAATTATGGTGAAATCATCAAGGGTGCTCCGGGCATGTGCATATCTCATGGTAAAGACCGCAGCATCGAAGCTTATAAGCGTCCTTTGTATGACCAGGGCAGAATTGTCGGTCTGGTCGGCTGCTTCGTCGATGTGACCGATAAGAAAAACAATGTGATTTCTTCCGATATATTAACAGGTCTTCTGGATCGCAAGGGAATTGAAGAAATGCTTTGGAGATACCGCAAGTCCTATGAAGAAAACAAAATGGACTTTGCGATCATCCGGATCAATATCCCCCGTTTCCGCAACTTCAATGCCAAGTATGGGTATGAGGCAGCCTGTTCCATTCTCCTGAGTGCAGCGGAATGCCTGGTTCAGATCGCCGGTACCAAAGCTTCCATCGGCCGTTATGATACGGATCGTTTCATGATTCTGACCCAGTATGAAGACAGTATGGAAGTCCATCGTCTGCTCACCAACATTGCCAATGCCTTAGGTGAAATGAAGATTGCTTCTTCCTTTGAAGAAAGACCGATGTTTACAACCAGCGTCGCTTTGTACAGAAACATGAATGAAGCAGACAGGAAAGAATTATTCGCCCTGGCTGATGCACCTGATAATAAATAAGAGAGAAAGATTCCGCATGAAAAAAATGCTTGTCATCGGCTCTGCAGCAGCAGACGTTACAATTCGTCTTTCTCACCTGCCTTCTATCGAAGAAGATATAGAACCGCAAGGACAATCCGTTTCCTTAGGCGGCTGTGCCCATAACGCAGCCCACATCATGAATCTCATGCATGTGCCTTTTCAGCTTATTGCCCCGGTTGGTACCGGCATGTATGGTGACTTTGTACGCAATGCATTGAAAGAGGAAGGCATTCCTGTCTGGAAGAATGTAAAAAAAGAGAACGGTTGCTGCTATTGTCTTGTGGATGATGAAGGAAACCGGACATTTCTGTCGGTACATGGTGCTGAATATGATTTTCAGAGAGACTGGCTGCTGGAGATTGAAGAAGGCAGCTGGATCTATGTCTGCGGCATTGAACTGGAAGGAAACTCTGGTGATGCCTTAACAGATTTCCTGGAAAGCAGAAAAGAAAAAGTCTGCTTTGCGCCGGGTCCAAGATTAAATGGTATCCGTCCGGATCTGATGAAACGCTTATTGAAGAGAGCGGATCTGGTTCACCTCAACAGAAGAGAATATCAGATGGTAAAAGTTCTTGGTTTCGGTGATCTGATGGACTATGACTTTGATCTTGTCATCACCAACGGCGGCAAGGATACAATCGTCAAAGACAACGGTAAGGTAACCAGGATTCCTTCTGTTTCCTGCAAAGTTATTGACGGCACAGGAGCAGGTGATGCCCATATCGGTGCTATTCTGTCCTATCTGTATCTTGGTGAGACTCTGACAGAAGCAGCCAGAAAGGCAAACCGGATCTCTGCTGCAGTGTGCCAGCACCTTGGCGCCTGTATTTCCCGTCATGATTTTGACGAGATTGAAAAATAACCTTGATACTTCCCGTGCGGAAGTATTTTTGTAAGGAAGAAGAATGAAAACGATACAGCAGAAACTAATGATCGTCTTTTCCATCCTGATGCTTGTTTTAACAGGAACAGGGTTTGTGACAACGCTCTTTGTGCCCCGTTCTATGCGCAAAGAACAGAGAAGAATTGAAGAGATTATCCGGCAGAAACAGGAAGAAGCCGCCAAGGCAAGAGAAGAAGCCAAAGCAAAAGCAGCCGGCAATAAGCCGCTTACCTTAGCGGAAATGCAGGATCTTTATGATGATGCTTCTGAGATGAACATTATCATGGTCGGGGATTCTGTCATGTTAGCTGCTTATGATGCTCTGCAGGCACAATTTCCGAATGCCTATATTGATGCCGTGTTTGGAAGAGCCATTGGTGAAAGCACCCAGGCTCTTCAGGATCTTGCGGATAAGAACCAGTTAAGTACGGTTGTCGTATTATCAGTCGGTACGAATTCTACGATCACAGACGACCAGGTAGAAAAGCTCATTGACATCTGCGGGGAAAGACCTGTCTTCTTTATTACCACATACGGCGTGACCAATGATTCTAACAAGAAACAGGCAGAAGTTGCCGCAAAACATGACAATGCGTATATCATCGACTGGGAAAGCCTGGCGATGGAACACATGAATGAATATATTCTTGCGGATCATCTGCATCCGAATGAAGAAGGTTCCAAAGCTTATGCAAAACTGATTGATGATGAAATTACCAAAGACCTGGACCTGAAAGGACACAATGATGAAGCAGACAAAGACAAGACAAAAGAATAATATCATCGGCCTGGATGGTCTGCGTACCTTAGCCCTGATCGGTGTTCTTCTCTATCACACTTTTCCATTTCAGATTCCAGGCGGTTATTTCGGTGTTATTCTTTTCTTTGTATTAACCGGGTATCTTGCCGGTATTACTATGGCAAAGCACTATGATGGTACTTTGTCTTCCATTCTTCTTTATTACAAAAAGAGAATCCTTCGTATTTATCCACAGCTGCTGATCGTGATCTTTTCGACAATCGGTATTCTCTTCTTCATAGATAAGACGTATCTGGTCAATGCAGATCATGAAACTGCCAGTATTTTATTAGGTTATAACAACTACTGGCAGCTGCATATGAATGCGGATTACTTTACCAAGGTAACGGACAATTCTCCTTTTACCCATTTCTGGTATATTGCCATCCAGATCCAGTTTGAATTGATCTGGCCCTGGCTCTATGCCCTGTTTATGTTGATTAAGAAGAAAGCCGGCAGGAACAGAATGTTACTGACAGCCTTTGGATTAACTGCTGTGACGGCACTTATTATGCCGGTACGGGCTTTTATGCATACGCCGGCCACTGTTCTTTACTATGATTCTTTCTGCCGTTTCTATGCGATTCTGGCAGGCGTTTCTTCAGGTCTTCTGCATAAGGAAAACAGACACCTGATTTTCCTGCATTCAAAGTCAGGTATGAAGGAACTGGTTTATCTGTTCGTATTTATCCTTGTCAGTATCATTCTGTATCTGAAAGCACCAGGCTCTGCCATGTGGGTTTATGAAATCGGGATGTTTGTCTACACGCTGTTATGTGTATGCATGGTAGAAGTTGTATCCGTAGAAAACGGCGCAGGAAGATTATTGAATCTGACACCCTTCCGTTATATCAGTAAATATTCCTATGAAATTTATCTCTGGCAATATCCGGTCTTATTTGTATGTGGCATTCTGCAATGGAGTCATACCTTTGGATTTTATTTGCTGCAGATAGGCATTATCGTATTGTTAAGCATATGGCTTCATACGGTTACCGGTATGAAACCGGATATCAGAAATGTCCTGAAAAGACAGCCGGCAAAAAATTAAATATGTATGCATGAAAAGGAGAACAGAACATGCAGGAAAATAAAGTATACGAAATGCATCTGAAGAAGGTATATGAATGCCTGGTTAATAAAGCAGAAAGAAAAGGCAGAACAAAGGAAGAAGTCGACCAGATCATCTGCTGGTTAACTGGCTATGATCAGAAGGAACTGGAAGCACAGCTGGATTCTGATGTGAATTACGGAACCTTCTTTGAACAGGCACCTCACTACAATGAGAAAGCGGACATGATTACCGGCAGGATCTGCGGCGTCCAGGTGGAAACAATTGAAGATCCTTTCATGAAGAAAGTCCGTCAGCTGGATAAACTGGTTGATGATCTTGCCAAAGGAAAACCAATGTACAAGGTTTTACTGACAGATCCTGAGTCATATCCGGCCTACGAATTTGATGCAGTTCTGATCCAGAACGGAGATATGGATGCAGGATATGTTGAAGTGCCGTTTGATGTCATAAAAACATTTGGAAAGAGCAGAGTTGCAGTACATGCTACCTTTGACGGAGTTCCATATGACGGCCAGGTAGTGCGTATGGGAACGCCATGTCATATCATCGGCGTCCGTAAAGATATCCGTTATCAGTTGGGCAAGAATTTCGGTGACATTATGCATGTTACATTGAAAGAAAGATAATCAGGAAAAGGAATAAAAATGGTTTGTAAGAATCAGTGATGATCACTGATTCTTATGGACCTTCTTTCTTTTTGCCTGCTAGAATACTTGTAGAAAAATCATACTAATACTTGAGGGGATTTTATGAAGAAACGGGTATCTTTATTGAAATACTACCGGGCTGTACCGGGTATCTTACAATATCAGTTCATTTCCAAAATAGCATTCGGCTTGTTAATGATGGGATTGAAGAAGTTCGGCGGCTTTTTGTTATGGAATGTGGGGAGACCTGCTTTTACAAGCGGTGATCTTCCCTACTTGTTAAGAAGCTGGCAGGGCTGGTTCTTAATTGTATTGGGGTATCTGATTTTGTGTCTGTATACAGCTTTTGATATCAATGCGACCATTCTTCTTTCGGATCGTATTCTGAAGGGAGAAAAGGTAAAGGCATTGAAGCTGATTACAGAAGCTCTGGAAATGACAAGATATTTCTTCAATCCATGGGGTATTTTCCTGATTTTGTATTTCTCATTGCTGGGACCTCTGACGGGTGCAGCTTTTGGTATTTCGCTGACCAGCAGTTTTGTGATTCCTGATTTCATCATGTCAGTCATCAGGGCTGATCCTGTTTTAAACATCGGTTATATGATTCTGGTGATCTTCCTCTTTATTCTTGGTCTTCATTATATTTTTGCCTTCCATTTCATTTTGCTGGAAGGAAAGAAAACCCGGGAGGCAATGAAGAAATCCACAAAACTTGCAAGAAAGAACTGGCTGAAGATTCTGGGTGCTATGTTGTGGTTTGTAGTGAAGTCCTGGGGCCTTGTTGCAATGGAAGCTGTGATCTGTATTGTCCTGTTCTTTTTGGTAAAGGCAAATACATCTTCACCTGCATTGGCAATCGGCTTATCTGTCATTACAGGTATCCTCGTTCTGATTATGCTTATGACAGCCGGTGTCGTCCTGCAGTATCAGATGATGGAACTGACCATCCTGTTCAATGAATACAGCGGAAGAGAAGTGGAATACAGGACACCGGAAAAGAGAAAAGGTGTGTTTTTCTGGGTGAAGACGGCTGCAGTGGTCGCATGTATTTCTCTGGTTGTAGCAGTGCTTGCCTCATTCCAGGGAGATCTGACTGCCAAAAATCAGAATATGAAGATGATTGCTCATCGGGCAGGCGGTGTATTGGGACCGGAGAATACAACCGATGGTCTGAAACTGGCAAGCGGGCACGGCGCTTATGCAGGTGAAATTGATGTACAGAGGACCAAAGACGGAAACTATGTCGTCAATCATGATGATACCTTCAAACGCAGCTGCGGCGTAGATAAAAAGGTATCAGATATGACCCTGGATGAGATCCGGGAGCTGAAAGTAAAGAATCCTGCGGATCCCCACAAGGAAGGCAAAGTTGCCACCTATGCAGAAATGCTGGATGAGGCAAAGGCAGACCACATCCGGCTGTATGTGGAACTTAAAGGAAAAACTGCTGACCAGCAGATGGCAGATGATCTTTACGAGATTACGAAAGAACACGGCATGAGTGACCAGTGTACTTTTATCTCCCTGGATTATCCTTTAGTCAGTTATATCGAAACAAGTTATCCGGAAATGGAAACAGGTTATCTTTGTTATTTCTCCTTCGGGGACATTGCGGATATGAATTGTGACGAATTATTGCTGGAAGAAGAAACAGCAACTTCTGATAATATTGCCAAGATTCATCAGGCTGGCAAGAAAGTTGGTGTCTGGACAGTTGAAACTGTGAACGGCATGAATGATATGATGTGGGCACAGGCTGATTACATCATTACTGATGAAGTAGAGCTTGGTGAGAAAGTTATTAACGGTAATTATTAAGAATCCGCTGAAAAATAAAATCAGCGGATTTTTCAATAATCAGCGAATTAATATGCAAATCAGCGGATTATGTGTTATAAAAATAGCAGATATCATAGGAGAACTATCATGGATATATCTGAATTAAAACACCTTCTACAAAGAGGAGAAAAAGTGGATATTGAATGCAAAGCATCAGAGAATACAATTCCCAGATCATTGTGGGAAACATATTCTTCTTTCGCCAATACAAAAGGTGGGTATATTTTCCTTGGCGTAAAAGAAGATAAGAAAGCAAAGACTTCCAAAGATCGTTTTATCGTTCAGGGACTTCAAAATGCAGAAAAACAAATTGAAGATTTCTGGAATACGATCAATGGTGCCAAAGTAAATAAAAATATTCTTCATGATGAAGATGTGCAGGCGATTCGTCTTGAGAATGGCCTGGATGTTATATCAATCCATGTGCCGCGTGCTGATTATAATTACCGGCCGGTTTATATTGGTGAGAATCCGTTCAAAGGTACGTTCAAAAGAAATCATGAAGGAGATTATCATGCGTCCGATGATGAAGTGAAGGCAATGCTTCGTGACCAGAGTGCAGCTGGAAATGACGGCATGGTACTGAATCATTACAACATGGATGATATTGATCAGGATACTTTGAGGCATTACCGGACAATGTTCAGCAGCAGAAATCCGGATCATGTCTGGAATCAGCATGATGATCTGACATTTCTGAAAGATCTTGGCGGATATAGAAAAGACAGGGAAACCGGTGTAGAAGGATTGACTATGGCTGGTTTACTGATGTTTGGAAAAGGTTTGTCGATTCGTGAAAGATTCTCAAATATTATGATGGATTATCGTGATGAAAGCTATGTCAGTGAAGAGATGCGGTGGACTGATCGTGTTACATACGACGGTACCTGGGAGAATAATCTGTTTAATTTCTTCATGAAAGTAACGCCAAAGCTGACAGCTGATCTGAAGAAGCCGTTTGTCCTGGAGAATATGCAGAGAGTTGATGATACGCCAGTTCATAAGGCAGTTCGTGAAGCTTTCGTAAATATGATTATTCATGCGGATTATCTGCTGGATGCAGGAACACTGAAAGTTATTAAGAAACAGAACAGCTTTGAATTCACGAATCCCGGCAGTCTTAAGTTATCCGTCGAAGAGATTTTCAGGGGCGGCAATTCAAAGTCCAGAAACCCGCATATGCAGACAATGCTCAGAATGATCGGCTTTGGTGATAATGCCGGTTCCGGTATTCCGACTATTCTGCATGTCTGGAAGAAAGAAGGATGGAAAGAACCAGTACTTTCTGAAGATACCAATTTGAATCAGGTGACGCTTCTTTTGTGTATGGAAAAAACAGACGATTCTGATGAAGGCTCCTCAGACACAGAGAAAAAGATAAAATACAAATCTGCAGCAAGGAAAAAAGAAATTTTTGACATGATGGCTTCAGGCCAGGAATATACAACAGAAAGCATCGCTTCTGAAATCGGTTTGAAAGCACCGAGAACCAGACAGATCCTGAATGAGCTTGTCGCTGAAGGAATGCTGGAGAGGCTTGGAACAACCAAAGACAGAAAATATAAGCTGAAATAATTTATGCATCATAAAAAAGAGCTGGGACAGAATTTTGTCTCAGCTCTCTTCATATACTCAATCGAGAGCTTCACCGTTGGAAGCGATGACTTTTTTATACCAGTAGAAGGAATCTTTTCTTTCTCTGTGAAGATCGCCGTTGCCGTCATTGTCCTTGTCGACATAGACAAAGCCATAGCGCTTCTTCATTTCGCCAGTGGAGGCAGATACCAGATCGGTGCATCCCCACATGGTGTATCCCATCAGGTCAACGCCGTCTTCCACAGCTTCTTTCATGGCTTTGATATGGTCACGCAGATAGGAAATACGGTAGGTATCATGGAACTTGCCGTCTTCGCTGCGTTCATCATCTGCACCAAGACCATTTTCTACGACCATAACAGGAATGCGGTAACGGTCATAGATTTCATTCAGGGTTATTCTCAGACCTACCGGGTCAATCTGCCAGCCCCAGTCACTGATCTTCAGATAAGGATTCTTCATGCCGCGGGACATATTGCCACTGACAGTTTCCTTGTCAGGATGCAGGGCGAAGACATTGGACATGTAATAGGAGAAGGAATAGAAATCAACGGTTCCCTTCTGCAGGATTTCTGCATCTTCAGGTTCTGTTCTGAAGTGGATGTTGTGTTCATGGAAATAGCGGTTCATGTAACCTGGATATTTGCCGAGAATCTGAACATCGGAGCAGAACCAGTTATTGATCTGCTTAATCTGCTGAACCATCTGGATTTCAACCGGATTGCAGGTATATGGATAAACCTGAACAAAGGCAATCATACAGCCGATCTGGAAATCCGGATTGATTTCGTGGCCGGTCATGACAGCTTTTGCACTGGCCACAAACTGGTTGTGGAGAGCAGTAAAGCGGTCATTGATCTGTATCGGTGTTTCGTTGTTTTCATACATGGTCTGGCCGTCTCTGACCTGCATGCCTAAGGACATGATTCTGCCATAGAACAAGGCACCGGTATTGATTTCATTGAAAGTCAGCCAGTATCTGACTTCATCCTTGTATTCTTTGAACAGGGTCGTTGCATATTTTACGTATGCATCGATGACGCCTCTGCCGGTCCAGCCGTTGTATTTTACAGACAAAGCCCACGGGAGTTCATAGTGGGAAATAGTGACTAATGGTTCAATACCATTCTTCCTGCATTCTGCGAAAACATTGTGATAGAATTCAAGGCCCTTCTTATTAGGCTCATCGTCTTCTCCATTCGGATAGATTCTTGCCCAGTTGATGGAAAGACGGAAGCATTTGAAGCCCATTTCGCCATAGATGGCAATGTCTTCTTTGTAGTGGTGATAGAAATCGACTGCTTCATGGGAAGGATAGTAGACGCCGGCCTGAATCTCTTTGTCCCATTGACGCGGTCTGGTTAAGGTGCCGCCTCTGACGTGGTCAGGAACACTGGCACCTTTGCCGTCTTCATCCCATGCGCCTTCAAACTGGTTGGCAGCCGTTGCGCCGCCCCAGAGAAAGTTCTTCGGGAAGCTCATTTATTTTCCTCAGCAGCGCGGATTTCTGCTTCTTCCTTGCATGCCTTCTTATCAGCCATCCGGAAGAATGGATAATAGATTACGCAGGAAAGAACAATGCCGACAATAACGAATACTAACAGGCCGAAGCCGCCGTTCAAGAGACCAGCAATCGGTGCCGGCATAATCCAAGGCAGCTGGATCAGAGGATTAAAGCCATTGGCAAGTCCCATCTTTACCATAAGATAGCCGACTGTGCCGACAACCGGAACCGCAATAACCATCGGGATGAAGAAGATCGGGTTTAATACAACCGGCAGACCGAACATGATCGGTTCAGAAATATTGAATAAGGACGGAATGAAAGCGAGATTACGAAGTGCCTTGTAACGATCACTCTTAGCAGTCAGCATGCTTAATGAAAGACCGATCATAACGCCGGAACCACCGATGATGAGCAGGGAATAAACAGCGCTGAAGCCGAGATATGGAAGCTGGGAAGCCGGAGTACCTGCCATATAAGCCTGGACGTTTGCACTGGCAGCAGTCATCATAGCCGGTGCATATACACTAAGAATAGCAGATGGATGAATACCGAAGAACCAAAGGAGGTTGGAGAAGGTATAAGTGATGATCAGAGCCGGAACAGAAGCACCCAGTTTCATGACCGGAGCACCGACAATTGTATTAAAGAAATCAAAGAAGTTGCCGAACGGGGTCAGGCTGAAGCCGAACTTGACTAAGAAGGCACACCCGAAGAGAATCATGGCAACAAATGTTGGTGACAGGGAATCCGTAACCATTGGCGGAACTGTAGCAGGCAGCTTGATACCGACGTGCTTGATCAGACGGGAATAAAGCGCAGGAATCAGCAGGCCTAAAATCATGGCAATGAAGATACCGTTGGAACCAAGATAAGCTGTAGAAATTGTATAAGAATTTCCGTAATCACCCTTGACGACGGTTAACGGCATCAGGATGAAGAAAATACCCATAGCAAGAACGATAGAGTTCATGACACTGATCTTCTTGATCTTGGCATAGGCATGTGCCATAGAAACAAGAACATAAGGTGCCAGCATATTGTTGGTGACAGTCAATGCCATCATGCCGATGTCAAGCAGACCGGTATTGGTCAGGAAGCCCTGCCATGCAGGAATCGGCAGGTAAAGAAGAATTGAGAGAATTGCAACTCCGAGGGTGATCGGCATGGTGCCCATCATACCTGCAGAGATTGCAGCGATTACATCATTTTTATTCAGTTTTTCAGCAAAAGCGCCGAGATGCGCATCCAGAAAATTTGATAAACGTTCAAACATATATTCCTCCGTAATCAATATCGGAAAGCGGCCGTCTTTCCGAATACGTCTATAGTTGTAGAAACATATGTAAACGCTATCAACAATTATGGGAAAAGAAGAAAAAAAGGTTCACAGAACACATCATTCTGTGAACACAGGTCTGAACTTCAGGTTCATAATTATTTTGTCTTATGAACTTCCTTAATTTGCTGTCATCCTGATCTTTTTCTTTTTTGAGTTTCGTGTAGTCGCGGGAGAAAAGAATACTGTAGATTACGCTGAGCAGATAATTGGCAGCGGCAGTGGAATAGAAGGTTCCGAGGTTTTCGTTCTCATCTTCGTTATGAGGATACAGAACGATATGATCAAAGCCTTTCAGATTTTTATTGGAAGTAACGACAATGGTTTTACAGCCGTGATCCCGCAGCGTCTGTACTTCACCCCGGTTAAGATAAGTTACAATTCCCGAGCCGGAATAGGAAATAAACAAAGCGACATCTTCTTCGTCAGAATGTTCTGCCAAAGCCAGGGATTCTGTCACAGCATCAATGACAATCGGATAATAGCCGATCCGGGCCATACGCCTTGCAAAAACTTTGGCAACGAGATAGGATTCCCCCCACTCCATAAGAGCGTTGTCGAAAAGTCTGAGATAGCTTAACGACACGCTTTTTTTTTGCATCATTTTCACCCTTCACCCCCAACTTTTTTGCATTTTAACTCTTGACAAAATGCTGTTTTCGCGGGCTCGCTTCGCTCGCCTTTGGTAGAAGGTGGGAGGTGAGTGTGATGCTCAAATATTTCTCTTCGACTCAGGATTTCAGATTCCATCTCAAGTCGGAAAAGAACAATCTGTCTTATGATCAGCTTCATCGTCTGGATTCTTCGTCCTTTCGTTCTGCTTTTCATAAGATGTGGAAGCTCGACGCCGATCTCGTCTATGACATTCTCCAGCCTTTATATTCTTCCACTGGAAGACCTGCGATCGATCCCACTATTCTCATTCGTTCCTTTATTCTGATGCAGCACCTCAACTATCTGTCAATTGACAGCTGGTGTGATCAACTCAGGAACGACAAGCTGCTTCTATATCTTATTGGTGCTGATTCTCCGCCGAGTTCCTCTTCTCACTATGACTTCATTTCCAGGCTTACTGGTATTCATTCTCATATGAATGAACTTTATCCTAAAGATCATTACAAGAAACCAGATAAACCTAAGCCTAAGAAAAATGAGAAGCTTATCAACTATTCACATACTGATACTTATTACCTATTTGACAAATACAAGAACGGTGCTGAGGCTGATCGTGAACGCATGATCTATACCCTGCAGCTTATCATGAATGCCTTAGTTGTTCTGCCTTCTGCCGACATGGGCTTCATTGATTCCCACAATCTCACTCTTTCCGGTGATGGTTCTTCCCTGCACATTCATGCAAGTCAATACGGTCATCATGTTATTCTCCCGGATGATCCGGATAAGGAAATGTATCGCTTTACAGCGCCAAACGCAGATATCGGCTGGGACAGCGACCTTGGAACCTACTACCTTGGTTTCACATTGTACAACATTTCTTATCACAACCCTTTAAAGAACATTGACCTGCCTGTCTTTGTTTCTCTGGAAAAAGCTTCCCGTCATGACGCTCTGTCGACAATCTCCTGCACTGCACAATTCCTAGACATCTGTTCAGATCTCCACCCTGCTCAGATGTGCTTCGATTCTGCCAGCGATTCGCTTCCTATTTACCAATATCTGCGTTCTGCCAATATTATCCCATTTATTGACAGGAATAAAAGGCGGACTTCAAAAGAAAAGGAAGACGGTTTGAAACTCACTGATGACGATATACCTATCTGTAAGAAAGGAATTGCGATGGTCGACTATGGATATGACATTCAACGCAGCCGCCGAAAGTTCCGCTGCCCGTTTGTACTTAGCAAAACCGATTCATGTCCATTCAAGGATGAATGCAGTAAATCCAAATATGGCAAAGTGTTATACATCAATGACGGAGATGACATCAGATATGGTGGTCCTGTCAGATACAGATCCGATGCATGGAAAAAGGTTTATAACAATCGTACTTCCACAGAACGCACTAACAACAGAATTCTCAATGACTATCATCTTCACCAGATGAAGATACGAGGTG
The DNA here is from genome assembly GCA_900315065.1 of uncultured Erysipelotrichaceae bacterium. Taxonomy (GTDB): domain Bacteria; phylum Bacillota_I; class Bacilli_A; order Erysipelotrichales; family Erysipelotrichaceae; genus Bulleidia. The sequence continues at coordinate 24,904 of OMXQ01000024.1, forward strand.
AAGCCAAGCAGGCTTTCTTCTCAATCTTCGCTGCAATTAACATTCATCTGGATGCCTGGGTTAAAGAATAAGCACTAATATTCAATTTTCAAAAATATGTTCTGATAATAGATGTTTTTAATGCGGCCTGATTGAGACACTTTTCAATTTTCAACTTCAGCCTGATACCAGCCTCCTTAGTTAGTCTGAGTTTTCGACACTACTCCATAAATCAGAATTCTTTTTGCATGGGAAAGCAGGAAAGCTGCCTTCTGCAAATCCAGTGCAGAAACAGAGGTATAACATACATTAACCGCATACTTTTCCACATCCGCAATGTTTTTCATGACGATAGAAGGCGAGGAACGATCATAGATCGGATTGGAAACATCCAATGCTTTCCCGTCAGAAGGAATTCTCTCAAATTCACGTAGAAAAGAAATCCGGAAATCACGATAGCCTTTAGTGCCGAGCTTCCGGCAAAGACGGATAATGGATGCATTGCTGGTATTGGTCTTAGCGGCAAGATCTCCGATGGAAAGATCCTGGATTTCCTCTGCATGGTTGAGCAGATAAGCCGCAATGCTTTTTTCTGCTTCAGTGAAGCCTTTCCCATTTTGAAGATCAAAAAGAATACTCATATCTTTGTTTTCCTTTTCCTTTATACTTCTTTGCGGAAATAATCAAAGGTTTCATCACTGCCGGACTTTGTCATACATGATGAAAGCATTTTATAGGATGCAGTATTTTCGTGGTAGCATTTTGCGACAATGTTTCGCATATGAACAGTATACAAAGCCCAGTCTGCGACAGCCTGGAAGGCTTCTGTGCCATAGCCGTGACCGGCATAAGTCTTGTCAATTCTGACACCAAGCTCAGCCCCGCCTCTGAAGTCGAAGTTATAGAGAACTGCTTCGCCGATGAAAGTATCGTTCTGACGAATGGCAAAGTTGATGCAGTTTTTCTTTTTCCAGTCGGTTCTGGTGACATCATAGAAACTGGTTTCTGTATATGGTTTATCCAGATTGCCGAGATCATCATAGCCCCACCATCTGTTTCTTTCCTTGTCCAGGACAAGTTTGTTGTAGGCAGGAATGTCTTCTTTCTGGATCTCATTCAGAACCAGTCTTTCTGTTTTCAAAGTCGGAATGACATGGACGTGTTCCAGCAGGTCGTTCATCGGTTTGAAAACATACTTCTGTGCCAGATATGCCGGATGATACTGGAGTTTGGAAGTACGCAATCCTCTGTCTGCGGCATCATCTTCACGATTAACGAATTCCACATCAGTACCGAAATGAGACGCAAAGACCTTTACGAAATATGGATATACGCCTTCGTAAGAATACAGAGCCTTTTCAATGTGCATGATCATGGTATCTCCGCACTTTTCTCCAAGTCCCAATGCGATCAGTCTGTCCTTGTCAAACAAACCGCCTGCACAGAACCATCTGCGCCCTGATAATTTCATCATTCTTTCTGAATAAGCAAGTTCATCAGCAGCTTTGGCAATGTCTTCCTTGGAGAATTCTTTTTTGTATTCTTCAAAGAAACGATCTATAGCCGGAAAGTCTTCGACGTCAAGTTCTTTGAAGACAGCGTTTGGACAGACTTTCAGGAATTTATTAATGTGGTTTCTCTGACCGGAGTATTTCTTGCCGGTAAAGGAAGCCAGGTCTTTTGTGTTGTAAATATAATCATCCCAGGTGCGGATGTTATAGACATGGGCAAATGGATATCTTTTTAACAGACGCACGGATTCACATTCCGGGACAATGGATATGCATAAGGGAATGCCGGTTTCAAAAGCATCCTGTTCCATAGATAAGAGAGCTGCATCAATGTCACCATCCACTCCTGCTACCGGGAAGTCATAGACTTTCTGACCCTGGAATTCATTGCGGACAATCAGGCATCCCTCAGCTTCCGCCCATTCCGGATGTAGTTCGTCTTCCCACATTAATTTCGTGCCGAGGGAATATTCACATAACTGGTATGTACAATGAATGTAATAGTTTCTGAGAATTGCTGCATTTTGTTCTGTGACTTTCTGGTATGTAAACATCTTTACTTATTTCTCTTTTTTACTTTCTCATTTTTATGGTGCCGCCTTCATATTAGTCCAGGCAGAAAGAAGTGTCCACCAGCAGGATTGCCTGAGTCGCAAGTTTTCATGCGATGCGGTAGAATAATACTGATTCCGGAGGAAGGTCTTTTGAAAAAGATTTTTTATATCTGTGCAGCAGGTCTGCTCATGGTTCTTTTCTTCGCTAACGCAGCCGGCATGGGTGCGGCTTTTACATTGCTGGGGACAACTTTGTCCACCAGTACTTTTGCGAAAGTAACAGCAGGCGGAGCAGCGGCAGCCGGGGTATATCTCTTATTGCTGAGGTGGCTGAATATCCAGTATGACAAAGTCGAATTCGGCAAAGCCCGCTGGAACAATCTTGGCAGATGGGCAGGCAGTACTTTGTTCTACGGGATGATTGCGGCAGCTGTCATGATGCTGGTGAATTATATCAGTCATTCAGGCGGCGAAAATTCCATTGCTTTCTATTTTGTATTGGTTTTACTTCTTTTTGCCATGTCCATGTACCGGTCTTTGTATAAATATAATTGCGGCATGGATATCCGCATGAAGCTGCTGAGTGAAAGGTTTGTGCGTTATAAAAACAGAAGATATTCTCTGGTAGTAACCGATGCCAAAGCAGGCGGTGACGGTACATTGGAAGGTTCCGGTGTGATTCACGGCTGCATGCATCAATTGGACAAAGTCTTTATTTACGGACCAAAGGGACTCTATACAGCCAGAGTCATATTCATTTCTGAAAACGGGACGAAAACAACAACTGCCAATGATACCTTTATTCATTTCCGTCTGAAGAGCACAATGTCGGTTCCATGGGAAGACATGATGGTCATCTCTGATGCAGCGGCAGCTGCTTCTTTGCCGATGCAGGAAATCAATGCGGAAAATCCGTATTTAAGAGGTCTCATCAATGATACGGATACGTGTCTTACAAAGAAGGCATTTATTGACAGAGTCTTTCTGAGTTTTGCCTATAGTCATCTGCTGATGTGCGGGATTGCCCCGGATAAAGAAGCAGGTGATCTGATGGATCCGGTCTTTACCAACATGAGTATTTCTTTCGGAGGTCTTTCATCACCGCAGCACGAAGGTTCTTTCTTAGCTGCTTTTACAGACTGGGATGCTTTGGCTAGAGCTGACAGCCTGGTTCATATGGACAAGGCACAGGTCATGCAGGTAAGACCTGATCAGCTGATTTCCATGGTCAGAAATACAGCGGACGGCATTATTCTGAATCCATATGGGACAAGACCTTTCCTGATTACGAAAGACTCCCTGGATCTGATTGAAGTGTCCGATGTGTATAAGAAGTTATTTAACAGAAGAGGAAACGACAAGCATGAAGAATGAAGTTTTATATCAGAAACTTGCCCATTTAGCAGTCAGAAGAGGTGTCAATGTCCAGCATGGACAGCCTCTTATTATAAGAGCCAATGTCCGTGACTATGCATTCGTTGAAATGTGTGCGAAAGAAGCATATGAAGCAGGTGCTTCGTATGTTGATGTGGATTGGAAAGATACGCAGCTTAACCGGCTGAAGTTTCAGAACCAGAGTGAAGAAGTACTGAAGGACATTCCGGATTACATGCATGCAAGAGAAGAAAAAAGAGTTCATGACAAAGCCTGCTTCCTGAATATTCTTTCGGATGAGCCAGGTTATATGAAAGGCATTGATCCTCTGAAGATCAGAGCCTGTTCTTCTGCCTGGTCAAAGAAGATGCAGGATCTTCATGCCTATACAACCAACAATGAAGGCCAGTGGTGTGTGATTGGTTTGCCATCTGCCGCATGGGCAAAGGCTGTCTTCCCGGATTTATCGGAAGAACAAGCTTATGAAAAGCTGGAAGCAGCGATCTTCATGACTTCCAGAGTCAATGAAAAGGAAGATCCGTTAGCAGAATGGGAAAACCATGATGCCGAGCTGATCGCACATGCAAAGAAACTGACATCGTATCAGTTTGAAAAGCTGCACTTTACTTCTGAACTTGGCACAGATCTCTTTGTCAATCTGGTAAAGAACCACATCTGGGTAGGCGGCGGGGATACAACCCCGGCTGGTGTGTATTTCGATCCGAATATTCCGACGGAAGAAGTTTTCTGTATGCCGGACAGAAACAATGTCAACGGAATTGTGCATGCATCCAAGCCTTTATCCTATGGCGGTACTGTCATTGAAAATTTCTGGTTCCGGTTTGAAAAGGGCAGAGTGGAAGAATGGGGTGCAGAAAAAGGGAAGGAAGCTCTGGATCAGCTGATTGCTTTTGATGAAGGATCCAGACACTTAGGCGAAGTTGCCCTGGTACCGTATGATTTCCCGATTTCAAAGAGCGGCATTTTATTCTTCAATACTTTGTTTGATGAAAATGCTGCTTGTCATCTTGCCCTTGGCAGGTGTTATCCGGAAAATGTCGGAAACGGCATTCATATGAGTGAAGAAGAATTGAAGAAAGCCGGCGGGAATACTTCTCTCCAGCATGTTGATTTCATGTTCGGTACAAGAGAAATGGAAGTTGACGGAATTCAGGCAGACGGGACTGTTGTTCCGGTATTCCGCCATGGCAATTATGTAGATTAAGGAGAAACAAAGTGAAGAGTTTATTGGAATTTCTGAACGGTGCCCATACCAGTTTTCAGGCAATTGCACAAGTCAGACAAGTATTGAAAGAAAACAATTATGAAGAATTAATTGAAGGAAAAGACTGGAATCTGAAGGAAGGCGGCAGGTATTTCATTGTCCGCAATGAATCCAGCGTGATTGCTTTCCGTATTCCGAAGAATGATTTCAATGGTTTCATGATTGGGGCTTCGCATTCTGATTCACCTTCTTTCAAAATCAAGGAAAATCCGGAAATTGTCCAGAACGGCTATGTGAAACTGAATGTTGAAGGATACGGCGGCATGTTAATGGGACCATGGCTTGACCGGCCTTTAAGCGTTGCCGGCAGAGTTATAGTCAAAGAAGGTGACCGCTTTGTCACAAAACTTGTGGATGTGGACAGAGACCTGCTTCTGATTCCGAATCTTGCCATTCACATGGACAGAGGTGCCAACAAGGATCATTCCTGGAATGTTCAGATAGATATGTTACCGGTATTGGGAGAGGAAAGTGCCAAGGGCTCTTTCATGAAGATTGTTGCTCAGGCTGCCGGTGTGGAAGAAAAAGACATTATCTCTCATGACCTTTTCCTTTATATCCGCCAAAAGGGAACTGCCTGGGGTGCAGACAATGAATATATCTCTGCCCCTCATCTGGATGATCTGCAATGCGGCTATGGTGATCTGAATGGTTTCCTGAATAGTACAGATTCCGCCAGTGTACCGGTGCTTGCCATCTTCGATAATGAAGAAGTTGGTTCAAGAACCAAGCAGGGGGCTGATTCTTCCTTCCTGGAAGATACTCTGACAAGAATCTGTGCAGCTTTCCATAAGGACCTGCGGGCAGCAGCTGCCTCCAGTTTCATGGTATCTGCAGACAATGCCCATGCCGTTCATCCGGCCCATCCGGAAAAGGCAGATCCGGTCAACAGGCCTTTGATGAATAAAGGTATTGTCATCAAGTACAATGCCAATCAGTTTTATACAACCGATGGGGTCAGTGCTGCTATCTTCAAAGAAATCTGTGCAGCAGTCAATGTACCGGTACAGACATTCACCAATCGTTCTGATGAAAGAGGCGGCTCTACGCTTGGCAATATTTCCAATAGTCATATTTCCCTGAATACGGTTGATATTGGTCTGCCGCAGTTAGCGATGCATTCCTGTTATGAAACAGCCGGTGTCAGAGATACAGAGTATTTGATCAAAGCCATGACTGAATTCTTCTCTTCATCCCTGAAGGATGAAGGACAGGGCGCTTATACTCTCACAAAGTAACTGATAAATAAAAAAAAAGACTAGATTTTAAAGTGGTACCCGTAAGGAGAACAGAAGTCTGACAGATTTCTGGCGCCCCTGCGGGTGCCATTTTTACATTCAGACAACATGATTACTGTTATGAG